>NZ_JBFYGQ010000003.1:0-509149 GCF_041079455.1 Microbacterium sp. 16-032 | reverse complement strand
GACACCGCCGGACTTCCCTTAGTCGAAATGGCCACCCAAAGTTGGGTGGCCATTTCGCATTTACGGGCACAATCCCCCGGTGATCGACCCCGGTCGACCGCCCGGGGATTGGGTTTCAGCGCCGGTGCCCACACCACCCAGAGAAGGTGGTGTGGGCACCGGCGCTTCGCCGTACCCCGGCGTATCGATGGGGGCGACCCCGGGTCTACGCTGACGGCACCGAGAAGGGACGCCGTCATGCTCTACACACACCTGGGGGTCGAGCCCCGGATCCACCCGGATGCCACCATCGCCCCCACGGCGGTGATCAGCGGCGACGTGAGGATAGGCGCCGGATGCCAAGTTCTCCACGGTGCGGTGATCACGTCCGAGGGGAGCCCCGTCGTCCTCTGCGACGACTCCATCGTGATGGAGAACGCTCTCGTGCGCGCGAGCTCGGCGCACGCCGTTCACGTCGGTGCCCACACCCTGATCGGCCCGATGGCGAGCATCGCGGGCGCCGACATCGGCGAAGAGGTCTTTCTCGCGACCGGCACGCGCATCTTCAACGGCGCGGTGGTGGGCGATCGTAGCGAAGTGCGGATCAACGCCGTCGTGCACGTGCGAACCCTGCTGCCCCCGGACACCGTCGTCCCGATCGCCTGGGTGGCCGTGGGGGATCCCCTGCAGATCCTGCCTCCCGACCGGCACGAGGAGATCTGGGCCGCACAGAAGGAACTCGACTTCCCGGGTTACGTCTTCGCCTTGGATCGGCAGACGCCCGATCTCATGGTGCAGCTCACGGAACGCTACGGTCGAAGCTTGTCGCGGCACCGGACGGACCGACGCGTCGACCACGAGACCGTCGACATCACGAAAGACGCGCCGCCCCTCTGAGAGAGGAGCGGCGCGCCGTATCGGTCCTGAACGTCAGCCGGTGTTCTGCAGACCGGCGGCCACTCCGCTCACCGACAGCAGCAGGAGGCGCTGGTGTTCGGCATCCGGAGTCGGGTTGTCGGAGTCCGCATCCCGCAGCGCGCGCAGAGCCCGGAGCTGCAGAAGCGAGAGCGCGTCGACGTAGGGACTGCGCATCTTGACGGCGCGCTGGAGGATGGGCTTGTTGCCCAGCAGGTCGCCTCCGGTGATGCGCTCGACCCAGGATCGGGTGAGGAGCATCTCGTCCATCACGAGCTGCGCGAGGTCGTCGCGGTCGCCGAGGGCCAGGTAGCGGCGGGCAATGCGCTCGTCGGCCTTGGCGAGGCTCATGGCGACGTTGTCGATCATCGTGCGGAACAGCGGCCACTGCTCGTACGCGTCGCGCAGACGCTGCTCGTCGCCCACAGCGTCGAGGGCCGTGCCCAGACCGAACCAGCCGGCGAGGTTGATGCGCGCCTGCGTCCACGAGAACACCCACGGGATGGCGCGGAGGTCCTCGAGCGATTCGACCGACAGACCGCGTCGCGCGGGACGCGAACCGAGCGCCAGATGTCCGAGTTCTTCCATCGGGGTGACCGTGGCGAACCAGGGTGCGAAGCCCGGAGCCTTGACGAGGGCGAAGAACCGCTCGCGCGAAGCGACGTCCATCGTGCTCGCCACGTCGGCGAACGCCTCGGCGGCGCCACGATTACGACGTTCGATTGAGGGGGAGGATGCCGTGAGAACGGCGGCCGCCACCTGATCGATGTGACGCATGGCGATGTCCGCGTCGCCGTACCGAGCGAAGATGACCTCGCCCTGCTCGGTGAGCTTGAACCGGCCGTCCACCGAGTGGGGCGGCTGCGCGAGGATCGCGGAGTTGGCGGGCCCACCGCCGCGGCCCAGGGCCCCGCCGCGACCGTGGAACAGCGTCAGTTCGATGCCCTCGGCCTGGGCCCACGTGGAGATCTCGGCTTGGGCCTCGTAGAGGGCGAGGTTCGCCGCGACCGGGCCGACGTCCTTCGACGAGTCGGAGTAGCCGAGCATGACCTCGAGGCGGCGACCCGTGGCATCCAGTCGGCTCACGAACGAGGGGTGCGACACGATCTCGGCCAGGATGCCGGGAGCCGCCTGCAGGTCGGCGAAGGTCTCGAACAGCGGGATGACATCGAGCACCGGAAGCGTCTCGCCCGGGCCCATCGCGTACGAGGCGAGCTCGTGCACGTTGGCGAGGTCTTCGGCCGACTGTGTGAAGGAGACGATGTAGCGTCCGGCGGCGCGCGGTCCGAAGCGCTCCTGCACGTACGCGATCGAGCGGAAGACCTCGAGGACCTCGTCAGTCTGCTCGCTCCGGGCTCCGCCGGCGCGCAGCTCGTCGAGGACCTTGCGGTGCACGGCGGAGTGCTGACGCACCTCGAGCTCGGTCAGGTGGAAGCCGTAGGTCTCGACCTGCCACACGAGACGCTGCAGGGCGCCGTAGGCCTGACGAGCGGCACCCGCCGCCACCAGCGAATCCTGCACGGTGCGCAGGTCGGCGAGCAGGTGCTCGGGGTCGCGGTACGCGAGGTCGGCGTTGCGGGTACGGGTCGCCGCGATCTTGCGGGCGAGCAGCAGCAGGATCCGCCGGTGCGGCTCGTCGGGGGAGCGCTCGGCGATCTCGGCCGCAGCGTCCTCATCGGCGGCGCGCAAGCGGTGCCACAGCGCGACGAGAGCGTCGCTGGGCGGGGTACTCTCGGCATCCAAGGTCAAACCGCGCCCCACGCGCTGGGTCGTGCGCTCGAGCCCGAGGAGCACGTGCTCGCTCGCGATCGCCGCGGCCTTGCGGGTGACGGATGCCGTGACGAAGGGGTTTCCGTCACGGTCGCCGCCGACCCACGAGCCGACGCGCACGAACGGCTTGACGATCGGCGCGCGGGATCCGGCGTTCTCGCCCTGCAGGATGTCGTCGATGCGGCGGTAGACGCGCGGGACCGCGGTGTAGAGCGTCTCATCGAACACGGACATGACGGAGCGGACCTCGTCGACGGGCGACGGCTTCTCACGCCGTAGAGGGGCGGTGCGCCAGAGCGTGTCGATCTCTTCGAGCATGCGACGCTCGGCACGACGGCTCTCGGTGCCACCCGCGGAGGCGTCGTCGTGCTCCGACAGCAGCTCGGAAAGACGTCGGATGCTGGTCGATATCGCGCGGCGGCGGGCCTCGGTGGGGTGCGCGGTGAAGACCGGGTGGAAGCGGAGCGCCTGGAGGCGTGCGAGCGCCGTCTCTTCGCCGACCTCGCTCGAGAGCCGCTCGAAAGCGCTCGCGATCGTGTCGGGGGTGCCGCTGCGCGAGGGATGATCGCCACGCTCGCGCAGCACGCGGACGCGCTGGTGCTCCTCGACGAGGTTCACGAGATGGAAGTAGGCCGTGAAGGCCCGGGCCACCTCGTCCGCCCGCTCGATCGAGAAGCCGTCGGCGATCGCGGCCGCCCGTTCGAACGCCTCGGGCGTCTCGTCGGTGTAGGCCTGGATCGTCGCCGATCGCAGTCGCTCGACGTCGTCGTACAGTCCGGGGGAGCCGCTCTCCTGAAGGACGCGGCCCAGGAGCGATCCCAGCAGGCGCACATCGGCACGCATCTGTTCGGGGAGCTCCTGGCCGGCTTCGAAGCGGCCCACGAGGTCGATGGCCTCGGTCGGGGTCAGTTCACGCACACGCCCCAGATTATCGGCGTCGAGGGCGCACCGATTCACGTGTAACGGCATGCGACCGTCCGACGGGTCGAACACCGGACAATCTTCGGCCGCGCCCGGGTGTCACCGCAGTGATTCGGGGCGCGGGGGCTCGGCATCCCGAAATCTCCGTCTTACGGCACGGGCGGGCGCCGCGCGCCTCGGCGCGGGGGGATACTCGTGGCGAGCGGACCGCCGGGCCCGCCGAAGGAGGAACCGTGAGCGACGACCTGCGGGAGGCCGCCGACACCATGCGAACCGTGCGCGCGCGCTGCGCCTGGACGCGGACCATCGACCACCGCGACCTCGTGCCGTACCTCGTCGAAGAGAGTGCCGAGGTCATCGACGCCGTCGAGTCCGGGACGCGCGCCGACCTGCGCGAGGAGCTCGGCGACCTGCTCTGGCAGGTGCTGTTCCATGCCGAGATCGCCGCGGGCGATGCCGACGATCCCTTCGACATCGACGACGTGGCCCGGGGACTCACCGAGAAGATGGTGCGGCGGCATCCGCACGTGTTCGCGGATGCCGTGGCCACCACACCCGAAGAGGTGCTGGTGCACTGGAACGCGGCCAAGGCCGCCGAGAAGAGCACGCGCACCAGCGTGCTCGACGGGGTCAGCGACCACATGCCCGCTCTCGCGCTCGCGCAGAAGGTGATGGGGAAGGCCGCGCAGGTCGGTGTCTGCGCGCCGACGCATCACCTGGCCGACCCCGCGACCGAAGCGGAGCTCGGCGACGCGCTGCTGACCCTCGTGCATCTGGCGCGCTCGCGCGGCTGGGACGCCGAGCGCGCCCTGCGCGAACGCGTGCGCGACCTGCGGACCGAGGTGCGTGAGGCGGAGGCGGAGGCGGGCCCGCGATGACGGGCTCCGCGCGAGCGTACACGGTCCGGTGCGGCCGGAGCGGGTGATCTCGACCGCCGGCGGGCGACGCGCCGGACGACGGACCGCCCGCGCCGCTCTGGAAGAATGGGGCCGTGGCATCCGTGAACCCGCCGCGCGGCATGCGCGACTTCCTCCCCGCTGACAAGGCCCGTCGCGAGCGCGTGCTCGCCGTCATCCGCGAGCGTTACCGCGCCCACGGCTTCGACGAGATCGAGACCCCCGTCATGGAGGACTACGACCGCCTGCACGCCGGGATCGGCGGCGACAACGAGAAGCTGTCGTTCAGCATCCTCAAGCGGGGGATGGATGCCGAGGGCATCCGCAGCGCCGCCGACGACCCTGCCGCGCTGGCCGACCTGGGCCTGCGCTACGACCTCACCGTGCCCCTCGCCCGGTTCTACGCCACGCACCGCGCACAGCTTCCGACGGTGTTCCGCTCGATCCAGATCGCCCCGGTCTGGCGCGCCGAGCGCCCGCAGAAGGGGCGTTACCGCCAGTTCATGCAGTGCGACATCGACATCATCGGCGACGCCTCGGCGCGTGCCGAGGCCGAACTGATGACCGCGAGCCTCGATGTCCTCGACGCGCTGGGTCTCGAGGGCGGGTCGATCCGCGTCAACGACCGGCGCGCCCTCGACGCGATGCTCGACGTCTTCGGCTTCGCGCCCGATGAGCGCCCGGGTGTGCTCATCACGATCGACAAGCTCGACAAGGTCGGCCCCTCGGGGGTGGTGGAAGAGCTCCGCGGACGCGGGGTGAACGCCTCGGCCGTCGACGCCTTCGCCGCCTACCTGGAGCGGCCCGCGGCCGAGCCGTCGTTCGACGAGCCCGGCATCCGCGCGGCGCTGCCCGACGGCATCCCGGACGAGGTCGTCGCGCACCTCGTCGATCTCGGCGACACGGTGGCCGCCGCGCGCGGGGGAGCCGTTCCCCTGGTCTTCGACCCGTTCCTCGTGCGGGGCATGGGCTACTACACGGGCACGATCTTCGAGCTCGCCCACCCGAGCGTCGACTACTCGCTCGGCGGCGGCGGCCGGTACGACGGCATGATCGGGCGCTTCCTCGGCCAGCAGGTTCCGGCCGTGGGCTTCTCGATCGGGTTCGAGCGCATCGTCGACCTGCTGCCGGCCACCGACGCCGACGGCGAGCGCGCGATCGTCCTCGTCCACGATCGCGACGTGCCGTTTGCGCGACTGCTCGCGCTGAAGACGGCGCTCATCGCCGACGGCGCGCGCGTGCGCGTGGAGCAACGCGCGAAGAACATGAAAGCGCTGCTCGAGCGTTCCGCGGCGGACGGCTACGCCTCGTTCGCGAGCGTGAACGCCGACACGACCCCCGAGACCCTCGAGGTCAAACCGCTCGCCTGACGCCGACGGGAGGGGATGCCGGCCACCGCTGCCGTGCCCCGACCCACGGCGCGCGGGTCGGGGTCACGCCACCGCGCTGATGAGGGCTTCGGCAGGGTTCTCCGCGGCGAGGCGTTCCAGGCGAACCGCGGTCTCGGCATCGCGCGGAGAGAACCACACCACGCGCGAGCCCAGACCGTCGTCGATCCAGAGACTGGACATCTCGAGATGGAGTTCGCCCACGCGGGCGTGGACGAGGTGCTTGTTCGCGTTGCGTTCTCCTCCGACGTCGCCGAGCCGCCACAGTTCGGCGAAGCGCGGGGACTCCTCCTCGAGTTCGGCGACGAAACGCTGCCAGGAGGGTTCCTCGTGGTGGCGGCCGTACGCGGCGCGCAGGCGCGCGGCGATCCTCCGCTGGGCGTGGTCGAGGTCGACGTGCGAACGCTGCCACTCGGAATCGGTGAACAGCAGAACGGCGCAATTGCGTCGCTCGGCGGGCATCTCGTCGAGGTCGTCGAAGAGATACCGGTACGCGCGGTTGTAGGCGCGGATGTCGAAACGCGCGGTCTGGACCGCGGCCGGGTAGGGGAGGAGCTTCTCGAGCAGGTCGAGATGGGTGGCTCCGACGCACAGCCGCGCCTCGCGGTCGGGCACCGGCAGGTCGGCGAGGGCGAACAGGTGGTCTCGTTCGTCATCGCTCAGCCGGAGTGCTCGCGCGATCGCGGCGACGACCTGGGCGGAGGCCGCGATCGGACGCCCCTGCTCGAGCCAGGTGTACCAGGTCAGCCCCACCCCGGCGAGCTGTGCGACCTCTTCGCGGCGCAGGCCAGCGACGCGGCGTCGTATCCCCTCGGGAAGCCCCACGTCGGAGGGGCGGAGGCGCGCTCGTCTGCTGCGGAGGAACCCCGCGAATTCGGCGCGCACATCGTCGGATCGAGTCATGGCATCCCTCCGTCTCCGGCGATCATAGGACGCGCTTCCATCATCGCGACGTCGGAGGGGAGTGGTGCCACTACCAGGATGAGCGCACTCCTGGTACCAGGATGCGACGGCCCGCATGCTGGCACCATGACGACTTCCGCACACCCCGGCACCGGGACCGCTCCGGTGCCCATCCGCCCCGGCGCTTCCGCCGAGGTGCCCACGTGGCGCTACCTCGGATTCCTCCTGGGGCCCGGGGTGGGGACCTTCGCCTTCAACGCGGTGACCGTGATCCTGCCGACTCTCCGTGAGCGGTTCGGGGCGGGGGACGTCGCCCTCGAGCTCGTGATCGCGGGGTACGGCATCCCGTTCGCCGTGCTTCTCATCCTGGGCGGCCGACTGGGCGATCGCTTCGGGCGGCACCGTCTCTACGTCGTCGGGATGGGGCTCTTCCTCATCTCGGCGATCGCCTGCGCCCTCGCACCGTCGATCGAGACGCTCATCGCCGCCCGGATCGTGCAGGGAGTCGGAGCGGCGCTCTGCACACCCCAGGTGCTCGCGACGATCCAGGCGACATCGCAGGGCGCGGCGCGCACCCGCGCGATCGCCGCGTTCGGGGCGAGCGGCGGCATCGGCGCCGCCGTCGGCCAGGTCGCGGGAGGGGCACTGGCCGCCTTGTCTTTCGGGCCGGTCGAGGGATGGCGCGCGGTCTTCGTGGTCGTCGCGCTCGTCGCCGTCGCCGCGATCTCGCTCGCCCCTCTGGCACCGCGCTCCCGCGCGCACGAGGTCGTCGCGATCGACCTGGTGGGCACGGCGGCACTCGGCCTCGGCATCCTGGCTGTCTCGGTGGCGCTGACCTTCGGTCCGGTCTGGAACTGGTCGTGGCCCGTGGCGGTCGCGCTGGTCGTCGCGGCGGTGTCTCTGGGGGCGATGTGGATGCACCAGAACGCGATCGAACGCTCGGGCCGGGTTCCCCTGCTGCCGCCCAGCGTGCTGCGACTGCGGCCCCTGCAGCTGGGCCTGGCCGCCGCGGCGCTCTTCTTCGCCGGGTACTCGGCCCTGCTCTACGTCTTCCCGCGCGCGGTCGAGGCGGGAGGGCTGTCGTCACTCGAGGCCGGGATGGCTCTCTTGCCGTTCGCCGTCGTGTTCGCCGCGATGTCGCTGGCCGTCGCTCGCATCCAGGCCAAGATCGGGGACTCGACCCTCGTGCTCGGCGTCTCGATGCAGATCGTCGCGCTCGTCGCAATGGCGGTGACGCTCGTCTTCGGGTGGGGGCACGACATCGGCCTGTGGCTGCAGCCCGCTCTCGTCGTGCTCGGGGCGGGGCAGGCGCTCATCTTCTCGCCGCTCACCCAGCTCGTGGTGCGCGAGGTGCCCGTCGAGGCTGCCGGCCTGTCGGGCGGGATGTTCAGCACCGCGCAGCAGCTCGCCCTCTCGTTCGGTGTGATCGTCATCGGAGGAATCGTGACGCTCACCGGCGTCGCCGGCCGCACTGAGCTGCTCGCGGGGCTCGCCCTCGACATCGTGCTGGCGGTGGCCGTGCTCGCTCTCGCCGTGGCCCTGCGCGCGCGGAGCCGGTCGGCGGCGCGGTGAGTCGCGGCATCCCGTCTCGATGGTGTTCACGGGATGCCGGGAGCCCGACGTCTCCCCATCGTCACGGCGCGTCCACCGCTCGTTCACCGCGGGCGGGTGTCATCGGAGGATGCGAACGCGTCGACCGGTGACCCTGACCGCGGCGTCGGTCGTCGCGCTCGCCGGCGCCGGGGCCGTGGGGCTGCGGACCCTCATCTCCCGTCAGGCGGCGATCGCCCGGCGCCACATCGGCAAGCCCCTCGGCGAGCAGGCGCTCGACGCCGACCGCGTCTGGCGCCGCAAGAAGCACCCGGGCGAGCCGGTCGAGCTGCTCGTGCTCGGCGACTCGATCGCCGCGGGTCTCGGCGCGGGACACCGTCGAGACACGCTCGGCGCGCGGCTGGCGAAGGGCATCGCCCGTGAGGCCGGGCGCCCGGTGCGGTTGCGGACCGCCGCGGTGGTGGGTTCGGAGACCTCGGCCCTGGCCGGTCAGGTCGCCGCGCTCCCGGAGGGGTACCGGCCGGATGCCGCGGTCATCGTCGTGGGCGGGAACGACGTGACGCACCGCATACCGGCGTCGCGCTCGGCGGAGCAGCTGGAGCAGGTCGTGCGCGAGTTGCGCGGGCGCGGGATACCTGTCGTCGTCGGCACGTGTCCCGACCTCGGGACCCTCCGGGCGATTCCGCAGCCGCTGCGCGCTCTCGCGGCCCGCTCGTCGCGGCAGCTGGCGTCGGCGCAGGCCGCGGCGGTCCACCGTGCCGGAGGGCGGGTTGTGGCCCTCGCGCGGGCGGTCGGCCCGGTGTTCGCGGAGCGACCCGACGAGATGTTCAGCGTGGACCGGTTCCACCCCAGCGCACTCGGGTACCGGCGGACGGCGGATGCGCTGCTCCCGGCGCTGCTCGCGGCTCTCGAACCGGTGCGTCGGCCCGGCGCGCGCGCCGGTGATGTGCCGGACCGCGCGAGCGAGCAGAACTCCTGAATCGCTGATCGGGCGAGCACTTCCCGCGCCGGATTCCTGCGGCTCAGGCGCCACGCGCGCCGAAACCTCAGGAGTTCGGTCCGCCCCCGATCCCCGGCGGACGCATAGCTCGCGGTTCTACCGTTCTTCCACGCCTCCCCTCGATGTCTTCCTCAGCACCTGGCGCGCCGATCCGATCACGCTCGGCGTGCTCTTCGTGGCATCCGCGGTCTACCTCTCGGGCGTTCGACGCGTCCGCCGACGCGCAGAGACCTGGCCCGTACTGCGCACGATCGGCTTCTTCGCGCTCGGGCTGCTGCCCTACGCGGTGATCGAGCTCGGCTTCCTCGGGGTGTACTCATCAGAGCTGCGGTGGGCGTTCTCGACGCGCGTCGCCCTGCTCATCTTCGCGGTCCCCGCCGGTATCGCGGCCGGGCGCCCGCTCGACCTCGTCCCCTCGGGCATCCGCGAACGCTTCCTCGCGTCGAGGATCACGCGCGTCTTCGGCAACGCGATGGTCGCCACCGTCGTCATCGCCGCGGTCTTCTGCCTCTTCCTCACCCCGATCGCCGGCATCCTGCGCGTGAATCCGGTGGTCGAAGCCTCGCTCGGGATCGTCGTGCCCCTCGTCGGGCTCGCGATGGTGCTGCCGATGATGGCGCTCGGCGCGGTCCACACCGGCACCTTCATCGCGATCGAGTTCCTGCTCGCGTTCGTCGAGCTGCTGATCGACTCGGTGCCCGGTCTGCTGATGCGTCTGAACGACAACGTGCTGGATCTGATCCCGGATGCCACGCAGGCGGTGTCATGGTGGCCCTCGCTGCTGCACGACCAGCACCTCGCGGGCGACATGATCTGGTTCATCGCCGAGTTCGCCGACGTGCCGATCCTCGTGATCCTCATGGTCCGGTGGATGCGCAGCGACCGGGTCGAGGCCAAGGGCTTCGACGAGCTCTCGGACGAGGAGTACGACGAGATGACGCGCGCCCACCTGCGCGGAGAGCGTTGACCCGCCGCTCGCACGCCGACAGGCTGGGGGAGTGCGCACCCACGAAGACGTCGACGCGTTCCTGACCGAGACCCTCATCGGGGCCGACCCTGCGGGAGAGGCCGCGCTCGCCGCCCAACACCACGCCGGGCTCCCCGCGATCGAGGTGGCTCCGGTCAACGCGAAATTCCTGCACCTGCTCACGCGGATCGCCGGCGCGCGGCGAGTGCTCGAGGTCGGCACTCTCGGTGGGTACTCGACGATCTGGTTCGCCCGGGCCGTCGGCGAGACGGGACGGGTCGTCACCATCGAGGCGGAGCCGGCGAACGCCGAGATCGCCCGCGCCAACCTCGCGCGTGCGGGAGTCGCGGATCGCGTCGAGGTGCGCGTCGGCCGCGGAGCGGACGTGCTGCCGACCCTCGTCGACGAGGAGCCGTTCGACCTCGTCTTCATCGACGCCGACAAGGAATCGAACGAGACCTACCTCGACTGGGCCGCGCGCCTCGGCCGACCCGGCACGGTCGTGGTGGTCGACAACGTCGTGCGCGGGGGAGAGGTCGCCGACGCCGACACGCCCGACGGCAAGGTGCAGGGCGCTCGCCGCGGCATCCTGATGCTCGGCTCCGACCCCCGTTTCGACGCCACCGCCCTGCAGACCCTCGACCGGAAGGGGTGGGACGGGGTGGCGGTGGCGATCGTGGTGGATCCGACCGCGTCCTGACTCGGCCGCACGCCCGACGGACGGGGTCACTAGACTCGACCACGGACCGACGACGCTCCGCCCCCTCTCCACCCAAGAACCAACGAGGAGTCCTTCGTGGCACTTATCGAGGCTGTCAACGCGCGCGAGATCCTGGATTCGCGCGGTAACCCGACCGTCGAGGTGGAGGTGCTCCTCGACGACGGAATCGTCCAGCGGGCTGCCGTCCCTTCCGGCGCGTCCACCGGCGCGTTCGAGGCCTACGAGCTGCGCGACGGCGACAAGAGCCGCTACAGCGGCAAGGGCGTGCTGAAGGCCGTCGCCGCGGTCGTCGACGAGCTCGGCCCCGCCATCGAGGGCGTCGAGGCCAGCGAGCAGCGCATCATCGACGAGATCCTCATCGAGACCGACGGCACCGAGAACAAGTCGCGCACCGGCGCCAACGCCATCCTCGGCGTCTCGCTCGCCGTGGCCAAGGCCGCCGCGGACAGCGCCGACCTTCCCCTCTTCCGCTACCTCGGCGGACCCAACGCGCACCTGCTGCCCGTTCCGCTGTTCAACGTCATCAACGGTGGCGAGCACGCCGACAACGGCATCGACTTCCAGGAGTTCTTCCTGGCCCCCATCGGCGCCGAGACTTACGGCGAGTCGCTGCGCTGGGGCACCGAGGTCTACCACGTCCTCAAGGGCGAGCTGAAGTCGGCCGGCTACAACACCGGCCTGGGCGACGAGGGCGGCTTCGCCCCCGACCTGCCCAGCAACCGCGAGGGCCTCGACTTCCTCATCCGCGCGATCGAGAAGGCCGGGTTCACCCCCGGCACGGACATCGCCGTCGGCCTCGACGTCGCCGCCACCGAGTTCTACAAGGACGGCGTCTACACCGTCGAGGGCAAGGAGTGGAGCGTCGACACGCTCGTCGACTACTTCGCCGACCTCGTCGCGAACTTCCCGATCGTCACGATCGAGGACGCCCTCGCCGAGGACGACTGGGACGGCTGGAAGAAGCTGACGGATGCCATCGGCTCCAAGGTCCAGCTCGTCGGTGACGACCTGTTCGTCACCAACCCGAAGCGCCTGCAGCAGGGCATCGACCTCGGCGTCGCCAACTCGCTGCTGGTCAAGGTCAACCAGATCGGCACGCTGTCCGAGACGCTCGACGCGATCTCGCTGGCCACCCGCTCGGGCTACACCTCGATGCTGTCGCACCGCTCAGGCGAGACCGAGGACACCACCATCGCCGACCTCGCCGTCGCGGTCAACGCCGGCCAGATCAAGACCGGCGCCCCGGCACGTAGCGAGCGCGTCGCGAAGTACAACCAGCTGCTCCGCATCGAAGAAGACCTCGGCACCGCCGCGGTCTTTGCGGGCCGATCGGCGTTCCCCCGTTTCAAGGGCTGATCGACCGACCATCGAGGAGGGGGAGCCGCACGGTTCCCCCTCCTTCGTCGTTTTCGCTGGACGGATGCCGAGCACCCGGCGCGTCCCCAGGGGCCCCGGGCCGGCGACGTAGACTCACTCGTGGCCCGAATCCCGGGCGGGATGACGACGGAAGGGATGCCGTGGAGCGACCGACACTGCCGCCCCGCCGTCCCGCGGCATCCGAGGCTCCGACGTCGCGTTCCAAGGCGTCGAAGAGCTCGGCGAAGGCGCCCGCGCGTCCCGTGCGACAGCCCGTGCGCCCCTCGGCCGAGGAACGCCGCGTCGACGTGCGCGAGTGGCTCGGGCGGGTGCGCATCTCGGGCTTCGTCGTGATCATGCTGGGCCTGGTCGTGCTCGGGACCTTCGTGCTCGTCCCGACGGTAGGGACGTACATGGATCAGCGTCAGCAGATCCAAGCGTTGCGGAGCGCTGTGCAGCTGAGCCAGTCCGAGGTCGCCGACCTGCAGACCCAGCGCGATCGATGGTCGGACCCCGCGTACATCCGGACGCAGGCGCGCGAGCGGCTCGGGTACACCTTCCCCGGCGAGGTCGTCTACCTCATCGACAACGACCTCCCCGCCTCGGCGACACCGCAGGAGCAGGACGACGTCAGCGGAGACGTGGGGCAGACCCGTACCGACTGGATGGCGCAGCTCGTCCGCTCGGTCACCTCGTCGGGCGCCGCGCAGGTCGCCGTCCCCGACATCACGATCGGCGTCCCGGACCCGACTCCCGCGCCCGACGCCCCGGCCGGCTGAGCGGCCCGACGGAGTGTCGGAGACCCCGGGTACCCTGGAGTCGATGACTACCGCAACGCTTCCCCCCGCCTCCGACGCCGACCTGGCCGTTCTGCAGTCGCAGCTCGGCCGTGTACCGCGCGGCGTCGTGGGGATCGCCGCGCGCTGCGTGTGCGGCAATCCGACCGTGGTGGCGACCTCGCCGCGTCTCGACGACGGCAGCCCGTTCCCCACGTTCTACTACCTCACCCACCCCGCCGCGACGGCGGCGATGTCGGTGCTCGAGGCGGGGCACGTCATGAAGGAGTTCTCCGACGAGCTCGCCGAAGACGAAGAGCTGCAGCAGCAGTACCGCGCGGCCCACGAGGCGTACCTCCGCGACCGCGCAGCGTACGGCGAGCCCGAAGAGATCGCTGGCATCTCGGCCGGAGGCATGCCCACGCGCGTGAAGTGTTTGCACGCCCTGGCGGGGCACGCGCTCGCGGCCGGCCCCGGCGTCAATCCGATCGGCGACCGCGCCCTCGCGCGCGGCACCTGGTCGCCCGAGCGGTGCCAGTGCGAAAGCCCCGGGACCGGCGGATGAAGCGCGTCGTCGCCGTCGTGGCATCCGTTCTTCTCGTGACGGTGCTGAGCGGCGCGACGACCATGCCCGCGGCGGCCGTGCCGGTCCCGGCGTCGGTCAGTCCGCAGGCGCCCGCCAATCCTGTGCCCGAGGATCCGACCGACTCGGTCCGCGCGGGCGAGTACTGGCTCGACCAGTACGGCGTCCGAGAGGCATGGAAGACGACGCGCGGCGCGGGGCAGAAGATCGCCGTCATCGACACCGGGATCGGGCGCGGTCCCGCCGAGTTCAACGGAGCCGTCGCGGGTGGCACCGACGTCTCGGGCGTGGGGGCCGCCGACGGACGCACCCCCGTCGGTGCCGTCGACGCGAACCACGGCAGCTGGGTGGCCTCTCTCGCCGCGGCACGCGGCACCGGTAACGGTCGCGGCATGATCGGCGTGGCGCCCGAAGCCGAGCTGCTGTCCATCTCGGTCGGCTTCGGGGCTGCGAGCACCAAGCCCTTCACCGACCAGATCGCGGACGCCATCCGCTGGGCGGTCGACAACGGTGCGACGGTCATCAACATGTCGTTGACGACCAACACCCTCGACTGGGACACCAGCTGGGACACCGCTTTCGAGTACGCCTTCGACCACGACGTCGTGATCGTGGTCGCCGCGGGCAACAGGGGGAGCGGCACCGACCGCGTGGGCGCCCCCGCCACCATTCCGGGGGTGCTCGCCGTGGGAGGCGTCGACCCGACCGGCGCGGCGAGCAACGACGCGTCGACGCAGGGCATCACCATCGGGCTCTCCGCCCCGAGCGAGCGACTCATCGGCGTCTCGGCCGACGGCACCCTGGTGCAGTGGAACGGAACGAGTGGCGCCGCCCCGATCGTCGCCGGCATCGCCGCTCTCGTCCGCGCCGCGCATCCGGGAATGGATGCCGACAACGTCCTCAACCGCCTGATCCAGACGGCGAAGCCGGCCGCGGGCGCTTCCGCGCGACCCGACAAGCTCTACGGGTACGGTCTGGTGGATGCCGCGGCCGCCGTGTCGGCGCGGGTCGAGACCGTGTCGGAGAACCCGCTGGGCAGCCTCGAGGAATGGATCCGGCTGTACCGCCGGGCGGACGCGCAGCCGTCGCCCGAGCCGACCTCGACCCCGGTCGTCATCCCCCCGCTGCCGCCGATCGAAGCCGCGCCGGCGGCGAGCTCGCCCCTGCTGCCGTCTCGCGATAGCGTTCTTTACGGATCGTTGCCGCTCGGTGCTGCCACACTGGCCGCTATAATGATTGCGCTCGGTGTCACTGCTGCTGCCCGGCGAATCCGACAGGCGCGCGTCTCCCGCGAGCCGAGCCGCACCACAAACGAGGAGTCCCTCACATCGTGACCACTACCGTGCCCAGAATCCTCATCGTCGGTGGGGGCTATGCAGGTTTCTACACCGCCTGGAAGCTCGAGAAGCTCCTCGGCCGTAACGAAGCCGACGTCACGCTCGTTGACCCGCTGCCGTACATGACGTATCAGCCCTTCCTCCCCGAGGTCGCTGCGGGCGAGATCGAGCCGCGCCACGTCGTGGTGGGCCTTCGTCGCCACCTCAAGCGCACGACGGTCATCGCGGGCAAGATCACGGGCATCTCGCACGCGACCAAGACCGCGACGATCACGCCGATCGCCGGTGACGAGACCTTCGAGCAGAGCTACGACCACATCGTCGTGACCGCCGGTGCCGTCTCGCGCACCTTCCCGATCCCCGGCATCGCCGACAACGCGATCGGACTCAAGACGATCGAAGAGGCCGTCGCCATCCGCGACCGCCTCACGTCGAACTTCGACAAGGCGTCGGTGCTGCCGGCCGGCCCCGAGCGCGACCGTCTGCTGACCGTCGTGGTCGTCGGCGGCGGATTCGCCGGTATCGAGGTCTTCGCCGAGCTCCGCGCCTACGCGTCGTCGCTACTGAAGCAGTACCCGACCCTGTCGTTCGACGACACGCACTTCCACCTCATCGAGGCCATGGGGCGCATCATGCCCGAGGTCTCGCAGAAGACGAGCGAGTGGGTTCTCGCCGACCTCGCGAAGAAGGGTGCCTTCGTGCACCTCGACACGCAGGTCAAGGGTGCCGTCGACGGCATCGTCGAGCTCTCCACCGGTGAGAACCTCCCGACCGACCTGATCATCTGGACGGCCGGAGTCATGGCCAACCCCACGGTCGTCCGTGGCAGCGACCTCCCTGTCGAAGAGCGCGGTCGCATCCGCACCCGCCCCGACCTGCGCGTCGGAACCGACGACGAAATCGTCGAGGGTGCCTGGGCGGCCGGCGACGTTTCAGCGGTTCCCGACCTCTCGGGTGGCGGTGTCGGCGGTTTCTGCGTCCCCAACGCGCAGCACGCGGTGCGCCAGGGCAAGCTCATGGCCAAGAACCTCGTGGCCGTCCTTCGCGGCGAAGAGCCCAAGGAGTACAACCACAAGAACCTCGGTGCCGTCGCCGGCCTGGGCCTGTACAACGGTGCGTTCCAGTCGGGCAACATCGCTCTGACCGGTCTCATCGCGTGGTTCGCCCACCGTGGGTACCACGGCCTGGCCATGCCCACGTGGGAGCGCAAGTTCCGCGTGGTCGGCGACTGGATGCAGAACTTCTTCCACGGCCGCGAGGTCGTCAACCTCGAGGCCGTCCAGAAGCCGCGCGCCGCGTTCGAGGAGTTCGCAGCGCGTCCGCGTCCGGCAGCTCCCGCCGCCGAGGCCCCCGCGGCTCCGGCCGAGAAGAAGGTCGAGCCCGTCGCGGCCAAGTAAGCCCTCGTTCGAGACCCTCGCGCCCCTGGGTGCGGGGGTCTCGTCGTTTCCGGATGCCGCGGGGCCACTTTCGCCGCCCCGTCACGGGTGAGGCATTCCGCGCCGGGTTGCGGCGTCCGGGGTCCGCGTGTCGGGGTGGCTGTGCCGGGCGCGCGTGATCGGGGCGGTGCGGCGTCTCGTCGTGGCCCCGGGGCCACCTACGACGCCCCGAGGCCACTTTCTCCGCCCCATAACGGGTGCGGCACCCCGCGCGACCGGCGCGCGGCCGCCCCGCGATACGGTGGAGGCTCGGGCCCCCGTAGCCCAATGGCAGAGGCAGGCGACTTAAAATCGCTTCAGTGTGGGTTCGAGTCCCACCGGGGGTACCAGTGCTCCGTCTCGTGGACATCCCCTGGGAGTCCCCGGCCACTGCCGGTAACGCTGTGCGGCCCGCGGTTACACTGAAGGGCAATCTCTCGAACGGAGTGTGGGGACTTATGTGGGAGTGGCTCGTACCGGTCATCGTGATCGTCGGCATCCTGATCATCGCCGGCATCTACCTGTGGGCCACCTACAACGCCCTCGTCGCGCTGAACGTGCGTGTCGACGAGGCGTGGAGTGACATCACGGTCCAGCTCAAGCGACGCGCCGACCTGCTGCCCAACCTCATCGAGACGGTGAAGGGGTACGCGGCTCACGAGAAGGCCGTGTTCGAGAACGTCACGCGCGCCCGCGCCGAGACGCTCTCGGCGCAGAGCCCTGCCGAGGCCGGTGTCGCCGAGGGCCACATGCAGCAGGCGCTGAAGTCGCTGTTCGCGGTCGCCGAGGCGTACCCGCAGCTCCAGGCCAGCCAGAACTTCCTGCAGCTTCAGCACTCGATCGTCGACACCGAAGACAAGATCCAGGCGTCGCGCCGGTTCTACAACGGCGGAGTGCGCGAGCTGAACACCAAGATCAAGGTGTTCCCCAACAACCTCTTCGCCCGTCAGCTCGGCTTCTACGAGCGGGAGTTCTTCGAGGTCATCGACGGCGCCGCGATCGCCGAACCGCCCCGCGTGCAGTTCTGACGAATCGCGCCCCCTCCGCTTCGGCAGAAGGGGCGCGTTTCAGTTCGCGCGACCATCGGGGTGGTCATGCCGCTCGGCGCGCAGGGCCCCGGCCAGGTCATCGGTGGCATCACCCCACCGCGACACGGTGACGCGGTCCAGGCCTTGCCAGCGCGCTGCCGTGAGCAGCTCGGCGGCGACACGGTCGGCGGCATCCGGCGCAGCACCCTGCTCCCACCACGCGGACTGCACGCGCAGGGCGCCCGACGCGCGATCGGCCTTGAGGTCCACCCGGCCGACCACGTCGTCTCCGACGAGGACGGGCAGCGAGTAGTACCCGAACCGGCGCTGGGGGGCCGGTGTGTAGATCTCGATGCGGTAGTCGAAGTCGAACAGGCGCTCGGCGCGATCGCGGAACCACACGACCGGGTCGAACGGGGTGAGGATCGCCGCGGCATCCACTCTGCGGGGGCGCGCGGCGTCGCGGTGCAGCCACGCTTTGGCGGGGCGGCCGGCGATCGCCCAGCCCTCGACCTCGACGGGGATCAGCTCTCCGTCCTCGACGAGATCGTGGATCGCCGCCATCACCGCGGGACGATCGCGGACGCGCCAGTAATCGGCCAGGTCGGCGGCCGTCGCGACGCCGTAGGCCACAGCGGCGCGGCGCACCAGCTCGGCGATCGCCTCGGGACGGGGGACGGCGGTCTGCAGGGCCTCGGAGGGCAGGACGTCGGATGCCAGGGCGTAGCGCCGCTCGAAGCCGCGCCGCCCCGCGATGGCCACCTCTCCGAACAGCCACAGGCGTTCCAGGCCGTTCTTGACGTCGTCCCAGCCCCACCACGGCCCCCGCGACCCGCTGCGCGCATCGTGGTCGATCTCGGCCGGGCGCAGGGGGCCGCGGTCGGCGAGCTCGTCGCGGAGCCACTGCAGGAGGGGCTGATTGGCCTCGGCCCAGGCATCGTGCCCGTACTTCGCCCGCAGATCGTCGCGGCGGAACTGCAGGAGCGGCCAGTCGTCGACCGACACCAGCGAGGCGACGTGCGCCCACGACTCCACCCACGACGGACGCCGAGCGAAGGCCAGCTTGTCGAGCAGGGCCGTGTCGTAGGCGCCGAGGCGCGCGAACAGCGGCATGTAGTGCGAGCGCGAGAAGACGTTGACGGAGTCGATCTGGAGGATGCG
Organism: Microbacterium sp. 16-032; assembly: GCF_041079455.1. NCBI lineage: Bacteria > Bacillati > Actinomycetota > Actinomycetes > Micrococcales > Microbacteriaceae > Microbacterium > Microbacterium sp. 16-032. The sequence goes on along the minus strand of NZ_JBFYGQ010000003.1, from coordinate 490,482 downwards.
CATGCGGTGCAGAGCGCTGGTGATCTGCCGGGTGCCGACGGTGCCGGGCCGGGGGCGGGCGAAGCCCTGGGCGGCCAAGGCGATGCGGCGGGCGTCGGCGCGACGGAGCGTCGTGGTCATGTCTGTCACCGTATCGGCCACCTCCGACATGCTCGGCGGTGCATGTCGGAGGGCGGCGGTAGGCTGACGGGATGAGCGGCACTGATCCCGAACCTCGCGGATCGTTCCTCGACGCCCTCAAGCGGCGCACGGTTTCAAGCGACCTGCAACCGCCGGTGCCCCCGGCGCTGCGGCAGGCCACGGCCTACGCCTGGCGCCTGCTCGTGATCGCGGCCGCCCTGGCCGTCGTGGTGTTCGTGGTCATCCAGCTGAAGCTGCTGGTCGTGCCGCTGCTCATCGCGATCCTCGTCACCGCGCTGGTGTGGCCGGCCTTCTCGTTCCTGCAGCGCCACCGGTGGCCGAAGTGGCTGGCCATCGTCGTCACGGTCCTCGGTACCATCGCCGTCATCTCGGGGTTGGTCTGGCTGGCCGTCTGGCAGATCACGCGAGAGTTCGGTTCGGTGCGTCAGCGCACCGTCGGAGCCGTCTCGCAGTTCCGCCAGTACCTCATCGACGGTCCGCTCCACCTGAGCGCCCAGCAGATCGATGACGGGCTCCGACAGGCGGGCACCTTCCTGCAGCAGCAGGCGGAGGTGCTCTGGACCGGCGCTCTGGCGATCGGCACCACGATCGGTCACGTCGGAACCGGCGTGCTCCTGACGCTGTTCATCCTCCTCTGCCTGCTCGCCGACGGTGCCGGCATCTGGCGCTGGACGACCCGGTTGTTCCCGCGCGTCGCGCGTCCCGCCGTCGACGGAGCCGGTCGCGCGGGGTGGCGCACCGTGAAGAGCTACGCGCGCACGCAGTTGCTCGTCGCCACGATCGACGCGATCGGTATCGGCCTGGGCGCCTTCCTGCTGGGCGTGCCGCTGTCGATCCCCATCGCCGTCCTGGTGTTCCTCGGCGCGTTCATCCCCTTCGTCGGCGCCGTCGCCACGGGAGCCCTCGCCGTCTTCATCGCGCTGGTCTACAACGGTCCGCTCATCGCCCTGTTCATGCTCATCGTCGTGTTGGCCGTGCAGCAGATCGAGAGCCACATCCTGCAGCCGATCCTCATGGGCTCCGCCGTGAAGGTGCACCCCCTCGCGGTCGTGCTCGTGGTGGCGGGCGGCGCGATGGTCGGCGGCATCGCCGGAGCGCTCTTCGCGGTGCCGCTCGCCGCATTCGTGAACGTCGTCGCCGTCTATCTGAGCACCAAGGCGTGGAAGCGCGACGGTGAGGTTTTGGCATCCCCGGATCTGATCTGGCGGACCGTCCCGCGCGAGCGCGGAAGGAGATCATGAACGACACTCCCACCCTGGCCGAGTTCGAAGATGCCGCGCAGAACTTGCGCGGCATCATCACGCGAACCCCGCTCGATGAGTCGCTGCACCTGACCGAGCTCCTTGGCGTGCCGGTGAGCCTCAAGCTCGAGAACCTCCAGCGCACCGGTTCGTTCAAGATCCGCGGCGCGACCTACCGCCTCTCGCGTCTCACGGCCGAGGAGCGCGCGCGCGGCGTCGTCGCGGCATCCGCGGGCAATCACGCTCAGGGCGTGGCCCTGGCCGCGCAGCAGCTCGGCATCGCGGCGACGATCTTCATGCCGTTGGGCGTGCCCGTGCCCAAGCTCCTCGCCACGCGAGGGTACGGCGCCGAGGTGATCCTCGAGGGTGCGACCGTCGAGACGCCGCTCCGCCTGGCCGCTGAGTTCGCCGAGCGCACGGGGGCCGTGCTGATCCACCCCTTCGACCACCGCGACATCGTCGTGGGTCAAGGGACGCTGGGCCTCGAGCTCGTCGAGGACATGCCCGACCTCGAGACGGTGATCGTCGGGATCGGCGGGGGAGGGCTCGCCGCGGGCGTCGCCGCCGCGGTGAAGGCCCGGGCGGCCGCCGAGGGGCGCGAGGTCCGCATCATCGGCGTGCAGGCGCACAACTCCGCCGCCTACCCCTCGTCGCTCGCCGCGGGATACCCCATGCAGGTCGAGACGACGCCGACGATCGCCGACGGCATCGCCGTCGCCCGTCCCGGTGACCTGCCCTTCGAACTGATCCGCCAATACGTCGACGAGGTCGTCACCGTGACCGAGGACGACATCGCTCGAGCGCTCCTCGTCCTCCTCGAGCGCGCCAAGCAGGTCGTCGAACCGGCGGGGGCCGTGGGTGTCGCAGCGATCCTGGCGGGCAAGGTGAAAGCGACCGGCCCGACCGTCACGATCCTCTCGGGGGGCAACATCGACCCCCTCCTGCTGCAACGGGTCGTGGCGCACGGGCTCTCGGCATCCGGTCGCTACATGTCCCTTCGCATTCCGCTGCCCGACCGCCCGGGCCAGCTCGCTCGGGTGTCCGAGCTGCTCGCCGGCGTGGGCGCCAACGTGATCGAGGTGCTGCATACGCGTCACGGTCAGGGACTGCAGATCAGCGAGGTGATCCTCCAGCTGAGCGTCGAGACGCGCGGTGAGGAGCACCGGGCTCTGGTCATCCAGACGCTCGAGGACGCCGGGTTCGTCGCGACCGTCGTCCCCAACTGACCCGAGAGCAGAAACGCCGCGAGCCGCCCCACCCGATGACGGGGGAGCGGCTCGCGGGCGACAGGCGGGTTACTGGCCCGAGTACGTCTCGACCTTGACGACCTCGACCGAGATCTCTTTGCCGTTGGGCGCGGTGTACGAGCCCTTGTCGCCCTCTTTGAGGCCCATGATGGCCGCGCCGAGGGGCGAGGCCTCGCTGTAGACGTCGAGCTCGGAGTTGGCCGCGATCTCGCGGTTGCCGAGGAGGAACTTCTCCTCGCCGCCCGCGACGATCGCGGTCACGACGGTGCCCGACTCGACGACGCCGTGGCTCTCGGGGGCTTCGCCGACCTTGGCGTCCTTGAGCAGCTGCTGCAGGGTACGGATGCGGGCCTCCTGCTTGCCCTGCTCGTCCTTGGCGGCGTGGTAGCCGCCGTTCTCTTTGAGGTCTCCCTCTTCGCGGGCGGCCTCGATGCGCTTGGCGATCTCTTCCCGGCCCGTCGTCGAGAGGTGCTCGAGTTCGTTATGAAGGCGGTCGTAGGCGTCTTGCGTGAGGAACGTCACCTGAGCGTCGTTGGACACGGGTACTCCTTCGTCGAGGCGCTGACGGCACGCGTGCGGCCGCCGGCGGGGGATATGTCGAACGCCCCGGCATCGAGCCGGGGCGCGTCGTGATTCCGCGAGTTTACGGCACCCAGCAGGCGTTGACAAAACCCGTGGTCGCCAGCGAGAGCGTCGGAATCGTCTCGGAGAAGGCGCGGGATGCGTCGTCGGACGCCGGGTACTGCACGACCCTCCAGCCCACGGTGCCGTGGTCTTCGTCGCGTGCCTCGAGGGCGCAGGCGACCGGCTTGCCGACGGGGGCGGTGATCTGGAAAGTCGCCGTGACGGACTTGTCGTCGGTGACGGTGAAGCCGGTGTCGGTGGCCGTGACCGAGGCGGCACTGCTGGCGAACGTGGTGTAGCCGAGATACCCGATGGCTCCGAGCGCGAGCACCGCGACGATCGACCAGCCGACGATGCGCCGTCGGGGCGACCGCGTGCGCCCGTAACGGTCATCGAGCAGGGCTTGCGTCGTCATGGTCTCCCCGGGCTTTAGGCTGGAGTACCAGGCTACGCGCTTCCGCCCGGACCGAAGGACTCCATGCACTCCGTGATCGTCGCTCTCGCGACCACACCCTCCCCGGTCGTCACCCCCGACGAGTCGATCGTGACGCCCGGGCCGCTCGGCTTCGCCGCGATCGCCTTCATCGGCGTCGCGGTCTTCCTCCTCGTGTGGGACATGCTGCGTCGCATCCGCCGTGGTCGGTACCGCGAAGAAGTGAATGCGGAGCTGGATGCCGAGGAGCAGGCGCGCGCCGCCGAGAACGCCAGCGCAGTCGACGACCAGGACATCGACCCGGCCGCTCCCCGCGACTGAGCGGTTGTCGGAGGCCCCGGCATCCGGCATCGCCATCCCCGTGTGACTCGCTGATGATCGTCGCCTCAGACCTTTCCGAGGCGACGCATCCTGGCGACTCGCGCGGGATGCGTGGCGCGATCAGCCGCCGTGGTACGCGGGGGCGAGCGAGATCAGCAGGCACGCCGTCCAGTGGCAGAGGAACGCCAGCACGGTGCACACGTGGAAGATCTCGTGGAACCCGAAGTGCCCCGGCCACGGGTTGGGCTTCTTGAGCGCGTAGACGATCGCGCCGGCCGTGTAGAGCAGTCCGCCGACGACGACCAGCACCATCATCGCGACGTTCGCCGCGAGCAGGTCGCCGAGGTACATCACGGCGGCCCACCCGAGCGCGAGGTACAGCGCGACGTACAGCCAGCGCGGAGCGTTGATCCAGAAGACCCGGAACAGGATGCCGAGGATCGCTCCACCCCACACGATCGACAGCAGCAGCGTGGTCTTGGGGGTCGGCAGGGCCAGGACGGCCAGGGGCGTGTACGTGCCGGCGATCAGCAGGAAGATGTTGGCGTGGTCGATGCGCTTGAGCACGGCCAGCGTCTTCGGCTTCCAGTGGAAGCGGTGGTAGAGCGCGGAGTTGCCGAACAGCAGCATCGACGTCACCATGAACACCGCCGCCGCCCACTTGGCGGGCGTGCCCTGGGCGAGGGCGATCAGGACGATGCCGGCGACGATCGCGACGGGGAACGTGCCCGCGTGGATCCAGCCGCGCCAGGTGGGCTTGAGGTCGGCCTGCGCGCCCAGAGCGCCCGCCTCCAAGAGGGGGAGCTGGGGCAGGTCGGGGCCGTCTGCGGGGGTCGAGCTCGTCACGCTTCGACCCTACGTCGGCCCCCATGCTCCGGGTGGTACATGGGCGATCCGCTCACCGTTCCCCCAGGAAGCGTCACCCGTTTCAGACCCGTGACGTCGCCCGTGACGCGGTAGCGTAGGCGGGTGGCGCGTATGCGGAAGAACGAGGGGCGAGGCCCCCTCTACCGTCTCTACATCTCGCGCCTTCGCCGTCGCATGCCGGCCACCGTGCCGCACCACGTCGCGATGATGATCGACGGCAACCGTCGGTGGGCGCGACAGCTCGGCTACGACAGCGCCGCACACGGTCACCGCGCGGGGGCGGCCAAGATGCACGAGTTTCTCCGCTGGTGCGACGACCTCGGCATCGAGGTGGTGTCGCTGTACCTGCTCTCGAACGACAACCTCGTCAAGCGCGACAGTCAGGAGCTGCAGGACCTGCTCGAGATCATCGCCGAGCTGGCCGCGGAGCTCTCGCACGAGCCAAACTGGCGGGTCAAGCACGTGGGCCGCGCCGAGGGCCTGCCGACGGAGCTCGCCGAGGTGTTGCACGAGGTCACCGAGCGCACGCGGGGGCACAAGGGTCTGCACGTCAATCTCGCCGTAGGGTACGGCGGTCGGAGCGAGATCGTGGATGCCGTGCGCTCGATCATCGCCAAGCACGATCAGTCGGGTGGATCCCTCGAAGAGCTCGCCGCGAGTCTCACCCCGGAGCAGATCGGCGAGCACCTGTACACGGGCGGCCAGGCCGATCCCGACCTCGTCATCCGCACCTCGGGCGAGCAGCGGCTCAGCGACTTCCTGCTCTGGCAGTCCGCGCACTCGGAGTTCTACTTCGTCGAGGCCCTCGGTCCCGACCTGCGCGAGGTGGACTTCCTGCGCGCGATCCGCGACTTCGCGGCGCGCGACCGACGCTTCGGGCAGTAACACTTGCCCCGCGCGGCGGCGCCGGCGCACGGCATCCGGTGAACTACTTCGCGGCCGCGAGCCGCGCGAACGCGCTGTTCACGAACTCGTCATATTCGCGGCGTGTTAACGACCCTCGAGGGTGTCGCGGAGTCGTACGGTGATCACATCGGACACGGAGTCCGGTCGAGTCGACCTTCGGATCGCGACTCGTGACCCACAGGTCGACTCGTGACAACCGGGTGATTCACCCGGGTCGGGAGTGGGTTGTGACTGCACGAGCACCGTACGACCAGCGTCACGTCGTCGAGAGCACCGAGTCCGAAGCGGGAGTCGACCAGGCTCTTCGCACGTACGTCCTGGACACCTCCGTCCTGCTGAGCGATCCGCGAGCGTTCTTCCGCTTCGCCGAGAACTCCGTCGTGATCCCCGTCGTGGTGATCACCGAGCTGGAAGGGAAGCGTCACGACCCCGAGATCGGGTATTTCGCCCGCCAGGCCCTGCGTCACCTCGACGAACTCCGCATCGAGCACGGCCGCCTGGACTTCCCCGTCCCGGTCGGGACCGACGGCACGCTCCGCGTCGAGCTGAACAACACCGACCAGCAGGTGCTGCCCTCGGGGATGCGCACCGGCGGCAACGACAGCCGGATCCTCGCCGTCGCGATGAACCTCGCGCAGGACGGCGCCGAGGTCACCGTGGTGTCGAAGGACCTCCCGATGCGCGTGAAGGCGGCATCCCTCGGTCTGAGCACCGAGGAGTACCTCGCCGAGCAGGCGATGGACTCCGGGTGGACCGGGATCGCCTCGATCGACCTCTCGGGCGATGAGATCTCCGACCTCTACGAGACCGAAGTGGGCGTCAGCGAAACAGTGAAGGGGCTGCCGATCAACACCGGCCTCGTCATCCACTCCGAGCGCGGATCGGCGCTCGGCCGGGTGACCGGCAAGGGGGAGTACCGCCTGGTGCGCGGTGACCGCGACGCGTTCGGGTTGCACGGGCGCTCGGCCGAGCAGCGCATCGCGCTCGACCTGCTCCTCGACCCCGAGGTGGGGATCGTCTCGCTCGGCGGCCGGGCCGGCACCGGGAAGTCGGCGCTGGCGCTGTGCGCGGCGTTGGAGGCCGTGCTCGAACGTCAGCAGCAGAAGAAGATCATCGTCTTCCGCCCCCTCTTCGCCGTCGGCGGCCAGGAGCTCGGCTACCTCCCGGGCGACCAGGCCGAGAAGATGGGCCCCTGGGGGCAGGCGGTCTTCGACACGCTGGGTTCGGTCGTCTCGGGCAACGTGCTCGAAGAGGTGCTCGCTCGGGGTCTGCTCGAGGTGCTCCCGCTCACGCACATCCGCGGCCGGTCGCTGCACGACGCGTTCGTGATCGTCGACGAGGCGCAGTCGCTCGAGCGCAACGTGCTGCTCACCGTGCTGAGCCGCATCGGCCAGAACTCCCGCGTGGTGCTGACGCACGACGTGGGTCAGCGCGACAACCTGCGCGTCGGTCGGCACGACGGCGTCGCCTCGGTGATCGAGACGCTCAAGGGCCACGGTCTGTTCGGTCACGTCACCCTCACGCGGTCCGAGCGTTCGGCCATCGCCGCGCTCGTGACGGAGCTGCTGGAGGCCGGCGAGCTCTCGTAACGGTGAAGAGAGAGGGGCCGGGATGCCGTGGCATCCCGGCCCCTCTCTGTCTGTGCCGGAGTGGCTGAGGCGTTATTCGATCGGGGTGACCGGCGCCGGACGAGGCCGCGACGGAAGATGAGAGGGTTCTCATTCGGGGCTCGCCGGGTTCTCACAATGGCCCGTCAGAGTAGAGCCATCGACGAGGGAGACCTCGTCACCCGCCTCGGCGGTTCCCCCAGGAAAAACACGAGAACGTCACGTGCAGGTCACCGCTCTTCGGGTGAGTCGGAAGACCACCGTGGGCGTCTCCCCAAACCCCCGGTTCCCCCGCCGGGGGTTTTCGGGTTTTCTACGTCATTCCCAGCGATAGCCCGCGCCGCGCACGGTGACGATATGGGATTGGCCGATCTTGGCCCGCAGATATCGCACGTAGACATCGACCACGTTGGACGACGGGTCGAAGTCCATCCCCCACACGCGGCTGAGCAGCTGCTCGCGGCTGAGGACCTGACCCGCGTGGCGGATGAACTCCTCGGCCAGCGAGAACTCGCGCGCGCTCAGGTCGATCTCGCGACTGCCGACCGTCGCCCGCCGCGCGAGGACATCGAGCGAGACGTCTCCGTGCGCGACCGTCATCGGTCCCACGGTCATCGGTTCGCGCATGCGTGACCGTACGCGGGCGAGGAGCTCATCGAACTTGAAGGGTTTGGCGACGTAGTCGTTGGCCCCGGCGTCGAGCCCGTCGACGGTGTCCCTCGTGCTCGTGCGGGCCGTGAGCATGATGACCGGGATCTGCGACCCCTGGCCGCGAATGCTCCGCAGCACCTCGAAGCCGTCGAGCGTGGGCAGCCCGACGTCGAGGAGGACGAGGTCGACGTCGCCCGACAGTGCGGTGTCGAGGGCCTCCGCCCCGTCGGCGACGATGAGGGTCTGATAGCCCGCGGACTCCAGTCCCTTCGCGACGAACGCCGAGATGCGTTCCTCGTCTTCCGCGATGAGGATGCGAGTCATCCGGTGGCCTCTCTCTGCATGACGACGTCACCGGCGCGCACGGGCGTCGGGAGCTCCGCGGGGGACTGGGCCCCGGTCACGGGGATGTGCAGGCCCACGGTCGCGCCACCGCCGGGAGTGTCGCCGACGGTGCAGTGTCCGTCGTGCGCCTTGGCGATGGCATCCACGATCGACAGCCCCAGCCCCGATCCGTCCACTCCGCGCCCGGTCGAGAGCCGGTCGAAGCGGCGGAAGACGCGATGACGTGCGGCGGGCGGGATGCCGGGGCCGTGGTCGCGCACCCAGAGGTGCGCCGTCGTGTCGTCGGCCGTGCTGCCGATCTCGATCGAGGTGCCCTCGGGGGTGTATTTCGCGGCGTTGTCGGCTAGCTGCAGCCATGCCTGGACGAGGCGGTCCGCGTCGCCGTGGATGCGGACGCGAGCCCGCTGGTCGATCGTCCACGTGTGGCCGGGGATGGCGCCGGCGAGTTCGGCGACGCGGTCGGTGAGCGCCCCGACGTCGATGACCGCGGCCTCGAGCGCCCCGCTCTCGACGTCGGCCAGAGTGTCGATGTCGTCGACCAGTCGCGAGAGCCGGTCGAGTTCGGCGATGCCGAGCTCACGCGTCTCGGTGACGTCGTGGGGGTCGGCGGGATTCATCATCTCGAGGTGGCCGCGGACGATCGTGATGGGGGTCTTCAGCTCGTGCCGGACGTCGTCGAGCAACTGCCGCTGCGCGTCGACCGACATCGCCAGGCGATCGAGCATCGAGTTCACCGAGGTGGTGAGGTCGGAGATCTCGTCGTTCCCGTGCGCGCGCAGGCGCGTGCCCAGGTCGTCGATCGTGATGGCGTCGGTGGTGTCGCGCAGACGCCGGAGCGGCGAGAACAGGCGTCCCGTCACGAACCAGCCGGCGACCCCGACGAGCAGCAGCACCACGAGCGCCGAGATCCCGTAGGTGACGGTCGAGAGCGTGACGAGCTCCATGCGCTGATCGATCGAGATGACCTGCACGACGACTCCGCCGCGCGTCTCGACGGCCGCGTACAGGACGGGGCCGTGATCGCTGTCGAGGCGGCCCCGGTCGTTGCCGAGGCTGATCTGATCGGCGAGGGATGCCACGAGCCCCGCGTCGTCGCCGACGGAGAGTCCCGGCGGGGCGGGCGTCGTCGCGAGCACGCGGGTGCCGTCGAGCGCCACCGTGCCATCGGTGCGGCCGGGGATGGTCGCGGCGACGAGGGCGGCGGCATCCTGGCTGCTCGTCGACAGCGTCGAGACGAAACCGTCGAGCTGGCGCTCGGCATTGGCCACGACACGTTCGCTCTGCACGAGGAACGTGACGCCGCCCGCGATGATCATCCCGAGCAGCACGACGCCGAGGATCGCGCCGAGGAAACGCACGCGCGTCGAGACGGGTCTCGGCGTGCGGCTCATCCTCTGATTATGGCGCGCCTCGGCGTCGTGGATGTGCGGGTGCGGTCGATCAGCCCGGGTGGGTCATCGACAGCAGGTCGAGCTTGGCATCGAGCACCTCTTCGGTGATCTCTCCGCGTTCGACGTAGCCGAGGTCGATGACCGCCTCGCGCACCGTGATGCCCTTGGCGACGGAGTGCTTCGCGATCTTGGCCGCAGCCTCGTAACCGATGACCTTGTTGAGCGGCGTGACGATCGAGGGCGACATGCCGGCGAACGCTTCGGCGCGCGCGACGTTGGCCTCGAGGCCGTCGATGGTCTTGTCGGCCAGCACCCGCATCGCGTTGGAGAGCAGGCGGATCGACTCCAGCAGAGCGGTGCCCATCACGGGGATCGCGACGTTGAGCTCGAACGAGCCCGAGGCGCCGGCCCAGGCGACGGTGGCGTCGTTGCCGATCACGCGGGCGCACACCATGAGCGTGGCCTCGGGGACGACCGGGTTGACCTTGCCGGGCATGATCGAGGACCCGGGCTGCAGGTCGGGGATGTGCAGCTCGCCGAGGCCGGTGTTGGGGCCCGATCCCATCCAGCGGATGTCGTTGTTGATCTTGGTGAGCGAGACCGCGATGGTGCGGAGGGCTCCGGATGCCTCGACGAGGCCGTCGCGGTTGGCCTGCGCCTCGAAGTGGTCCTTCGCCTCGGTGATGGGCAGCTGGGTCTCGGCCGCGAGCAGCTCGATGACCTTCTGCGGGAAGCCGAGGGGGGTGTTGATGCCGGTGCCGACGGCCGTGCCGCCGAGGGGCACCTCGCCGACGCGGGGGAGGACGGCCTCGACGCGCTCGATGCCGAGGCGCATCTGGCGCGCGTAGCCGCCGAACTCCTGACCGAGGGTGACGGGCGTGGCGTCCATGAGGTGGGTGCGGCCCGACTTCACGATGCCCTTCCAGGCGTCGGCCTTGGTCTCGAGCGCCGTCGCGAGGTGCTGGAGCGCCGGGATGAGGTCGGTGATGAGGGCCTGGGTCACCGCGATGTGCACCGAGGTGGGGAAGACGTCGTTCGAGGACTGCGAGGCGTTGACGTGGTCGTTGGGGTGAACCGTGTCGCCGAGGATGCGGGTCGCGAGGGTCGCGAGCACCTCGTTCATGTTCATGTTCGACGAGGTGCCGCTGCCGGTCTGGTAGGTGTCGACTGGGAAGTGCGCATCGTGCGCGCCCGTGACGACCTCGTCGGCGGCCTGGGCGATGGCATCCGCGATGCCCCCGTCGAGGGTGCCGAGCTCTTTGTTGGCGAGGGCGGCGGCCTTCTTGATGCGCGCGAGCGCCGCGATCTGCGTCGACTCGAGGCCCGAGCCCGAGATGGGGAAGTTCTCGACGGCGCGCTGCGTCTGCGCGGCGTAGAGGGCGTCCTTGGGGACCCGCACCTCACCCATGGTGTCGTGTTCGATGCGGTACTCGATGTCGGTCACGTCGTCGTTCCTCCAGGTCGTTCGTTCGGTTGTCAGATGCGGGCGTCTTCGACGCGGGGGTCGTCGACGCGCGGGTCGTCGACATCGCCCACGATGACGACGGGGAAGGCCTCGCCCTCGTCGAGGCGGTAGTTCGCGCCGACCACGGCGACGCGGCCCTCGGCCACGGCCTCGCTGATCAGCTCGGAGGCGCGCAGCAGCTCGCCCACGGTGTGGCGCAGATGTTCGCGGCCCACGAGCTCGGGGTCGACGACGTCGGGCAGCTGGCCGTCCACGGCCGAGGCGCGCTGAACGCGGCGGACGGCGGGCACGATCGGGGCGATCTGGCGCCAGATGTACGCGGGGAGGGTCGGGGCGTCGACGCCCGTGCTCTCGATCGCTGCGCCGACCGCTCCGCAGGCGTCGTGCGCGAGCACCACGATGAGGGGGACCTCCAGCACGCCCACGGCGTACTCGAGGCTGCCGATGACCGAGTCCGAGATGACCTGGCCGGCGTTGCGGACGACGAACAGATCGCCGAGGCCCTCGTCGAAGATGATCTCGGCGGCGAGGCGCGAGTCCGAGCATCCGAAGAGCGCCGCGGTCGGGTGCTGCGAGCTCGCGAGCTCGGTGCGACGTTCCACGTCTTGACGCGGGTGCGCGGGTGCGCCGGAGACGAAACGCTCGTTGCCCTCCACCATCTGCTGCCAGACCTGACGGGGGCTCATGCGCTCGCTCACGGGACCTCTCTCAACTGCTCGATCTGCGATGTGACGGAGGCGGCCGCGAGGGCCGCGGTCTCGGGGGCGGCATCGCCGTAGACGAGCACGTAGTCGGGCCCGGCCGGGGTGGCGAGGGCGTAATCGACGTTGCCCGTACCCGAGGGGTTCGAGGGGCGGTAGACGTTCCACGTGATGCCGTCGATCTCGGTCGTCTCGGTGCTGCGCGTGCCGTCGAGAACCTGACCGACCCAGGCCTCGTCGGCGTCGAGACCCTGAGCGACGCGGAGGAACCCGCTTTCGCCCGATCGCACGTAGACCATGGTCCACGCCTCGGTGCCGCCGACGCCCTCGGTGCTGGCCTGGTTGACCCGCCATCCCTCGCCGAGAGACGGCGAGAGCACCGGCCGACCGAGATCGCGCTGCATGTCGGCCGCGAGGGCGGGCACGTCGATCTCGGGGCGGGGGGCGGGCTCGCCGCGGGGGACGGCCGCCACGACGACCAGGACGACCGCGACCGTCACGAGCAGGGCCGCGATGAGGTTGCGAAACGTCTTGCTCGAGCGGTACCGACGCGAGGACTCGGCTTTGCGGTCGGCGGTTTCTTGCGGGGTCTCGGGTCGGCCGAGATGCGCGACGACGCGAGCCATCAGTCGTCTCCCTCGCCGCGGGCGGCGTCGAGGCGGCGCTTGGCCCCGAGCAGCCACTCCTCGCAGCGGGCGTAGAGCTTCTCGCCGCGCTCCCAGAGCGCGAGGGACTCTTCGAGGGTCGGGGCGCCCTGCTCGAGTTCGGCGACCACGCGCACGAGTTCGTCGCGGGCCTGTTCGAACGACAGAGTGGCGACGTCGACGGCGGGGCCGGGGGTCGTCGCGGTCATGGCATCCATTCTAGGCGCGCCCCACCGACACCCCGTCGCCGGGTGCCTCGTCGTCGAGCGGACGATCGACGGATGCCGCGGAGCCGGCCAGGTCGGCCGAGGAAGCGCCGTGTGCGACGGCGTCTGGCACGGCGCCGTCCGAACGGGCGGCCACGGTTCCCTGCTCGACCGTGAGCCGCAGGGCGGTTCCGGCCGGGGCGTGGGCGGCGTCGCGCAGCACCGAGCCGTCGGGGAGCTGGGCGATGGCGTACCCCCGGGCGAGAGTGGCGAGCGGCGAGAGGGCGCGGAGCCCTGCCCCGAGCTCGCTGGTGCGCCGACGCTCTCCTTCGATGCGGCGATCGACGATGTCGCGCCCCCGGTTCGAGAGCATCCACAGCTCCTGCGCGCGGGAGGTGAGCAGGGAGTGCGGGTTGCGCAGAGCGGGACGCGAGCGGATCTGTTCGAGCTGCGCGATGTCGTGGAGGACGCGCTGGGTGAGACGTCCGGTCAGTCGGGCGCGCAACTGCGAGACGAGGGCCCGCTGCTCGCTGACGTCGGGGACCACGCGCTTGGCGGCGTCGGTGGGCGTCGAGGCGCGCACGTCGGCGACCTCGTCGAGGAGCGGTCGGTCGTTCTCGTGCCCGATCGCGCTGACGATCGGAGTGGATGCCGCGGCCACCGCACGCAGCAGGCGCTCGTCGCTGAAGCCGAGGAGCGTCTGCGGATCCCCGCCGCCGCGTGCGATCACGATCACGTCGACCTCGGGGTCGGCATCGAGGATCCTCAGGGCCGCGAGCGTTTCGGGAACGCACCGGTCGCCCTGGACGGCGGCGTGCTGTGTGCGAAAACGGACGCGGGGCCAACGCAGTTCGGCGTTGCGGTGCACGTCCTTCTCGGCATCCGAGTTCTCGCCCGTGATGAGACCGATGCAGTGGGGGAGGAAGGGCAGCTTCTTCTTGCGGACGGGGTCGAACAACCCCTCCGAACGCAGCTGCACGCGCAGGCGCTCGAGGCGCTCGAGCTGTTCGCCCAAGCCCACGTGTCGCATCGCCGAGATCGCGAACGAGAAGTCTCCGGTGCGCGGGAAGTAGTCGGCCTTCACGCACGCGACGACGTGGTCGCCGACCTTGAGGTCTTTGGGCAACCGGTTGAGCGTGCTCGACCAGATGCGGAAGGCCACCGTCGACTCGGTGCCGAGGTCCTTCAGTCGCCCGAAGACGTTGCCGCCGCGGCGGTTGAACGAGGTGATCTCACCCTCGACCCAGACCGATCCCCAGCGCTCGATGAAACCCCGGATCGTGTCGTTGAGCCGCGACACCGAGGTGGGCGCATCGGTGGAGGAGTCGCGGGGGTGCACGCTGTCGGCGGGCGGGGCGTGACCTGCGACGGTCTCGGGCTGGAAAGAGGTCATGTCACTCGCTGGGATGCACGCCGTCGGCGGGGGCCGCGAGAGCCGGACGTCTCTCGGGAGGGAAGGTCCCATGCTATCCGGCCGGGTCGCGCCGGGGAGGTTCGGCCGTCGTCCAGGGGCGCCCCCGTAGAATCGAGGGGTGAGCTCACCTGCCGTGCACCTGCCCGTTCCCCGCATCCCGGGTCGACGCGGGCGGCTTCAGGACGTCCCCGTCCAGGGCAAGAAGAAGGTGTTGCTCGCGGCACCCCGCGGCTACTGCGCCGGTGTCGACCGTGCGGTCATCGCCGTCGAGAAGGCCCTGGAGCGCTACGGCGCCCCCGTGTACGTGCGCAAGCAGATCGTGCACAACATCCACGTCGTGACCGAGCTCGAGAAGAAGGGTGCGATCTTCGTCGAAGAGGTCGACGAGGTCCCCGCCGGCTCCCACGTCGTCTTCAGCGCGCACGGTGTCTCGCCGGCCGTCGTGTCCGCGGCATCCGATCGGGGTCTGCAGGCCATCGACGCCACGTGCCCCCTCGTGACGAAGGTGCACCGCGAGGCCGTGCGCTTCGCCCGTGACGACTTCGAGATCCTGCTGATCGGCCACGAGGGCCACGAAGAGGTCGAGGGCACCGCCGGAGAAGCCCCCGAACACGTCACCGTCGTGAACTCTCCCGACCACGCCGACACCATCGAGGTGCGCGACCCGTCGAAGGTCGTGTGGCTCTCGCAGACCACGCTCTCGGTCGACGAGACGATGGAGACCGTGCGGCGTCTGCGCGAGCGCTTCCCCGAGCTGCAGGATCCGCCCTCCGACGACATCTGCTACGCCACCCAGAACCGCCAGGTCGCGATCAAGAAGGTCGCCGTCGGCGCCGACCTCGTGATCGTCGTGGGTTCGGCGAACAGCTCCAACAGCGTGCGCCTGGTCGAGGTCGCCCTCGAGCACGGCGCGAAGGCCGCCTACCGCGTCGACTACGTCGACGAGGTGAAGCAGGAGTGGCTCGAGGGGGTCGAGACCGTCGGCGTCACCAGCGGCGCCTCGGTGCCCGAGGTGCTCGTGACCGAGGTCCTCGAAGAGCTCGCCGGCGCCGGCTACCGCGACGTCGAAGAGGTGCGCACCGCCGAGGAAGACCTGATCTTCTCGCTCCCCAAGGAGCTACGACAGGATGCCAGCGGCAAGCGCGACGAGCGCGCGCTGGGCGGCCGGGGCCGCGCGTGAGCGACGTCGACCCGCGCACCCCGTCCGCGGCGGACGAGGCTCGTCCCCGCCCGCAGTACGGCGAGTACGCCACCCCCGAGGAGCAGCGGGCGCGCATCCGCCGTCCGGAGGTGACCGAGGCCCTCGAGGCGGGCGTGGCCCCGCAGCCGGAGCATGCCCCCGAACCCCGCGCCGCGGCGAAGCCCGGGCCCATGCCCGCCCCCACCACCCGCGGCGGCCAGGTCGACCGGATCGTGACGTTCGGTCTGTTGATCTACGGGCTGTTCTCCGTCGTCACCACGATCATCCAGCTGCTCAATTTCCCCGAGTACGCGAACAACTTCGCGCGGGTCTTCCAGGTCGACGCGAGGTTCACCAACCTGACCGCCGGGTACCTCTGGGGTGCGGCGGCCGCGGCCGTCACCGGGATCGGGTGGCTTCTGACCGCCATGTTCACCTGGCGGTCCATGAGGCGCGGGCGTATTTCGTTCTGGATCCCGATCGTCGGCGCGCTGGTCTCGACGGTCATCGCGGCCGTCCTGTCGCTCATCGGCATGGCGAGTGACCCGCAGTTCCTGACGGCCGTCATGGGCACCGTCTCGAACTGAACCGAACCCCACGGCATCCCGTGTTCCTAGAAGAAGAGGGAGAGGGGATGCCGCTGTGCGAGACGACCACGCGCAACTGACCGCGCTGTACGACGCGCACGCGACCCCCGTCTGGCGTTACGTCGTGAGCCTCACCGGCGATCACGCGGGCGCCGACGACGTCGTGCAGGAGACGCTGCTGCGCGCGTGGCGTACGCCACGCGTCATGAGCGACGACCCGGCCTCCCTGCGCTCGTGGATGTACACCGTGGCCCGCAACATCGTCATCGACGAGGCGCGGAGCGCGCGGCGCCGGCACGAGCAGCCCGTCGACGAACTCCCCGAGACCGTCCGCGACGACACCGACGCGATGTTCGACGCGCTTCTGGTCGAGGAGGCGCTCGCCACCCTCACACCCGATCACCGCGCCGTCATCGTCAGCGCCTACTACGGCGGACGCAGCGTCGCACAGACGGCAGACGAGCTCGGCATCCCGACGGGCACCGTCAAATCGCGACTGCATTACGCGGTGCGGGCATTGCGGCTCGCGCTGCAGGAAAGGGGGGTGACCCGATGAACGACGATCACGAACGTCTGTCGATGTCGGACGGCGCCTACGTGCTCGGAGCGCTGTGCGCCTCCGACCGCGCCGAATTCGAAGCGCACCTGGCGGTGTGCGCCATCTGTCGCGCCTCCGTCGCAGAATTGGCTCCGACCGCGGGACTCCTCTCGCGACTGTCGCCCGAACGCGCCCGAGCGCTCAGCGCGACGACGGGCCCCATTCCGCTCGCCTCGCCCGATCCGTCATTGCGCGGACGCGTGGTCGAGGTCGCGCGGCGTCGCCGGAAGCGGCGCATCACCGCGTGGACGCTCGCGGCATCCATCGCCCTGGTGGCGGTCGCGGTGCCGAGCGTGTTCGCCGTGAACAGTGCGATGCAGCAGTCGGCGGGTACCGTCTACGCCCTCGACGACGTCGCCGGTGCACCCCTCGAGGCCTCGGTGAAGCTCACTTCCGCGCCGTGGGGGACCCGCATCGACCTCGTGTGCCAGTACACCGGTCAGGTGCTCGACGCCCCGCCCGGGGGCTGGCCCTACGCTCTCGCCATCACCGACGACTCGGGGACGACGAGCGTGCTCTCGACCTGGCGCGCCGACCCGGGCTCGACCACCGAACTGAGCGCGGGGACCGACCTCTCGGCCTCGAACATCGGCGCGGTCGAGATCCGCTCTCTGGACGGCGACACGGTCGTGATGCGGCGCGAGTTCGACTGAGGGCCGCGTCCGCGCGCCGCCGCCACACGCTCTAGCATCGACGCATGCCTCGACTCGTCGCCGTCTGCGTCGTTCACAGCCTGCGCCCGGATTCCGGGTCGATCGGGGTGACGGCGATCGACAAGCGTCCGCTCGAGGGGAAGGTCCGCGTCGGCAAGCTCGGCCTCCGCTCCGACGTGCAAGCGAGCCGCAAACACCACGGCGGGCCGGAAAAGGCCGTCTACGCGTACGCCCAGGACGACGCCGACTTCTGGGAGGGCGAGCTCGATCGGGAGCTGCGCCCGGGATGGTTCGGCGAGAACCTCCGCGTCGAGGGACTCGACGTCAACGGAGCGCGGATCGGCGAGGTCTGGCGCATCGGCGACACCGTCGAGCTCGAGGTCACGATGCCCCGAACGCCCTGTGCGACGTTCGCCCGGTGGGTCGGTGGGTCGGCAGCGCGTGGCTGGGTCAAGCGCTTCTCGGACGAGGGGCGCCTCGGCGCCTACCTGCGTGTCCGTCGCGCCGGAGAGATCCGAGCGGGGGATGCCATCGAGGTGCTCTCGTCGCCCCACGGAGCGCCCACGGTGCTCGAGGTGTACCGCAGCTGAGGCGCGTCCGGCCCCGGTCGGCGCACCCGCGCTCGGCTGTGCGATCGCGCGGGGCGTCCTGCCTCGCCGGTGGCGCGAGACGGCAATTCGCTGACTCGTCCGTTGCAGGCTGACACCCGGTTGTCAGCGAGATGCCGTCTCGGCGTGCAGGAGGGGCGCGTGCGGGGGATGCCGGGACAGCGGCGGGGGCCGGGGCACGGCAACCGGAAACGACGAACGCCCCGGCGGGAGAGCCGGGGCGTTCGCGGGATGACGAGGTGTCAGCTCTTCGAGTGGCCGAACGAGCCGAGCTGCTTCGTGGCCTCGACCACGCGGACGGCCATCGCCGACTCGGCGACCTTGCCCCAGGCGCGGGGGTCGTACTGCTTCTTGTTGCCGACCTCGCCGTCGAGCTTGAGCACGCCCTCGTAGTTCGAGAACATGTAGCCCGCGATCGAGCGCGTGAAGGCGTACTGGGTGTCGGTGTCGATGTTCATCTTCACGACGCCGTTGGCGACGGCGAGGGCGATCTCGTCGTCGGTCGAGCCGCTGCCGCCGTGGAAGACGAGGTCGAGGGGCTTGGGGCCGGTGCCGAACTTCGCGGCGATGCCCTCCTGGATCTCGCCGAGCAGCTCGGGGCGGAGCTTGACGCCACCGGGCTTGTACACGCCGTGCACGTTGCCGAAGGTCAGGGCCGAGATGTAGCGGCCGTTCTCGCCGAGGCCGAGGCGCTCGACGGCCTTGGTCACGTCGGCGACCGTCGTGTACAGGGCCTCGTTCGAGCCCTCGTGCTGGACGCCGTCCTCTTCGCCGCCGACCACGCCGACCTCGATCTC
Organism: Microbacterium sp. 16-032; assembly: GCF_041079455.1. NCBI lineage: Bacteria > Bacillati > Actinomycetota > Actinomycetes > Micrococcales > Microbacteriaceae > Microbacterium > Microbacterium sp. 16-032. The sequence goes on along the minus strand of NZ_JBFYGQ010000003.1, from coordinate 471,855 downwards.
GAGGATGGCGTTGATGTTCTTCATGCGGGGGAGGAGCTCCGCCGCGATGTCGATGTTCTCGTCGAGGGGAACGGCCGAGCCGTCCCACATGTGCGACTGGAAGATCGGGTTGCGACCGGCCTTGACCTCTTCTTCGGAGGCCTCGAGCAGCGGAAGGACGAAGCCGGGCAGGGCGTCCTTGGGGCAGTGGTCGGTGTGCAGGGCGACCGTGATCGGGTAGTTCTTCGCGACCTCGGTCACGTACTTGGCGAAGGCGAGGGCGCCGGTGGCGCGGGCCTTGACCGTGTGACCGGCGAAGTAGTCGGCACCACCGGTGGTGACCTGGAGGATGCCGTCGGAGCCGGCCTCGGTCAGGCCCTGGAGCACCGAGTTGATGGTCTGCGAGCTCGAGACGTTGATCGCGGGATACGCGAAGCCGCCGGCCTTCGCGCGGTCCAGCATGTCGGCGTACTGCTCAGGGGAAGCGACGGGCATGGAGGTGCTCCTTGGTGTTGTCGGGACACCGTCACTCTAGCGAAGCCGCCGGATCGTGACGGTGCGGGCGCGGCAGGAACCGGGCGGTTCTGCTGATCCGTTAAGAACGGCGATTCCTTCGTTGCACGTCCGGTCAAAACCCGCGATTGTCACCGGATCGCTGGATACAGTGGCCCCATGGTGAGCCTGACTGCCGACATGAGCCCTTTGCACCCCGACCGGAACCTGGCGCTCGAGCTGGTGAGGGCGACCGAAGCGGCATCTATCCGCGCCGTCCCCTTCATCGGCCGCGGCGACAAGGAAGCCGCCGACGGCGCAGCCGTCGACGCGATGCGTGCGTTCTTCAGCACCGTCAACTTCGACGGCACGATCGTCATCGGCGAGGGCGAGAAGGACAACGCCCCCATGCTCTACAACGGAGAGCGCGTCGGAAGCGGCCGCGGGCCCCAGTGCGACGTCGCGGTCGACCCGATCGACGGCACCTCGCTCACGGCCGCGGGCCGCCAGAACGCCCTGTCGGTCATCGCCGTGTCCGACCAGGGCACGATGCTCGACGCGTCCAGCGTCTTCTACATGGACAAGCTCGTCACCGGGCCCGCCGGTGTCGGTGTCGTCGACATCCGCCTCCCCATCGCCGAGAACATCCGCTTGCTGGCCAAGGCCCTCGGCAAGCCCGTCGACGAGATCGTCGTGTCGGTGCTGAATCGTCCGCGTCACGAGAAGCTCATCGCCAAGATCCGCGAGGCGGGGGCGGGCACGCGCCTCATGAGCGACGGCGACGTCGCCGGCGGCATCAACGCCGCCCGCCACAACGCCCGCACCGACATGTGCGTCGGCATCGGCGGCAGCCCCGAGGGCATCGTCACCGCGTGCGCGATCAAGGCGCTGGGTGGTCACATCCAGGGCGTGCTCGCCCCGCGGACCGACGACGAGAAGGAGAAGGGTCGGGATGCCGGCCTCGACGTCGACGGCCAGGTCTATGAAGCCGATGGTCTGGTGAAGGGCAAGAACACGATCTTCGTCGCCACGGGCGTGACCGACGGCCAGCTCGTGCAGGGAGTCCGCCGCGATGGCGACTTCATCTACACCGAGAGCGTCGTGCTGCGCGGCGCCTCGGGAACGCTCCGCCGCATCTCGTCCGAGCACCTGACGTCGAAGTGGCTGTGACGCCGCGGCGCTGAATTCGTCGTTTCCTGAGACAGCATCTCGCGGACGGAGCGGTCGCCCGGGGCAGCCGTGGCATCAGCGGGGTGCTGTTTCGGCGTTCGGCGAGAGGCGCACGGTCGTCGCCTCGACGTGCAGATACAGCCGGGCGTGTCGTGACGCAAGCGTGACCGGTAACGGAAGCCCTGTCTGGCAGACTCTCTAGGAGTGTCAACGGCGACGCTGTGTTCTTCCGAGACCCGAAGGGGGATCGTCCATGGCAGCAGCTCCGACGAATCAGACCGCACCTCAGACAGGTGCACAGGCGGTCATCGCCAGCGCGGTCGACCCTGCGCGCCGCCCCGACGTGCTGTTGCGCGTCCGGCGCGACGAGGGTCACGAGGTCAGCGCGTGGTGGATGGTCGGCGCGTTCGTCGCCGTCTCCGCGGCCGTGGTGAGCCTGCTGAGCTGGGTTCCCGGCGGGGCCTGAACCTTCTCGTCTTTCGGAAGCCGGCCTCCCGGACGGCGGCTCCCGCATTCTCGGCCCTCGTGCCCGGCTCGATGCCGGTAAGGGTTCGAGCATCGCGCGTGTCGGGCCTTGCGCTCACGACTCCGTGTCGGCCAGTCCCGCTCGCTGGCGGATGACACCCAGGTCGGCCCTCGCGGCCGCCTCGGCCGTCTCGACCGGTGACGGGGTGGCTTCGCCGGCGCCATCGAGGTTCTCGATCATCTCCGGCGCGGTCCATCGGCGGGGAGTCGCCTCGATCGCGACGGGAGCGGCGACCGCATCGAGCTTGGTCTCGTCGATGCCGGGGAACTTCCGCGCCGTGACGAGCACACGTGTCTCGAGCGATCCGGCGAACCGGTTGTAACTGTCGACCGTTTTCTCGATCGCGCGGCGCAGGTCGTTCGCGTGCTCGGCGAGTTTGCCGACGCGCTCGTAGAGCTCTGTGCCCAGGGCGAAGAGCGTGCGCGCCTCGTCGGAGACGTCTTGCTGGGTCCACGTGAACGCGACGGTCTTGAGCACCGCCCAGAGGTTGACGGGCGAAGCGAGGGCGACGCGGCGCGTGAACGCGTAGTCGAGCAGCGTCGGGTCTTCGTCGAGGGCCGAGGCCAGCAGTGACTCGCTCGGCAGGAAGCACACGACGAACTCGGGGCTCGTGGTGAGCCCCGCCCAGTACGCCTTCTTTGCGAGGGCGTCGACGTGGGCGCGCACCGCGCGGGCGTGCTTGGTCAGGAATGCGGCGCGGCGGGCTCCGTCGTCGCCGTGCGCCGTGACGGGGATCGCGCTGGCCTGCAGATACGCATCGAGGGGGACCTTGGCATCCACCGCCAAAGACTTGCCGCCGGGGAGGCGCACCACCATGTCGGGGCGACCGGCTCCGGCGTCGCTCGAGATCGCCGTCTGCAGGTCGAAATCGACGTAGCGCGTGAGGCCGGCGGCTTCGACGACCCGGCGGAGCTGCGTCTCGCCCCAGACGCCGCGCGTGGTTCCGGAGCGCATCGCGGAGGCGAGCGACTCGGTCGTCACGCGGAGTGCCTCGTCGGCCTCGCGGGACAGGCGCAGCTGCTCGCCGAGCGCGGTGTACTGCTCGACCCGGTCGCGTTCGAGGCCGTCGACCTTGCGCTGCATCGCATCGAGCGTCTCGCGCACCGGGTCGAGGGCGCGAAGGACGGTCTGCTCGCGACGCTCGCGTTCTTCGCGGGCTGCCTGATCCGCGCGCGACTGCCCCACGAGCTCGCGGTACAGGGCGACCTGGTGGTCGAGCTGCGCCTGCACGCCCGCCCGCGCGGTCTCGGCGGCGGCGACGCGGGCGCCGAGGGTTTGCTGCTCTTCAGCGGCGCGGGCCGCGGTCCGCGAAGAACCCACGAACCACCCGCCGACGACGCCCACGACGAGAGCGAGGATCACGAAGACGAGAGCGATGGCATCCATGGGGTCAGCTTGCACCAGACCTCCGACATCGCCGGAAAGACGGGCCGAGAGGCGTCAGGCGACGGCGCGCTCGACCGGCTCCGCCGCGATCTGCGATACACGGACGCCCAGGTGCGCGGCGAGGGCGTGCACGTCGTCGGCGCCGGCGCGGCGGGCGCAGTCGATCGTGATCTCGGCGCAGGCGACGGCGTCGGCCAGGGCATCGTGGTGGGCGAACGGGGAGCAGCCGGCTTCCTCGGCGACGAGCGGGAGCCGGTAGGAGTCGAGCGTGTAGGTCTTGCGCGACATCTGCACGCTGCACATGTAGCGGTAGGGCGGGCACTCGTCGCCGGTCGCCGCGCACGCCCGGCGCAGCACCGACATGTCGAAACCGGCGTTGTGCGCGACCAGGACGTCGGCTCCCGCGAAGGCGGTGAGGCGCTCGAGTTGCGTCGTCCAATCGGGCGCGTTCACGACATCGGAGGGGTGGATGCCGTGGATCCCGACGTTGATCGGGGCGAAGTGGTCGTGGCCCGGCGGTGGCTTGATGAGCCAGGCGGCCGTGGCGACCACGCGGCCGTTCCGGACGCGGGCCAGACCCACCGCGCACGCGGACGCGCCGCTGGAGTTCGCCGTTTCGAAGTCGATCGCGGTGAAGTCCAGAGCCACGACTCCACCCTCACCCGCGCTCCCGTGGGGGCGAAGAGGCGCGCCGGGGTCGGCGGCATCCGGTCTGCCGATTCGCTCCGGCGGCGGTCGCTGGAACGTTCCGCAGAAAGATGCGTGCCGGCGAGGACCGAGGGGTGGGGTGGGCGTCGTCGCCCGACATCGACCGCAACTCCTGCGGCGCGACCGCGGGCGCTCTCGCGGTGGTCGAGGAGGTGCGGCGGATGCGATGTCGGAGGGGCGGCGTAGGGTCGGGGCATGACCGATCGCGAGAAGTCGACCTCGTTCGGGCAGGCGGCCTCCGCCTACGAATCCGGGCGGCCCGGGTATCCCGCCGAGGCCGTGGCGTGGCTGCTCGAACCCGTGCGCGAGGCCGGCCGCGCGCTGCGCGTCGCTGACGTCGGGGCGGGGACGGGCAAGCTCACTCGCGCGGTCGCCGAGCTCGGCGCCGACGTGGTGGCCGTGGATCCGGATGCCGCCATGCTCGCGACCCTGCGCGAGAACGCGCGGGGCGTGCCCACGTTCGTCGGCACGGCCGAGCATCTGCCCCTGCCCGATTCCGGTCTGGACGCCGTCGTCATGGGCCAGGCCTGGCACTGGGTCGACGTCGAGCCGGCGTCGCGAGAGACCGCTCGCGTGCTGCGCAGCGGGGGAGTACTCGGGCTCATCTGGAACATCCGTGACGACCGCGTCGACTGGGTGCGGCGGCTCACCGCGGCCATGGGCGGGTCGAACGCCGAGGTCCTCCTCGCCACGACCGGTCCGCGCGTCGCCGAGCCCTACGGCGAGCTCGAGCACCGTGAATGGTCGTGGGAGAGGCGCATCACCCTGCCGCAACTGCGCGACCTCGTCGTCTCGCGCAGCGACATCATCACGGCCAGCCCCGAGAAGCGCGCGGGCATCGAGGCCGCGGTCGACGGGGTCGTGGCATCCGTCCCCGAACTCGCCGACGGAGGCTCCGTCGCCCTGCCGTACGTCACCCACGCCTTCCGCGCACGGCGACCGTGACGCGGTGACCGGGCTCCGAGCCGGGTAACCTGGACTCCCGTGGCTCTTACCATCGGAATCGTCGGCCTTCCCAACGTCGGAAAGTCGACCCTCTTCAACGCTCTGACCAAGAACTCGGTGCTCGCGGCGAACTACCCGTTCGCCACCATCGAGCCCAACGTCGGGGTCGTGAACCTTCCCGATGTGCGCCTGCAGAAGCTCGCCGACGTGTTCGGCAGCGAGCGGCTCATGCCCGCTGCGGTGTCGTTCGTCGACATCGCCGGAATCGTCCGCGGCGCGAGCGAGGGCGAGGGCCTCGGCAACCAGTTCCTCGCGAACATCCGGGAAGCGGATGCCATCGCGCAGGTCGTCCGCGGATTCGCCGACGACGACGTCGTCCACGTCGACGGTTCGGTCAACCCAGCGAACGACATGGAGACCATCAACGCCGAGCTCCAGCTCGCCGACCTCCAGACGCTCGAGAAGGCGATCACCCGGTACGAGAAAGAGGTCAAGGGCAAGAAGCTCGACCCCTCGGTGCTCGAGGCCGCCAAGGCCGCGCAGGACGCCCTCCAGCGTGGCGTGCTGCTGTCGGCATCCGGAATCGACCTCTCGCCGATCCGCGAACTGGGGCTGCTGACCGCGAAGCCGTTCATCTTCGTCTTCAACGTCGACGAGGCCGTGCTCACCGACCCGTCGCGCAAGGACGAACTCGCCGCTCTGGTCGCCCCTGCGAAGGCCGTCTTCCTCGACGCCAAGATCGAGTCGGAGCTCATCGACCTCGACCCCGAGGACGCCGCCGAACTGCTCGCGTCGACCGGCCAGGACGAGTCGGGTCTCGACCAGCTCGCCCGCATCGGGTTCGACACGCTGGGCCTGCAGACCTACCTCACCGCCGGCCCCAAGGAAGCGCGCGCCTGGACGATTCCGCAGGGCGCGAAGGCGCCGCAGGCGGCCGGTGTCATCCACACTGACTTCGAGAAGGGCTTCATCAAGGCCGAGGTCATCTCGTTCGACGACCTCGTCGAGCTCGGCTCGGTCGCCGAGGCCCGCGCGAAGGGCAAGGCTCGCCTCGAGGGCAAGGATTACGTCATGCAGGACGGCGACGTGGTGGAGTTCCGCTTCAACAACTGAGCGCACGGCGCGCGGCCCCGGCCGCGCGGTGGGGGCGTGAGCGTCTCCCGGACGGACGGTGACTCCGTATACAGTGGGGCTCGCTTCGGGGGGGAGATGTTTGATGACCGTTCAGGTCGGGGAATTCGTGTCGCGAGAGCGCGGCGATCTGTCTGCGCAGTCCGCTGAGACGGACGGTAACGCGAACCGCTCTCGGAGGGGCGCGCGATGAGTTCCGACACGTCTGTCGTCGCGCGCTACGACGAAGAAAAGCGTGCGGCGGTCGAACGGACTCTGCGAAAGGCCGTGCGCGCGCAGGGCATCGCGGCGATCGCTCTGGCGGTCGTGTGGGGATTTGTCACGCTGCTGCCGATTGCGGTCGTGGCCGCGGACGGACAGGTGACCGCGGCACTCGTGCTCGCGGTGACGCTCGTGGTCCCTCTGGCAATCGGCGCGTTGGGGGTGCGTCAGATCAGGCGGCGGCCGCGTATGCCCGAGATCGCGGTCGCGATCACCCCGACGAGCGTGCAGTTTCCCGCCCTCGAACGACCGTCTGCTTCTGCTCCCCGGGTGCGTGCTGAGCAGTGGGTCCGCGAAGGCGCGACCGCCGAGATCCGCCCGGCATCCGGTCTGTTGCAGGCGCCCCTCGTCGTCTTCACTCGGCAGGACGGCGGCAAGCTCCGGCGCCGCACGGTCTCCGCCGAGAACCTGGATATCGATCCGCGGATCCTCGTCGATGCGCTCGGCGGGACGGCTTCCGCGTAGCGGGTGTTTCGCGGGGCTGCGGAGAGGGTGTGCGAAATCGCGGCGGCCACTGCGGCGAGTGATGGCAGGTGCTGCGAGCGGCGTGCGCTGCTTCTCGGAACGGCTCATATACCCGCCGAACGGGACCCTGCACGCAGCGACTGGGCGCCCGAAGAACGCTCGGTCTGGCGGCGCACTAGCCTTGCGCACATGATCAGGCACAACCGTGCGTCGCTGTGCGTGTACAGCGACAAGTACAGCGTGGCGCAAATCACCGAGATGCTCGGATTGGAGCCGGAACGCTCGGGAGACATCGGTGACCCGACGCCGTCCGGGCGCGCCGGTCGGAACCTCACGCCGCCTTACGCGAGGTATCAGCGCACGTTCTGGTGCCTGCACGAAGACGCGGACGACACGGACGCCGAGGATCAGACCGGCTTCTCCGCTGTGCGGAAGGTGGTCGATCGGGTGCTTCCCGTCGCCCACAAGCTCGCCGACCTTCGAAACGACGGAGAGACGATCATCTGGTGGTCGGGCGACTCCGACAGCACGCAGGGAGGCTTCGTCCTAGAAGCGGACCTTCTCGCGAAGATCAGTGTCCTCGGATGCCATCTCTACGGCACCACGTTCCTCGGCGAGGAAGGGTCGGCCACGTGACCACCCCCGAGCACACGCGCATCGACGATCTCGCCGCCTTCGCCGCGGCCAACGGCTGGACGTCCCAGCCGACCGCCGAGCCTCCCGCGCTCTCGGGTGACATGTGGGAGTACGCCACGGCGGGCAACGTCCAGGACCGCATCGCCGGCGCGGACTGGGAGGCCGGCCGGATCGTCGGCGGGGCGAGAAAGGCCGAAAACGTTCGCCAGAACGGCATCGTCACCATTCGGACGAGCGTGTCGGTCAACGTGCCGGTGAGGAGCATCAACCTCGGCTACCTGGCGATCCGACTGCCCCGGCACCTGCCGCACTTCGTGCTCGATGCGCGGAGCAACGACGGCATCCTGTCATCGCTCCAGCACCGACCGCAGCGGAGGCAGCGACTCTCTCTCGAGGGCGACTTCGACGCGCACTTCCACCTCTTCGCGCCGAAGGGCTACGAGCGCGATGCGCTCTACGTCTTCGCGCCCGATCTCATGGCGCTGCTGATCGACGAGACGGGCGACCTCGACGTCGAGGTGCGTGACGACATGCTGATCGTGTACCGGCCCGGCGGGTTCGACCTCCACGATCCCGCGGTCTGGGAGCGCTTCGCGCGCATCCGGGCCACGGTGGGCGCGAAGGCGTGGACCCAGACCGACGGGTACAGCGACGATCGGGCAGCGCCGGGGCTGTCCGCATCCGTCGGTCCGGAGGGGCGCCGACTGAAGCGCAGTCTGCCGCGATGGGTGTGGATCGGGATCGGAATCGCCGCCGCTGCCCTGCTCGTTCCGGTGGGGGTGCTGATCACGGTGTTCAGCGTGGCGAACCCCCTCTGACGCGGCGTCAGGCCCCCACGGCTGCCCGCGCGCGGCGCGCGAGCTCGGTGCCGTCGATACCCGGCCAGCCGTGCAGGCCCTCGGCGTGCGAGGCGGGAAGCGCGTCGGCGCCCCACACGGCGCCCGCGAGCGAGCCGGCGATGGCCGCGACCGTGTCGGTGTCGTTCCCGCCGCGCACGGCGCGCTCGATCGCGTCGAGCGGCGTCGCCGCGCCCGAGACGGCGGCGAGGGCGCCCTGGAACGCCCGGACGATCCACCCGTTCGCCTGTTCGAAGTCCCGCGGATGCCGGCCCTCGGTCGCGTCGATGAGATCGCCCCACCGACCGCGGCGCTCGGCGGGCACGAGATCGAGCTGCGCGCGCATGTCGAGTTCCCCGGTCAGGATGCCGTGGCGGATCGCCCCGCACCACAGAGCGCACGCGTCGAGGTTGTCGTCCTCCCAGTGGGTGAGGCGAGCGACGGCGCCGGCGGCCGCGGCGAGATCCTCGCGCGGGCGATCGAGATAGCCGAGGGCGACGGGACCCGTGCGCATGAGCGAGCCGTTGCCTCCGCTGCGACCCGACGCGTCGTGCACGGCGCGGGATGCCGCGGTGATGGCATCCATTCCTCCGCCGGCGGGGATGCGGGACAGGACCTGGCGCGTCTGGGCACCGACGTCGAGGGCCTCGCGCGCCCACTCCTTCCAGCGGTGCACGATCGTCTCGAGCGAGGAGGGGTCTTCGAGGCGGTGTCCGGCGGCGAGTTCGTCGAGGATCGGAACGGCCATGCTCGTGTCGTCGGTCCACTCGCGCTCGCCGTGGCCGAAATGCCCGCGTCCGAACGCGGGCACGACCTCGTCGGCGAGGGCAGGGCCGAACTCGTAGGCGGAGCCGAGGGCGTCGCCCGCGGCCGAGACGAGGACGGCGCCGATGGCGCGATCGACCTGTGCGGGGGAGGGGGCGCTCATGACCTCAGCCTAGGAGCGACGTCTCTTCTCAGACGCGTGCAGCGCTGAGGGCGCTCGGTGAAAGCTCGACGAGACCTTCCCCGGGCGTCCACCGCCACCTCGTGCCGAGGCCATCGGCGTACTCCAACCGGGTGATGGAGCGATCGCCGGCGACGGTGAAGGGGTCGAGAACGTCAGCCTCGCGGACTGGTCGGGGAATACCGTCCCAGGAGGATTGCAGGGCGAGCCCTCGGTTCTGGACGAAGAACTGTCCGGGCGGCAGCACCTTCATGCGGATGATGTGGGTGTTCTCGCCCGGGCCAGCCACGTGAACTTCGACGTCGTAGAACACGGCCGACGTCGGGCTCTGGTTCGAGACGACGACCCCGTATCGGCGACCGCTTTCATCTCGGTCGGCCGCCCACCATGAGGCGACGCTGCCCGCCAACTGGCGACGGTCGCGCGCTCGGTCGACCTCGTCTCGTTGGGCTTCGCGCGTAGCCGAGTCGCGCGCGGAGGCGACGGCCTCTTGACGCGTCTCGTCAGCGGTCCTGTTCGCGGCGAGCGCGACGCGGAGCGCGAAGATACTCAAGATGCACCCCAGGACGGCGGCGAGCGCCGCGACCCAATCGGCGAGGGTTCCGGGTTCGAGAGGGAGTGGCGACATGCCCCTCACGTTAGGGCGAGGCGCCGGTCCGGGGCGAGGAGATGCACTGTATTTCACCCGGGGCATCCGCGCGTTTCACCCGCAAAGGGGGATCAGATGTCGCTGTAGTCGTTCGCCGGCAGGATGAGTTGCGTCACCGCGTCGCCGTCGAGCACGAGCATCACGTACTCGCGCCCCACCTCGCCCGGGCGTTGGAGGGACTGCGTCCCCGGTACGTCGCGCGTGTCGAGGCGCAGCGCGGTGGAGTCGAAGCCCTCCGTGGCGCCCGCCGCGACCGCCTCGGCGCGGGTCGAGCCGACACCGATGCCGCCCGTGGTGACGACCGGGTGGCCGGACACCGTGGGCGTGGTCACGCGGACGGTGGCGCCGCGGGGGGATCCGTCATTGGGTACGGTCACGGTGAATCCCGGCCAGGTGAGCGCGGTGAGCTCGAGGGTGCCGCCGTAGGGCCCCTCGACCGCCGACTGCGTGGGGGCCGTGCCGAGCGCCGCCGTCCACGCGTCGACGGAGTTCAGCGAGTACTCGAGGGTCGACCCCGCGGCGATCGAGGCGCTGTCGAGAGAGACGATCAGGACGGCATCGCTCGCCGGGGCTGCCGCGTCGCCCGTGGGTGAGACCGTCGGAGTGGGCTTCTCCGACGGGGTGAAGGCGGGCGTCGGCGAAGCCGCTTCCGTCGGCTCGGGGGAGGGCTGCGGGACGCACGCGCTCAGGCCGAGGGCCAGAACGGCCGTGAACGTCAGAAGGGGGACTGTTCGCCTCATAGACGAACGCTATCGGCCCCGCGGTTGGTCTTCAACGAGCCCCGGACGCGCCGCGGTGGATGACACCGCGAGGGTTCGGCATCCGGTCGACTCGTTCCCGGGGAAGCGGGCGTCCTCGGTGCTCAGCCCAGCTCGCTCGGGTGCGTCAGCCGCCACCACAGGGACGGCTCCTCGATCGCTCCCTTGATCTTCACCTCGGCCGACGTCGTCTGCGGCCCCGCGGTCCACGTGACCGAGCCGACGACCTCGCCGTCGGCGTAGTTCTGCGGGGTCGTGGTGTCGAGGGTGACCGAGACGGGTGTGTCCGACCACGTATGGAGTTTGGTCGTCTTGGCCAGCACGAGCGACGCGCTCGAGCCCCACGGGGTCGAGATGGTGCCGAGGTCGTCGCCGACCGTGCCGAGCGGGATGTCGTGGAAGCCGTCGCTGATGCTCTGGAGGAGGTTGCGGACGTCCGCGTCGGTGCTGTCGTGGGTCTCGCCACCCAGTCGCACGCCCGTGATCTGCAGGGGAGAACCGATTCCCACGTCGAGTGACGAGGTGAACAGCAGGTTGAAGGTGCCGTCGCCGAGGTTGCCGGTCTTCAGACCCGTGATGCCGAGGGTCCCCAGCAGGTCGTTGGTGTTGGTGACCGTGCCGGCGCCGGTGATCTGCGCCGATCGGGTGCCGGCGATCTGGGCGATGACCGGGTTCGCCTCGGCCAGTTTCGCGAGCGCCAGCAGATCGCTCGGGGTGCTGGCGTTGCGGGAGTCGATGCCCGTGGCATCCACGATCCGGGTGTCGTTCAGACCGTTCTTGCTCAGCCACGATCGAGCCGCCGACACGTACGCCCCCTCGGAACCAAACCCCCACCGGGCGATGGCGACGGCGTAGTTGGCGGCCGAGGGCAGCAGCATGGTCGTGAGCGAGTCGTGCAGCGACAGCTTCAGTCCGTCGGGCATCGGCGCGATGACCGCGCCCTGCACGTAGAACTGGTCGTACAGATCGGTGTCGGCCTCGGTGTACGAGATGGTCGGCCCGGGGTCGGTCGGCCCGCTCAGCGGGTGGGCGTCGAGGACGACCAGGGCGGTGACGAGTTTCGAGATGCTCGCGAGGGAGCGCGAGTCGTTCCCTCCCGACGCGGCGAAGGACTGGGCCGCATCAGGGCCGAGGTAGTCGGCGCCTCCGTCGACGCGCAGCAGAGTCTCGCCTCCGGCGGGGAGGGCGAGGGATGCCGCCGCCCCGGCGTTCGCGGCAGGAGCCTGCGAAGTGACGGTCGGGGCAGGTAGAGCGGCGGACGAGGCCCACCACACGTAGCCACCGCCCCCGCCGAGGATGAGGAGGGTGACGACGAGGAAGACGATGAGGACGACGCGCCCGGCGCGACCGCTCGGCTGCGGCTCTCGCGGTGCTTCCTCGAGGAGGTCGCCGAAATCGGCGAGCGTGCTCACGAGATATCTCCAGGGTCCCCCACGTCTCGAACCTATTGGTTTCTCTTCCCCACCACGACCTGAAATTCAAGCCCCCCTTTTCTCCGGAGGTCGGCGGCTTACCGTGTACGCACATCGGGAGATACCCGAAGACCACACGGGAGGAGCCGACTATGGGACTCGACGACAAGATCAAGAACGCTGCGGAGAACATCGCTGGCAAGGCGAAGGAAGCCACGGGCAAGGCGACGGACAACGAGCGCCTCGAGGCCGAAGGTCAGGCTGACCAGACCAAGGCCCACGCCAAGCAGGCCGGCGAGAACGTCAAGGACGCCTTCAAGTAAGTCGCCCTCCCCGAAGTGCCCCGATCCGTGTGGATCGGGGCATTTCGTCTGTTCGGATGAAATCCGGCGGAGGGGATGCCGGGGTGCCGGGGCCGCGGCCGGGATAATGGCGACATGACCGCTGCCGTTCCCACCGAGACCCCCACCGTGGTCTCGGGCACCCCCGTCGTCCTCCGCGCACACGGCTACGAAGCCGCGATCGCGAGCGTCGGCGCCTCCCTCCGCTCCCTGACGCACGAGGGCCGCGACCTCGTCGTTCCCTTCGATGCCGACGAGCTCCGTCCCGGCTACCGGGGGACGACGCTCGCCCCCTGGCCGAATCGCGTGGTCGACGGCATCCACCACTTCGACGGCGTCGAGCACCAGCTGCCGCTGACCGAGCCGAACCGCGGGCACGCGCTGCACGGGCTGCTGTCATGGGTCGACTGGAACATCCTCGAGGCGTCCGATGACGCCGTCACCCTGACCGCGACCGTCACCGCGCAGGCCGGGTACCCCTGGTGGCTCGTCGTCTCGACCACCTACCGCCTTGCGGCGAACGGCCTCACGCAGACCGTCCGCGCCACGAACCTGTCGGACACACCGGCGCCTTGGGGCACGGGACCCCACCCGTACCTCGTCGCGGGCCCCGCGACCCTCGACGAGTGGACGCTCGGCCTGCCCGCCGACACCGTTCTCGAAGTCACCCCCGATCGGCTCGCGCCGGTGGCACTGGCATCCGTCACCTCCGACGCCGAGCGCTTCGACTTCCGCGACGAGCGGGTGCTGGGTGCGGTCGAGATCGACCACGCCTACACGGGACTGATCCGGGATGCCGACGGCCGCGCGACCGTCACGCTCACCGATCCCTCGGGCACCGGCGTCGAGATGAGCTGGGCGGGGGAGTGCGCGTGGGTGCAGATCCACACCGCCGATCTGCCCGACGGTCCCGGCACACCCGGTCATCGCGCCGGCCTCGCCGTCGAACCGATGACCTGCGCACCCGACGCGTTCAACGACGACGCCTACGACTTCGACACGGGCGTCGTCTCGCTCGACCCCGGAGCCTCGCACGACGCCGAGTGGACCATCTCGGCGCGCTGAGACCCTGCCAACGACAGAACCGCCCCGGAGTGATCCGGGGCGGTTCTGTTCATGTGGGCGGTCCGTCGGTCAGAGGACCTGGGCCCCGCACATCCCGCAGTCGCCACCCGCGGAGACCTCGACGAAGCAGTCGGGGCACATCGCGCGCGTGGGGCGGTCGGTGATCGGGGTGGGCTTGAGGCTCGGCGCGCGACGCTCCTTGGGAGTGGACGCGGCACGGGCGCGGCGGGCCTCGATGGTGGGGGCCGGCGGCGGCGGCGGGGCGGCCGGCTTGTGTGCCTCGCAGTAGAACCGCACGAACCCGCCGTGGTGCTTGGGGTGGCGGTGCTTCACGGCCCACAGCTCGGTGCGCTCGTACAGCGGACCCTCAGTGCCGCAGGCGACGCAGCGGGTGGCTTCGCCCGGGACGACCTCGGAGACGAGCACGGGAGCATCGAAGCGGATGGCATCTCGCCAGTCCTGCGACGAAACGATCTTCATGGGGGACCCTTCTCGGGCGGTTCGGGCCGCCCACCCTCAACGGTACGCTCCTCCCCACCCCCGCGGGGACCGGAATCGTGCGCAGAAGGGGTGGACACCGCCCGCGGGCCCCCGGATAGGTTGGAAGGAATTCCCCCGTACCGCGGTTCGCGGTACCCGTCGAAGGAGAAGTATGGAACTCGCCGCCCTCGGAGCCATCGGCGTCATCGCCGCCATCGTCGTGGTGGTCGCGATCGTCGTGATGATCGTGCTCAGCCTGGTGATCCGCGGCTGGTACCGCGTCGCGAAGGCCGACGAAGCGCTGGTCATCGTCGGAAAGCGGCAGAAGAGCGCCGACGGCGAGTCCTCGCGCATCACCGTGATCACGGGCGGCGGCGCGATCGTCAACCCGCTGACGCAGCGCGGCGAGATGATCTCGTTGCGCGCGCGCCAGATCAAGATGGAGCCGACCGCGCAGTCGTCCAACGGTGTCACCGTCAACGTCAGCGGCGTGGCCCTGGTCAAGATCGGATCCGACCCGGAGTCGGTGCGCCGCGCGGCCGAGCGTTTCGCCTCGCAGGACAAGGCGATCGAGCAGTTCACGACCGAGCAGCTCGAGGGTGCGCTGCGTGGTGTCGTCGCGACGCTGACCGTCGAAGAGCTGATGCGCGACCGCCAGCGTCTCTCGGACCAGATCGCCGAGGGCATCAAGGCCGACCTTTCGTCGCAGGGCCTGATCCTCGACTCGTTCCAGATTCAGGGCGTCACCGACACCAACGGGTACATCTCCGCCCTCGGTGCGACCGAGGTCGAGCGCGTCAAGCGCGAGGCGGAGGTCGCCCGCATCAACGCGGTCCGCGAGATCCGCGCGCGCCAGATCGCCACGGACGAGGCCAACCTCATCGAGCAGACCAAGCTCGACAAGAACAGCGCCGCGGCCAAGGCCGAGGTCGGTCGCGCCAACGCCGAGGCCGAGCAGGCCGAGGCACTGACCCGCGCCGAGCGCCGCCAGGCCGTCCTGCAGCAGGAGGCCCAGAACACGCAGGCCCGCCTGGAATCCGAGGTCTCCCGCGTCGCCGACGCCGACCTCTACCAGCGCCAGAAGGATGCCGACGCCGAGGCCTACGCGCAGATCAAGGCCGCCCAGGCCCGCGCCGAGATCGCCGAGCAAGAAGCCGCCGCCGTGCGCGTGCGCGCCGAGGCCGACGCCCAGGCCGTCCGCCTGGCCGGTGAAGCCCGCGCCGAGGCGATCCGCGCCGAGGCCGAGGCGTTGTCGCACAACCAGGAGGCCCTGCTCGCGCAGCGCGCCCTCGAGGCCCTGGTGCCGATGATGGCGGAGTTCGCCAAGGGCTACGACCGCGTCGGCAACATCACCGTCCTCGGCGGCGAGGGCGCCAGCGGTCACCTCGCGACGGAATCGGCGACGGGCCTGCGCTCGTCGTTCGAAGCGGTCAAGGCGGCGACGGGCATCGACCTGACGCAGATCATCCAGGGTCGGGTCGTTGCGGACGCGTTCACGAACCCCCAGCACGCCGGCGAATCCGCCCAGACGCGCTCGTACCCGGCCCCGACCACGCCCTCGGCGTCGTCGGAGTCGTGATCGGAGCGACCGGTGCCTGAGGCACCCGAGGTCGAGGCGCTCGCGCTCTTCCTGCGCGAGCGCCTCACCGGTTGCGCCGTGACCGGCGTCGAGCTCGTCGAGGGGCGGGCGCTGAAGACCCGAGCGCGGCCGCTCGACGAGCTCGTCGGTCGTACCGTGACCGCGGTGACTCGCCACGGCAAGCACATCGACCTCGATCTCGACGGTGTGCACCTGGGTCTGGGCTTCGGGCGGGCCGGGTGGGCGACCTGGAGTGACGGGCCCGCGGACGACGACGCCCCCGCGGGAGCGGCTGTCATCGCGCGGATCGTGTTCGACCACGGCATCCTGGGCATCACTGATGCCGCGGAGTGGCTGTCGGTGCAGCTCCATGTCGTCGATGCGGCCGACGAGGTGCCCTCGGTCGCGAAACTCGGACCGGATGCCGCGGACCCCAGCTATTCGCGAGACAAGCTCGCCGAAGCCCTCGGGCGGCGGCGCAAGCAGCTCAAGGCGCTGTTGCAGGAGCAGGAGACGCTCGCGGGCATCGGCAACGCCTACTCGGACGAGATCCTCTTCGCCGCGCGACTGTCGCCCACCGCCCACGCCGCAGCCCTCAGCGACGATGACATCATCCGGTTGCACCATGCGCTGCACGACACCCTGACCGCTGCCGTCATCGCACGTCGCGGAGTCCCGATCGCCGAGCAGAAGGCCGCGAAGGTCGCGTCGATGCGCGTGCACGGGCGTACGGGAGAGCCCTGCCCCGATTGCGGCGGGGTGATCGAGGACATCCCCGGCACGAAGGGCGGCGGGCAGTGGTGCCCGTCCTGCCAGACGCTGCCCGCGGACGCCTGAGCGGCGCGCCCCGGCGCGCAGCCCGTGTGAGGGGTCGATACGTGTCGCCCCGCGCGTCGCTCGGCGACACGTTCTGACCCCTCGGGCGGCGGGGACGACGAAGGGGCCCCGCACCGAAGTGCGGGGCCCCTTCGTCGCGGAATGCTCAGGCGGTCTGGCCGGAGTGCTTTCCTTCGGCGACCTCTTCGACGAGCTTCGCGTTGAACGCGGGCAGGTCATCGGGGTTACGGCTCGAGACCAAGCCCTGGTCGACGTGCACCTCTTCGTCGACCCACGTGGCACCGGCGTTGCGCAGGTCGGTCTGCAGCGTGGGGTAGCTCGTGAGCGTGCGGCCCTTGAGCACGTCGGCCTCGGTGAGGATCCATCCGCCGTGGCAGATGACGGCGACCGGCTTGTGCTGGTCGAAGAAGCCACGGGTGAACGACACGGCGTCCTTCACGATGCGGATGTCGTCGGCGTTCTGCACGCCGCCGGGGAGCACGAGGGCGTCGAAGTCGCCCGCCGAGGCGCCGGAGACGGAGAGGTCGACCTTCTGCTCGTGGCCCTTCTCGCCGCTGATGCTGTCGTCGTTCGGCGAGACGAGGACCGCCTCGGCTCCGGCGGAGGTCACGGCCTCCCACGGGCTGGTCAGCTCGCTGTCTTCGAATCCGTCGGTGGCGAGGAACGCGATGCGCTTTCCGGTGAGGTCGGTCATGGGAAGCCCTTCTTTCTCGATCGGGGGTGCTTCCACGCTAAGAACCGGGCGAGACGGAGAGACGGGGGTTGCGGATGCCGGACCCCGGCGTTACCTGAATCGCGCGGCCCCCGCGCTCGCGCGCAGGCGTAGCATGGAGCGCATGTCCGCTGACACCACCTCTGACACCACCGCCGCGTCGAAGCCGCTGATCGCGCTGCTCAACGCTCCCGGTGTCGAGACCGACACCACAGAGAAGCCTTCCGCGTCGCAGTGCTGCGGCGGCGGTTCCTGCTCGCTCTGATTCCGTGCTGGTGCGTGTCGCGCTGGCCCTCGCCGCCGTGCGCGCTCTGACGGTGCGCCGGCGCGTGTCGTAATGATCTCGCGCCGTGGCTTATCGCTCTGACTTCAGCCAGCGCTCGTCACGCTGACCGCACGCATCGCGTGTCGCATCGACGCCGCGCTGGCGCGTGCCTCAGTGCGGCGCCGCGTAGGACGGCTGCAGACCCTCCGCCCGTCCCGGGTCGGGGAGCTGGCGTGTCTCGCAAGACCGGGCGGGCGCGGGCGCGCCCACCCGGTGCCGAGGTCAGTGTGCGGCGACAGGCGCGTCGGCGTCTTCGGCCTCCGTCGGTTTGCGGACGAAGCACGCGAGGACGACCGCTGCGGTGGCGATGACCGCGCCGACGATGAACGAGGCGTGGACGCCCGACGCGACGGCTCCGGCCTGATCGACACCACCGGCGAGAGCGGCGCTAGAGAACACGGTCATGATGGCCACGAAACCGGCCGTACCCGCCGCGCCGGCCACCTGCTGGGCGGTGCCCACCACGGCACTGCCGTGCGAGTACAACCGGCGGGGGAGCGAGCCGAGCGCAGAGGTCATCAGCGGTGTGAAGACGAGGCCCAGCCCGAGGTTGAGAGCGAGGTACACCGTCACGATCCACCAGATGGGCGTGTCCTGACCGAAAGTGAGCGCCATCGTCCACAGCACCGCGGCCGCGATCAGCATGCCGGGGATGACGAGCGGGGTCGGCCCGAAGCGGTCGAAGAGGCGGCCGACGATCGGGGCCATCACGCCCATGAGCACGCCACCCGGAAGCAGCATGAGACCCACCGTGAGGCTGCTGAGACCGAGCGCCTGCTGCAGGAAAATCGGCAGCAGGATGAGCGAGCCGAAGAGCGCGGCCATCACGATCGCGACCAGCGGCACAGCGAGACGGAACGACGAACTCTGGAACACGCGCAGGTCGAGAAGAGCGGAGTCGGAGCGCTGCAGGCGGAGCTGACGGATCACGAAGACGGTGACGAAGACCGCGCCGACGGCGAGGGGGATCCACACCGGAACGGACGAGTGCCCGGATGCCGACTCGCCGATGGCACTGAGGCCGTAGACGAGACCCCCGAAGCCGATCGCCGACAAGACCACGGAGAGCACGTCGAATCGTGCGTCGGGACGGGTCTGGGTGACGTTGCGGACCCAGCGGGCACCGAGCGCGATGGCCACGAGGGCGATCGGGAGGATGAGCCAGAAGATCGCGTGCCAGGTGAGAGCCGACAGGATGAGGCCGGACACGGTCGGGCCGACCGCGGGAGCGACGGCGATGACGATCGTGACGACGCCCATGACCCGACCGCGCTTGTTCGCGGGGACCAGGTTCAGGACGGTGGTGAACAGCAACGGCATCATGACGCCCGTGCCCATCGCCTGGACGATGCGGCCCGCGAGCAGGACGCCGAAGGCCGGAGCGAGTGCGGCGACGAGGGTACCGAGAGCGAAGATGCCCATCGCGCTGAAGAAGACGACGCGGATGGGGAAGCGCTCGAGGAGGAAGCCGGTCAGGGGGATGACGACGGCCATCGTCAACAGGAACGCCGAGGTGAGCCACTGTCCGGTGGCGGCGCTCACGCCGAAGTCGGCCATGATCGCGGGCAGAGCGACGGACATCGTGGTCTCGTTGAGGATGACGACGAACGCGGCGACGACGAGCAGAGCGATGACGGGGCCGGGGCGGGGCGCGGGCGCCGCGGGTGCGGCGGCGTGGGGTCGGGAGACGGGAACGGTGCCGGTGGCGGCCATGACGAGGTCCTTTACGTGCGGGGGGCTTCGTGGCGCCACGGAGGGCGACTGCGAGGGTCACAACGGAGGTGCGGCCCGGGTTATTCCGACGGCGGGTCCACGGATCGGAGGAGACCCGCTCGCGACCCTATCGGGTGCCCCCGACATCGCCGGAGCCGGAGCCGGTGTCGGTGGTCGGACGTAGGCTGACGATCATGAGCATGGGGATGGGCGGGAGTATGTTCCGCGGCGTGGATGCCGAGGTGCAGCGCCGTCGCAACGCGCAGGCCCCGCGCGTGGCCCACCTCGGTCGCCGCGTCGTCGACCTGTTCCGGCCCTACCGCGCTCGCATCGTCTTCACCGCGCTCCTCGTCGTGGTGGGCGCGGCCGTCGCCGTCGTCCCGCCGCTGCTGGTGCAGCGGATCTTCGACGACGCGTTGTTCCCCGTCGACGGGTCGAGCCCCGACCTCTCACTGCTCGCCTTCCTGGTCAGCATCATGATCGGACTCTTCCTGGTCTCGGCGGCCCTCAACGTGGGCCAGACCTGGCTCACCGCCACGGTCGGCAACCGGGTCACCGGAGATCTGCGCACGCGCCTGTTCGATCACCTCCAAGACATGGAGCTCGGCTTCTTCACCCGCACCAAGACGGGCGTCATCCAGTCTCGTCTGCAGAACGACGTCGGCGGTGTCTCGGGCGTGCTGACGAACACGGTCACGAGCATCCTCGGAAACGCCGTGACGGTCATCGCGTCGCTGGTGGCGATGATCCTCATCGACTGGCGACTTACCCTGATCGCGGTCGTGCTCATGCCCTTCCTCCTCGTCGTGCAACGCCGCGTGGGCCAGGTGCGGGCGCGCATCGCGGGCGAGACGCAGGAGTCGCTGTCGGAGCTGTCGGCGATCACGCAAGAGACCCTGAGCGTCTCCGGCACCCTCCTGTCGAAGTCGTTCAACCGCCAGCGCACGGAATCCGCCCGCTTCGACGCCGAGAACGACAATCAGGTCCGTCTACAGGTGCGCCGGGCCATGAGCGGCCAGGGCTTCTTCGCCGTGGTTCAAGTGATCATGTCGAGTGTTCCCGCGGTCATCTACCTCGTCGCGGGGTACCTCATCGGAGGCGGCGCGGGAGCGATCACGGCAGGAACGATCGTGGCGTTCACCACCGTGCAGGCTCGGTTGCTCATGCCGTTGATGGGGCTCATGCGCGTCGCGCTCGACGTGCAGACCTCGTCGGCGCTGTTCGCCCGCATCTTCGAGTACCTCGATCTGCGTCCCGCGATCGTCGACGAGCCCGACGCGCGGCCCGTCTCGGCCGCTCCGGGACCGGTGGGGCGCATCGAGTTCCGCGACGTCGAGTTCCGCTACCCCGACGCCCCCGCGCAGGCGCGGCCCACCCTCGACGGCGTCTCGTTCACGGTGGAGCCCGGCCAGCACGTCGCGTTCGTCGGCCCATCGGGCGCAGGCAAGACCACGATCCTCTACCTGACTCCGCGCATGTACGAGGCGACCGGGGGAGCGGTGATGTTCTCGGGCGCCGACGTGCGCACCCTCGACCGGGCCTCGATCATCGACGAGATCGGCATCGTCTCGCAGGAGACCTACCTGTTTCACGCGACCGTGCGCGAGAACCTGCGCTACGCCCGCCCCGACGCCACAGACGCCGAGATCGAGGCCGCGTGCCGCGCGGCGAACATCCACCACGTCATCGCCTCGTTCGAGGCGGGCTACGACACCATCGTGGGCGAGCGCGGCTACCGTCTGTCGGGCGGAGAGAAGCAACGCATCGCGATCGCGCGCGTGCTGCTGAAGGACCCGCCGGTCCTCCTGCTCGACGAGGCCACGAGCGCCCTCGACACGGTGTCGGAGCGCATCGTGCAAGAGGCCCTCGAGACGGCCTCGCACGGACGCACGACCCTGTCGATCGCGCACCGCCTGTCGACGGTCATCGGCGCCGACCGAATCCACGTGGTGGATGCCGGCCGCATCGTCGAATCGGGAACGCACAGTGAGCTGCTGGCCCAGGGCGGCCTGTACGCGAGCCTCGCGGCCGAACAGCTCGCGGCGTCGTTCGTCCTCGCCGAGGAGCAGCTCGACGAAGCGGGCCTCGCCCGTGCCGCCCTTCCCGCGCGACGCGCCGACGAGGCACCCGCCTGAGGCGCCCGCCATCAGACCGGACGGGCGCGGGTCCGCCGCGTGCACAACGGCGGAGCTTTCCAACCGCGCGCCGTGTAACGGCATCCGCCATCGGCGTGTCGGGCGGGGCTCCGCGGTTTTGCCCCGGGCGGGCGTCAGCCGGGCAGGGTCTCGACGAACGCCTCGAGCGCGATGCGGTACGCGGGGTCGGGGTGCGACTCGGCGATGCGCTCGAGCGGCGGCAGGTCCAGGGTGCGGATCAGCGCCCCGCGTTCCCGCACGGCCGCGTCGGCTCCGGCGGCCCGCAGGACCGCGATTCCCTCACCGAGAGCGTCGAGGTAGTCGCGCAGGATGTCGAGTTCGCTGAGTCGCTGGGTGATCGACCCGCCCTCGCGGCGCTGGCGCCAGTCGACCACGACGTCGGGGATGACGTCGAACCCCGCCGCCAGCGTGTACATGCGCTGCGTGAGGACCTGGTCTTCGTAGTAACGCCCCTCGGGGAACCGCAGGTCGTGCTCGCGCCAGAAGGCGGTGCGGCTCATCTTCGACCACGCCACGATGTTGCCCGAGGCTGCGGGGTGCTCCGCGAGCGTCGTGCGCTCACGGGCGGGATCGGTGGATGCCGACACCCAGGGCTGCACCTCTCCGGCGACGTAGGCGGGGGTGTCGGCATCCGGTCGCAGACGTACGTAGGCGCCCACCGCGAAGTCGCTGCCGGTGCGATCGAGCGTGTCGGCCAGGCGCGAGAGGGCGTGGGGGCGCATGACGTCGTCGGCGTCGAGGAACGCGGTGTACGGGGTGTCGACCCGTGCGAGGCCGGTGTTGCGGGCGGCTCCGAGCCCCCGCCGTGAGGTGTGCCGCTCGAGGCGGAACCGCGGGTCGGCGGAGGCGGCGTCGGCGAAGACGCGCGCTGTGTCATCGTTCGAGGCGTCGTCGACGAGGATCGCGCTCCAGTGCGGGTGCGTCTGCGCCCGCAGGGAGTCGAGGGCTTCCTCGGCGAAGGTGGCGACGTCGAACCCGGGGACGATGACGGTGACGGGGGTGGAACTCACCCGCGCGATCCTACGGCGGTGACGGCGGTGGCGACGGCATCTGCCACGTCGTCGAGAGAAGCGGTGAGACCGTGCGGGAGAGTGAACCGCACGGCGGTGCGGGCGTCGTCGTGCGCGACGCCGATCGCGAGCAGCACGTGCGACGCCTCGTCGCTGCCGGCCGCGCACGCGGATCCGCTGGAGGACACGATGCCGCGCCGCTCTAGCTCGAGCAGCACGGTCTCGCCGTTGGTGCCGGGGAAGACAAAGCTCGCCGTCCCGGGGAGGCGATGCGTCGGGTGACCGGTCAGACGCGCGCCGGGAACGAGGGCGAGCACGCGGGCGATGAACGCGTCGCGCAGGGCGCCGACCCGGGCGACCTCGTCGGCCCTCTCGGTCTCGGCGAGGGTGAGGGCGGTGGCGATCCCCACGGCTCCGGCGACGTCGGGGGTGCCCGAGCGACGGCCGCGCTCCTGCCCGCCGCCGTGCAGCAGCGGCTCGAACGGCAGGCGTCCGCGCACGGCCAGAATGCCCGTGCCCTTCGGGGCGCCGAGCTTGTGTCCGGCGATGGTGACGGCATCCGCCCCCGTCCCCGACAGCGGCAGCCACCCCGCAGCCTGCACGGCGTCGAGGTGCAGGGGCACCCCGCGGGCGTGCGCGACGGCGGCGAGCGCGGCGACGTCTTGCACCGTGCCGATCTCGTTGTTGGCATAGCCCACCGACACGAGGGCCGTATCGTCGCGCAGCGCTGCGGCGAGCGCCTCGGGGGTCAGGGTTCCGGTGTCGTCGACGGGTGCGTGGGTGATCTCGACGCCGTGGAGGCGGTGCAGGTAGTCGGCCGAGGCGAGCACCGATTCGTGCTCGATCGCGGTGGTGACGAGGTGCCGCCGCTCCGACCCCAGGACGATCCCCTTGATCGCGGCGTTGTTCGATTCGGTGCCGCCCGAGGTGAACAGCACGTCTGCGGGGCGCATGCCCAGCACGGCGGCGACGCGACGGCGGGCGTCGTCGAGGGCGGATGCCGCGGCCTCACCCACCTCGTGATGGCTCGACGGGTTGCCGAAGTAGCGGGTGAGGTACGGGGTCATGGCCTCGAGCACCTCGGGGCGCACGGGGGTGGTGGCGGCGTTGTCGAGGTAGAGGCTCACGCCGTCTCGATGCGGATGTCGAGCCCGAGGTCGAGGGCGGATGCCGAGTGGGTGAGGGCTCCGACCGAGATGACGTCGACCCCGGTCTCGGCGATCGCGCGGACGGTCTCGAGGCTCACGCCCCCTGATGCTTCGACCTGCGCGGCGCCGGCGATGCGGGCGACACCGGTGCGCAGGTCGTCGAGCGAGAAGTTGTCGAGCATGATGGTGCCGACCCCGGCCGCGAGCACCGCGTCGATCTGGTCGAGGCGGTCGACCTCGACCTCGACGTGCGTGGTGTGGGGGAGACGCGCGATCGCACTCTCGAGTGCCTGGGTCACCGACACACCCTGCGCGGTCAGCACGGCGAGGTGGTTGTCCTTGGCCATCACGGCATCCGAGAGCGAAAAGCGGTGGTTGTGCCCGCCGCCGTCGCGCACGGCCTGCCGCTCGATCGCGCGCAGGCCGGGCGTGGTCTTGCGCGTGTCGACGATGCGCGCGCCGGTGTGGGCGACCTCGGCGACGTAGCGGGCGGTGAGGGTGGCGATGCCCGACATGCGCTGCACGAAGTTGAGCCCGATGCGCTCGGCGGTCAGCACCGCACGCGCAGGGCCCGTGACCACGGCGAGCGTGTCACCGGGGGAGAAACGCTCGCCGTCGGCGACGAGATGCTCGACGGAGGTCGAGGGGTCGGTGAGGGTGAAGGCGGCGGCGAACACCGCGGCTCCGCTGAAGACGCCCTCGACCCGCGCGACGAGCTCCGCGCGGGCGACGGCGTTCTCGGGGATGAGGGTCTCACTCGTGAGGTCGCCCCACGGTGCGTCTTCTTCGAGGGCGGCGGTGACGACGCGGTCGATGGCGGAACGGGTCAGCATGCGAGCACCTTCGAGGGGGAGGAGGGGGCGGATGCCGCGGCGGCGGGCACGCGGGCGGGTGAGGGGTCGCGAGGGTCGGCGTCAGTCCCCGAGGCCTCGACCGCGACGACGGCGGCGAGGACGCGAGTGTCGGCGCCGGCGGCCGGGGCAGCGGCCGAACCGATCTCGGCGTCGGAGCGGAAGTGCGCGCCGACGGATGCCGTGCGCTTCAGCGCCGCGTCGACCACGTGCGACGCGACGAGCAGGAGGTTGGCGTCTTCGACACCGAGGGCTGCGCCGGCTGTGCGCCACGCGGCGAGGATCCCGGCGGCCCGGGTGAGACCCGCGGCGTCGCGCATGAGCCCCGCATCGGTCCACATCAGCTGCTGGAGCGCCGCGCGGGTGAAGGGCGGGGCAGCGGCGTCCGGGACCTCCCGAAGGGGGACGGGCGCGACGGCGGCGACGGGCCAGACCGTGTCGCGGCCCACGGCCTCTCCTGCGCGTGCGCCGAACACCGCGCCCTCGAGGAGGGAGTTCGAGGCCAGGCGGTTGGCGCCGTGCACGCCCGTGCGGGCGGTCTCGCCGACCGCGTAGAGCCCGGGAACCGTCGTGCGTCCGTCGAGGTCGGTCACGACCCCGCCCATCAGGTAGTGCGCCGCGGGGGTCACCGGGATCGGCTCGCGACCCCAGTCGAGACCGCGCTCGCGCACGGCGGCGTCGATCGTGGGGAAGCGCTGCGCGAGGCGCTCGTCGCCGATGGCAGCGGCATCGAGCCGCACCGGGCGACCGCCCTGCCCGGCCATCGCGCGCGCGTTGGCGCGGGCCACGACGTCGCGCGGGGCGAGCTCGCCATCGGGGTGGGCGTCGAACGCGAAGCGGCGGCCGGTGTCGTCGACGAGGGTCGCGCCCTCTCCGCGCACGGCTTCCGACACGAGGAACGGTGCGCCCACGGCCAGCGCGGTCGGGTGGAACTGCACGAACTCGAGGTCGGCGACGGCGGCGCCCGCGCGGACCGCCGCGGCGATGCCGTCGCCCGTGGCCCCGAGCGGGTTGGTGGTGTGGGCGTAGAGCTGCCCGGCGCCACCGGTGGCGAGGATCACCGCGTCGGCGGTGAGGCGCTCGCCGCCGTCGAGCGCGATGCCGACGGCGCGTCCGTTCGCGATCAGCAGGTCGCGCAGCAGCGCGTGCTCGCGCAGCTCGATGCCCGCGGCCCGGACAGCGTCGCCGAGAGCGGCCTGGATCGCCGCTCCCGTCGCGTCTCCGCCGGCGTGCAGCACGCGCGCGACGGCGTGGGCCGCCTCCAGCCCACGCGAGAAGTCGCCGTCGGCGGCACGGTCGAACGCCACGCCCCGCGCGACGAGCTCGGCGATGCGGACCGGGCCCTCGCCGACGAGGACGTCCACGGCATCCGGATCATTCAGACCGGCGCCGGCCGTGAGCGTGTCGGCGGCGTGCGAGGCCGCGGTGTCGGCGGGGGAGGTGACCGCCGCGATCCCGCCCTGCGCCCACCGCGTGTTGGTGTCGGGCAGGGCGCCCTTCGTCACGACCGTGACGCGGCATCCGGACTCGGCCGCGTGCAGCGCCGCCGTGAGACCGGCGATGCCGCTGCCCACCACGACGACGGTGGTCATTTCACGGCGCCGTTCGGCTTGGCCGCGAGCATGCGCTCCAGCGCGACGGTCGCGGGCTCGGCGACGTCGGCCGGCACCCTGATGCGGTTGACGACCTCGCCCGCGACGAGCGACTCCAACACCCAGGCGAGGTAGCCGGGGTGGATGCGGTACATCGTCGAACAGGGGCAGACGACCGGGTCGAGGCAGAAGATCTCGTGCTGTGGGTACTGGGCGGCCAGGCGCTGCACGAGGTTGATCTCGGTGCCGATCGCGAAGGTCGTGGGCTCGGTCGCCGCGGCGATGGCCTTGCGGATGATGTCGGTCGAGCCTGCCTCGTCGGCGGCGTCGACCACGTCCATCGGGCACTCGGGGTGCACGATCACGCGCACGCCCGGGTGTTCGGCGCGGGCCTTGTCGATCTGGTTGACGGTGAAGCGGCGGTGCACCGAGCAGAAGCCGTGCCAGAGGATGACGCGGCTGTCTTCGATCACCTCGGCCGTCGAGCCGCCGAGCGGCTTCCGCGGGTTCCACATCGGCATCTGTTCGAGGGGCACGCCCATCGCCTTGGCGGTGTTGCGGCCCAGGTGCTGGTCGGGGAAGAACAGCACGCGACGACCGCGTGCGAACGCCCACTCGAGCACGGTGCGCGCGTTCGACGAGGTGCAGACGATTCCGCCGTGACGACCGACGAAGCCCTTGATGGCGGCGGAGGAGTTCATGTACGTCACCGGGATCACGGGGACCAGGCCCTCGGCATCCGGGGTCTCGAGGTCGCCGAGCACGTCTTCGAGCTGTTCCCAGCACTCCTCGACCTGGTCGATGTCGGCCATGTCGGCCATCGAGCAGCCCGCGGCCAGGTTCGGCAGGATCACGGCCTGGTCGGGGCGCGACAGCAGGTCGGCGGTCTCGGCCATGAAGTGCACGCCGCAGAACACGATCGCCTCGGCCTCGGGGCGCTCCTTCGCGGCGTTCGCGAGCTGGAACGAGTCGCCCACGTAGTCGGCGTGACGCACGACTTCTTCGCGTTGGTAGAAGTGCCCGAGCACGACCACCCGGTCGCCGAGCGTCTCCTTCGCCGCGCGGACGCGGGCGTCGAGCTCGTCGTCGGACGCATCGCGGTACTCCTGCGGCAGCTCGCCCTGGCGCGGCGCCCCCGTGGGGATGACATCGCCCATCGACGAGCCGGGGCCGTAGCCGGGGCGCGTGTCGAAGTCCCAGGGGCCGACGGCGAGGTCGGTCGAGCAGGTCGCAGCGGTCGAGGCGCCCGAGACGATCGCCTGGATCGCGTGGTCGACGCTGGGGTCGATCGCGGGGCGGGGCTGCAGGGTGAGAGGCGTGGCGGACATGGGCGTTTCCGATCAGTGACGGGACGGGAGCGGGCCGCGGTCGGCGAGCTCCACGTCGCGGTTGTAGCGGTAGAGGCGGGCGGGTCGGTGGCTTCCGGTGCGGAAGCGCTCGGTCGGGATGAGGGTGTCGGACGTGTCGACCTGGCGACGGAAGTTCGCCGGGTCGAGGCGCTTGCCGAGGATCGACTCGGTCACTTCACGCAGGTCGGCGAGCGTGAACTCGTCGGGCAGCAGGCCGTGGGCGATGCGGCTGTAGCCGACCTTGTTGCGCAGGCGCCACAGCGTGTACTCGACGATGTCGTTGTGGTCGAAGGCGAGGGCCGGGAGGTCGGTCGCGTCGAACCACTCGACGTTCTCGGGGGCGTCGCCCTCGCGGGCGTGCGCGGCCACCTGGGCGTCGACCTCGTCGGAGCGCAGCAGCGCCCAATAGACGATCGACACCACGCGCGTGGGGGAGCGGTCGACCGCCCCGAACGCGTACAGCTGCTCGAGGTAGCTGGGGGTGAGGCCGGTGGTCTCGGCGAGCGTTCGGGATGCCGCGGCGTCGAGCCCCTCGCTCGCGTCGAGCCAGCCGCCGGGCAGCGCCCACCGCCCGCCGAACGGATCGCGTGTGCGGCGCACCAGGGGGAGCGAGAGGACGGGTTCGTCGTCGGCGTCGCGGCGCACGCTGAAGATCACGGTCGACACCGCGACGCGCACGTCGGCGTCGCGGGACTCGGGCTGAGGGGTTCGTGTCATGGTGACCATATCTCCGGAACCGATCTTAGTGTCATTCCGACTCGAAGGGCGAATTCGCGGTGGAGGCTGCGGGGCGGGGTGCGCGGGGTGGCCCCGGGGCCACGCTCGACGCCCCGGGGCCACGGACGGGGGTTCGGGCGCCCAGGCGGGCTCGGGCGGGGCCGCGTGTCCAGACGCGGGGTGCGCGGCGTAGCCCCGGGTCCACGTTCGACGCCCCGGGGCCACGGGCGCACAGGCCCGCCCGGCCCCGCGCATCGAAAGGGTTCTCTCAGACGGGCGTTCTAGCCTCGAAGCGAACACAGGAGGTCGGATGCCGATCGTCGACATCGCCCTGATCGCCCTTCTGGCGGTCGCACTCGCCGTGGGGCTCTCCCGGGGCTTCCTCGCCACCATCGGCTTCTTCGCGGGGCTCGCGCTCGGGGCGGTCGCCGCCTACTGGGTGCTTCCGTTCGTGGGCCAGTGGGTCACCGACCTCGCATGGCGAGGACCCGCCATGATCGGCGCGGGCATCGCCCTGCTCGTCATCGGCTCGGGTCTCGGCAGCGCCGTCGGCAATTTCTTCCGGCGCGGCGCCGACCGCATCAAGCTGCGCGTGCCCGAGCGCCTCCTCGGCGGTGTGGTGAACGTGGCCGCCGCCGCCCTCACCATCTCGTTCGTCGCCGGCTCCCTGACCCCGGTCGGCGTGCCCGTCGTCTCCGCCGCGCTCGGCTCCTCGACCGTGGTGCGCACGATCGACGACCTCACCCCGGCACCCGTGCGCGGAGCGCTCGCCGACCTGCGCGGAACGATCTTCGCCGACGGCATCCCTCGCCTGGGCGAGCTCATCCAGATCGGCCCGGTCCCCACGACTCCGAGCATCGCCCTCGACGACCCCGCACTGACCCAGGCGGCGCAGTCGGTGGCGCGGATCTCGGGCACCGCCTACGCCTGCGGCATCACCTCGAGCGGGTCGGGCTTCGTCGTCGCCGACGGCCGCGTCGTCACGAACGCCCACGTCGTCGCGGGCGTGGACACCCCGCTGGTCGAACTGCCGGGTCGTCCGGCGCGCGAGGGACGCGTGGTGTACTTCGACCCGGTCGACGACATCGCGGTGATCTCTGTGGATCAGTTGGATGCCGCCTCCCTGCCGATCGCGCAGACGCTCGCCGTCGGTTCTCCCGCCGTCGTGCAGGGGTACCCGGGTGGCGGCCCCTTCACCTCGGGGAGCGCGCAGATCCTGTCGGAGGGCACGGTTCCGGTGCCCGACATCTACGACGATTCCTCCGCCCCGCGTGACATCTACGCCCTGGCCGGGATCGTCCGGCCGGGCAACTCGGGCGGCCCGTTGCTGACCACGTCCGGTCAGGTCGCGGGGATCGTCTTCGCTCGATCCGACACCGATGACAACGTCGGCTACGCCATGACCCCCGCCGAACTCGAGCCCGTGATGGCCCAGATGGGGTCGTTGTCGGCACCCGTGGCATCCGGAAACTGCACGCGGGGCTGACGGACCACGCCCGTCGGCGGCCGCGTCACACGCCGCGGGCGGGCACCTGCGAGGTCACGCGATCGCGGCGGCGGTGACGACTTCTCGGAGTTCGTCCCGACCGCTGACGCCGAGCTTGCGGTAGACGGCGGCGAGGTGGTTCTCGACCGTGCGGTGCGACAAGCCCAGGCTTTCGGCGATCTCGCGATTGCGTGCCCGCGTGGCGGCGGCGCTGGCCACGGCCCACTCGCGCGCGGTCAGCAGATCGGCGATGCCGGAGCGCGCCGTCGGCGAGGGCGACAGGAGCGCACCGACGCGGGTGACAATGACGCGAGCGCGGCGGGCGGCGGTCGCCGCGTCGGGGTGGGCTCCGAGCGCTAGCGTCTGGCGGGCCGCGTCGTAGGCGGCGGCGAGGTATCCGGCCGTCTCGAGCCCCTGGGCTGCGGCGACGAGCGCGGTGGGATCCCCCTGCTCGAGGGCTTCTCCGTATGCGACGAACAGGCGCACCGAGGGGCCGGCGTGGTGGGCCGGAAACCGGCGCAGCACCGCGAGGACCGCGGACGGCTGCCCCATGCGGATGGCGCTCAAGGCGGCGAGAGCGAGCCACCAGTCGTGGTGGCGTCCCTCGGCGGCTTCCACGGCGCGTTCCACCGGGGCCGCCGGTGACGGCGCACCCGCACGGAAGGCGAGCCACGATTCGGCTTGCGCCGCCTCGAGGTCGGTGATGACCAGAGCCCGCATGCCCGGGGTGAGCCGGTCCAGGCATTCCTGCGCCTCCGCGGGACGCCCGAGCCAAGCGGCGACCGTCGCGCGCGTGCCGATGGCCAGCCCCTCGAAGGCGAGGAGGTCCCGCCACGCGAGCTCGTACGTCGCCTCGCGGGCGTGCAGCAGGGCGCCGTCGGCATCCCCCTGCATGAACGCACTCCACGAGGCGCCGAGCGTCCAGATGCCCACGGCCTCGCTGAGGCGGTGCGTCGCGTGCTCGCGGAACGCCTCGCGCGCGGCGGGGAGGTCGGCGTCCGCGCAATCGGCGACGGCCTCCGCGTAGTCGAACAGTTCGGCGGCGTGCCGGATGACGGCGAGCGCCGCCTGCGCGTGCGGGCGCCCGGCGGCGATCCCCGCGCGGGCTGCGACCGTGTCGCCCGACAGGCAGGCCGCCAGGACGGCCGACAGCATGGGGTCGAGCGACGCGACCGCCGCCTCGGCTCCGTCGGTGCCCAGGCGACCGCCGGTCAGGGTCTGGCGGGGCAGGTCGCCGAGCATGATCTGCCACTTGGTCATGCTCGTGCGCAGGAACGCGGCTGCTTGGGGATCGGTGATCCGCTCGAGGGCGTCACCCGTCACGCGGTAGGCGCGCGCGGGGTCCTCTCGCCGGAGCGACCAGTACGAACCGGCGCGCGATGCGGCCAGCGCCAGGGCGGCGTCATCGGGCGCGACGCGGACGGCGAGGTCCATTGCCCGGTCGGCTTCGTCATGGCGTCCGAGCAGCCACAGGGACTCTCCTCGCAGCACGACCGCGTCGGTCGGTACCGGTTCTCGCCGCTCCTCCGCGAGGGCGAGGGCACGAGAGCCCAGGTCGACGGCGAGCGCGTGGAAGCCCAGGGCGGTGCAGGTCCGTGCGGCGGCGGCGAGCTCTTCCGTCGCGGGCGGGGTGTCGCCGTCGCTGGCGAGGGTGATGCGGGTGAGCCGACTGCGGGGATCGTCGTACCCGGTGAGTCGGGCGGACGCGTGCGCAGCGGTCTCGCGGCGGTGGGCGGGTGGCATCCCGTCCGAGATCACCTCGCCCACGAGCGGCGAGACGATGCGCACGCGATCGGGGGTGCCGACGGCGAGCCCTGCCTCGACCAGGGCGGCGACATCGGCTTCGGCGAGGACGTCCCGGGGAAGCGACGTCGACACCGCCAGCAGTCCGAGCGCCTCCGCTCGAGCGCTTCCGGCGAGCTCGACCCACTCGGCGACGAGCTCGCGCAGACGGCTCGGCGGCGACGGCCGCCCCAGGTCCAGCCCGAGCGGGGTCTGCCGGGCGAGTCCCGAGCGCAGGGACTGCGGGACGAGGAGGCTGAGGAACAGCGGATGCGCGCCCACGCGGTCAAGGAACGCGACCAGGCTCGGCGGGGAGACCCGGCCTCCCGCGGCCAGGTCGATCACCGCGACGGCCTCGTCGTCGCTGAGCGGGGGCACCGCGATGCGCTCGAGAAGCCCCTCATCACCGAGGCGACGGAGGGGCGCGGGGAGCGTCTGCCCGACGCGCGCCGTCAACAGGACCCGCACCCCGTACGACCGGACGAGTTGATGCACCGCGGCCGCGGACACGTCGTCGAGCCACGCGGCGGCATCGATCACCAGAACCGTCGTCTTCGCCGTGCCGGCCAGTCGCGCCGTCACGCGCTGCAGGCGGCGAGCGGGATCGTCGTCGGCTTCTCGAGTCGGGTCGAGCCGCAGCAGAGGAAGAAGAGCAGCGAGAGGGATGCCACGGAGCTCGGGCAGCGCGAAGGTGCGCACGACGTCGAACCCGCGCTCGCCGAGGCGATCGGCGAGGTGCTCGGACAGATGAGTGGCGCCCGCGCCGGGCACGCCCTCGATGAGCCACGCGCGGCCCCGCCCGGCCTCGATGCGGTCGGCGAGGGCGGCGACCCGGTCGCCGTCGGGGGCACCCGGGCTCTTCACGTCGATCAGTATGCCGTGCGCGTGAGGACCCTCGGCGCAGTCCTGTCCGATTCACGTCGTTGGAGCCGTGTCGGGTGGTGTCGGCACGAGTAGGTGGGTTCCACCTAGGGGTTGACAGTCCGCCGTCAGCGAACATGAGCACATGCTCTTGGGTGCCCTGCGTGATTCCGGTCGAGCCATCGCGTCGTCGTGGTGGAGGCTGCTTGTGGTTCAGGCGATCTTCGCCGTCGCTCTGACCGTGGTCTTCTTCGCCCTTGGCGTCGCGCTCGCGGCCCAGGGCACCGCCCTGTACGACTGGGTGTCCGAGGCGCCGGCGACGGTCGAGCCTCGCATCGCCGCCGTCGGTGTGCTCGCTTCGGCGATCGTCGCCCTGGCGGGTTTGCCCCTCGTCCTCGTCACGATCGCGGCGCTCGCGCGCCTGGTCGACGCCTCGCTGGCGGGTCAGCGCCCGCGGATGTGGCGCTCGGTGGTGACAGGGGTGCGTTTCGTTCCGCGTCTTCTCCTCGCCGCGGGGATCTCCGTCCTCGCCGTCGCCCTCGCTTTCATCTGCGCCCCCTTCGTGAGCGTGCTGGGCCTTCTCGCGCTCGCAGTCCTCGGCATCCGCTCCCTCATCCGCCGTCGAAGCGGACGACCGGATGCCACCCGCTGGCGCCTGTGGCTGGTGCTCGCCGTGCCCTTCGGGGTGCTGTGGCGCGTGCTCCCCACGGCGGTGCTGCTCGTGCCCGCCGCCGTGCTGGAACCGGCGTGGCCGCGCGCGGCCGTGATCGCCGCAGAGAAGGCGGCAGCCGGTCGTCGCTGGCAGGTTCTCGGGGCGTGGCTGCTGAGCGTGCTCGTCGCGCTCGCCCTCGTGACCGCGACCGGTCTGCTCGGGCAGACGCTCGATGCCACCTCCGGCGCTCTGCTGTCGGGGGTCGTGCCGCTCGTGCTCGCTCCGCTGCCTCTGGTGGTGGCCGTCGCGCTCTATCGTCGTGCGGCGGGCCCGTCGGGGCGTATCTTCGCCATGGCATCGCCCGTGGTGCCCTCGACGACGCCGGTGCCCTCGCCGGTGATGGCGCGCGTGGCGACGGCCGTGGTGATGGCGCTGGTCCTGCCCCTGGGGGCGGCGACCACGGGCTCCGCGGCGATCGCTCAGGATGCCGTCACCCCGGTCACCTCGTTCACGGTCACCTCGGCGGCGGACACGACGGATGCCACGGCCCTCGCGTCTCAGAAGGCTTCGTGTCTCGCGGGCGGCGGGGACTGCACCCTGCGCGCCGCTCTCGCCGCTGCGGCGGACGTCGCCGCGTCGGGGGCGCCGCGGGCGACCATCACGATCTCGGGTGCCCCGGTGATCACGCTGGCGGCTCCTCTGCGCTTCGAGCCCGACACGGTGACTACCGACGGTGGATCCGGCGGCACCGGGGGAGAGGAACAGCCGGGAACGGGGGAGGACCACCCCACCCCGACGCCGGCCCCGTCCGAGACGACGCCTTCGGAGACGACCCCGTCCGAGCCCCCCGCTCCCGTGCAGACGGAGAATCCGTCGGAGGGCGGTGACCCGTCGCCCACGTCTTCGGAGACACCTGCGCCCTCGCCCGAGCCCTCGGCATCAGAGGCTCCCGCTGCATCGTCGACGGGCGAGCTCGGCAGTGCCGTCATGAAGCTCGCGTCGAACGTCGTCACGTCGGCGCAGACCACCTCGGAGCAGTCGCCGTCCTCCGACGAGTCGCCGTCGCAGGAGACCGGCTCGGGCGGGGGAGCCGGCGGAGGGGGCACCTCGGCGATCACGAGCGGCACTCTCGACATCATCGGCAACGGCGCCGTGATCGACGGTGGCGGAACGATGCGCCTGCTGTGGGCCGCGAGCGATCACTGGGCGCTCTCGATCAACGACCTCACCCTGCGGGGCGGCTTCGACACGTACACCGGCGGAGCGCTCATCGCCGCGATGACGTCCACGACCCTCACGCGCACGGTCTTCCGCGGCAACCAGGGCGGCTTCAGCGCCGGTGCCGTGTTCGCGCGCGACCTGACCGTCGACTCGAGCACCTTCCTCGACAACACTCTCTCGCTGGGTTCCGAGGGCTCGCGTGGCGCGGCGATCTACACCACGGGTGCGACGACCATCGTCAACTCCACGTTCGGCCGCAACAAGATCACCGACCAGTGGGACAAGACGCGCAATCAAGGCGCGGACGTGTGGGCCGACGCCGGCATGACGGTCGTCAACTCGACCTTCGTCGACTTCGACGGCGGATCGCTGGGCAGCCCGTCGACCAGCACCGACGGGGGCGCGGTGCCGACCTCGACGGTGCGGAACTCCCTGTTCAGCACGAACGCGATCGATACCCCCGCCCTCGCCTGCTCTGGTCGTCTGTCGGGCGACCACAACGCGCACGCTCAGGGCGACGGCAGCTGCCCCGGCTCGCCGACCGTGAACCGCGGCCAGTCGTACTTCGGGGCTCTCGATGAGACCGGCGCCGTCCCCGTCTATCCGCTCGGCGGGGCGCAGCTGAACGTTGTCGCCGGCACGGGAACCGACTGCCCGAGCCTCGACGCGCGCGGCGGCCACCGCCCCGCACAGGGGTGCGATCTGGGAGCGATGCAATTCGACGGCTCCACCGTTCTCTCGGCCAGCGCGGAGCCGGATGCCGATGTTCGCGGCAGCGCGACCTTCCGGGCCACGGTGCGGGCGATCACCCCGAGCACCGCGCAGGGCACCGTCACCTTCACCGTCGACGGCGCGACCTACGGTCCGATCCCGCTCACGCAGGCATCGATCCCCAACGGCATCACCGACACCGCCGTCGTGCAGGTTCCGGGTCTGAAGGGCGGGGCGTCCTACGACTACTCCGCGGTCTTCACCGGCAGTTCTCCTTACACCGACAGCACCTCGATCACGCAGACTCTCACGATCGCGGGCGACGTCGTCGCGGTCTCGCTGGCCTGCGCGCCGGAGGCCCCGCTGGCCGCGTGCTCGGGCTCCGACTGGACCCTGGAAGATGCCGCGGCGCTCACCGCCGTCGTCTCCGTCGCCGACGATCAGCCGGGCACGGTCGTGCTGTCCTCCGACGCGGCCGGCAAGACCGTCGTCGCCGGGCCGGTCGCGGTGGCCGAGGGGGCGGCATCCTTCCTCCTCTCCGCCGAGACCATCGGCGTCGGCCGACACGCGCTCTGGGCCGTGTACACCCGCGACGACGCCTCCGGTGGCGGTGCGACGGCGAGCCCGCAGACACTGCTGATCCGCTCCGCGGCCACGGTCACCCTGGCGTTCCCGGCGGCGACCGCCGTCTACGGCGACCCCGTCGGAGCGGCCGCGACGGTGACCGTCAGCGGGCAGGGGCCCATCCCGACGGGCACGGTCTCGGTCGGTGGCTACACCGCCACCCTCGACGCGCAGGGCCGCGCGGTCGTGCCGGGCGTGCGCTACGGGTGGGGTACCGATTCCTTCACCGCCACGTACTTCGGTGACGAGGTGTACGGCCGAGCGGCGTCCGAGAGCGTGGGGCTCCACCTCACGGCGGCGGAGACGACCACCGCCTTCGATTCCTCGAGCCCCTCGTCGGTGACGGCCGGACTTCCGTTCACGACGACGGTCGTCGTCGACACGCTCTCCCCGAGCACGGCGACGCCGAGCGGGGCCCTGACCCTGCTGTCGGACGGTGTCGCGGTGACGGCGGCGAAGATCGGGGTGGTCACGGCGAGTGATGCCCGGGCGGTCTACACGGTCGTCGTCCCCGGCGATGCGCTCGCCGTCGGCGACCACGTCCTGACGGCCGCCTTTTCGAGCGCGTCCGGGTTCTCGGCATCCGTCTCGGCAGCGCACCCCGTGCGGGTCCTCTCGACCGCGACGACGACCGCTCTGCAGGCGTCGTCGACGGCCGTGCACTGGGAGGATTCCGTCTCGTTCACCGCGACGGTGACCACCGGCGGCGACGCACGGATCCCCACGGGTTCGGTGGAGTTCGTCCGGGGATCGTCCGTGCTCGGGTCGGTGGCCCTGGCCGCGTGCGCGACGGGTTCGGGATGCGCCACCGCGACCTTCACCGCCCCGGCCGGGTCGCTCGGCGTGGGCGGGGGCGCCGTCACGGCCCGATACGTCGGATCGCCGGTGTTCGCGGGGTCCGCGTCGAACGCGATCGACGTCACCGTCGCGCGGGCCACGCCGACGCTGACCGTCGACGCCCCCGGCTCCATCGCGTACTCCGCGGGAGCATCCGTCGAGGTGACACTCGCCGCGAGCGGGCTGAGCCCCGAGACCGCCATCGTGACGCTGCGCGCCGTCTCGGCCGACGGTGCCACGACGTCGCTCGGATCCCTCTCGCTGGCCTCGGGTGCCGCGCGCGTGCGCGTCGGCGGCGCGCTCCTCCCCGGGGCGTACACCCTGGTCGCCGACTTCGGTGGTGACGAGCAGTTCGACCCCGCGTCGACCTCGCGGTCGCTCTCGGTCACCGCCGCACCGACGAGCACCACCCTCGACACCGACGAGTCGCGAACCCTGCCGTGGAACAGCGACCTGGGAGTGGGGGTGAGCGTGAAGAACGCGGCGGGAGACGACCGCCCCGACGGCGTCGTGATCGTCACGCTGACCAACATCGAGGTCGGACGCGTCACCCTGTCGTCCGCCGATGACACGGGCGTCGCGGGTGAGCGCCACGTCGTGGTGCCCGTCACCTTCGGTGCGCAGATCCCGAGTCTCGCGTACTCGGGTGCGCTCACCGCGAGTTTCGAGCCGACCGGGCCTTTCGGCGGGTCTTCGGCGAGGGATGCCACGGGCTCCCTCGCCGCGCAGAAGATCACGCTGACGCCGCGCGAGACGCAGGCCGCGGTCACGGCGACGGCGCAACTCGG
This sequence comes from Microbacterium sp. 16-032, assembly GCF_041079455.1. Lineage (NCBI taxonomy): Bacteria > Bacillati > Actinomycetota > Actinomycetes > Micrococcales > Microbacteriaceae > Microbacterium > Microbacterium sp. 16-032. The sequence continues at coordinate 434,718 of NZ_JBFYGQ010000003.1, read as the reverse complement.
CGGGTTCGTCGAAGCCGTCGCGACCGTCAGCGTCCCCGGATCCCCGGCCGGGTTCGTCGCCCGCGGCGCCGTGCGCTTCGTCCTCACCGGACCGGATGGCCGCGACATCGGCGACGAGACCGCCACGCTGGAGAACGGTGTCGCCAAGCTCTCGTCGACACGGCTCGGCGGCATCCGCACCACCTCTCTGGGCTGGTACACCGTCTCGGTCACGTACCTCGGACAACCGTGGGACGACCGGTACGTCGCGCCCCCGGGCGGGAGCTACGCGTTCGACCAGGCGCAGTTGTTCGCGGGAGCGCCGACGTTCGCTCTGACCGCGCCGGCCGCCGTCCAGGTGGGATCGACGCTGTCTGTCCCCGTGACGATGAGCGGCAGGGTGACGCCCTCCGGCACGATCCGTATCCGCAGCGCCGACAACCTCCTCGGCGACCTCGGCACGACGGTTCCTCTCGAGAACGGGTCGGCCACGGCGACCTTCCCGCTGCCCTCGGCGCTGAGGAACATGGATGCCGATTACCGCTTCGTGATCGACTACTCCGGTGACGACGCGAACACGCGCAGCACGAGCCAGGAGTTCACCGTTCGTGTGACGCGCGTCCCCACCCGGGTGGTGCTCGCCCCGGCCGACCAGCGGCCCGGTGCGACAGCGGTCTTCTCCGACACGGTGACCTCCTACCAGGTAACGGTCGACGCCGCCGGGCTTCAGCCGACGGGCTTCATTCAGCTCACGCGGAACGGAAAGCCGTTCGCGACCGGTGCGGTGACCGCCACCGGTACCGTGCGCGTGTCTGCGCGGACGTTCGCGGCGAGCAGCGGCACCGTCGAGGCCCGGTTCCTCCCCGATGAGGATCGATTCGCGCCGAGCTCCGCCGAGATCGCGCAGGACTGGGTCGCTGCGCCCGTCGTGGTGACGCTGGATCCCGGCCAGCCGCAGGCCGGTCGGATGAGCCCGGTGACGGTGTCCGTCCGATACGCCCACGAGGCGAATCCGCTCCTGCTCGGCGATACGCTGCCGACTCACGCCCCGCAAGGCTCCGTGGTGGTCAACGACGGACGGGGAGCGACGTGCACCGCCTTCGTCGGCCCCCGAGACGGTGACGGCGACCGGACGGCATCCGGCGCGTGCGATCTCGCTTTCGGCGAAGGTGGTTACCGCGTCCTGACGGCGAACTACCTCGGTGCCGACAACTACGCACCAGGCTCGGGGTCGGCGTTCGTCGAGTTCGACCGCTCGGAGCCGACCGTCAGCCTGGCTGTCGGCCAGAACGAGCGGTGGGGTGGCCTGACCACCGTCCCCGTGTCGTGGTCGGTAGCGGGGCCGCGTGCGGCAGGCGATCTCGGCACGATCGAGATCCGTCGCGGCGACACCGTGGTGTGCACGGCGGCGGTGCTCAGCGGCACCTGCCAGGTCACGTTGCCGGCGTACCAGCGGACGACCGATGACGCTCTGTTCACCCTCGAATACAGCGGGACGACGGCGTGGAAGCCGGCGACCGTCACGCGACAGGGCCGGATCGTCGCGTGCGTCCCCTTCGCGGCACCCTCCTCGTCTCCGGCGGGTTCGGCGAACATCGAACTCGTGACGGCCCCCGACTGCGGAGGGGGCGCGGGTTACTTCGAATCGACGCCCGTCTTCGTGCGGGTCACGCCGGGAGAGAAGTACGACGTCGACGACGTCGCCGTCAACGGCGTCTCGCTCGGATCGACCACCGGCCAGTTCGTCGACCCGCCCGTGTCGATCGCCGGACCGAACGCCCTGCGCCCTATGACGGTCACTGCGACCACGAGCGTCCGGTGCGTTCCCGTCATCCTGTCGGTCCAGAACTACGACGGGGCCGTCCTGCCGGTCGACGCGCTCCGCTACGACGTTCGCGGCAAGTGCGGTTACACCGTCAAACGCACCGGCGATCGGGTCGAGACCACCGCCGCGTGGGATTCCGACCTCACCGTCTCGATCGACCGCTCGAAACTGCGCTCACGCGAGCAGTTCGTGGGATGGGGAGACGGCGCGCAGCTCATCAGCGGCGACGGCGTCCGCGCCGACTCGATCACCGTGAAGGTGACGCCCGACACCGCTTTCGTGTCGGCTGCGGTGGGGCCGAAATGCTACGCGCTTCCCGAGATCGCCCAGCCGATCGGCGGCACCATCACGATCGACACCCCGTCGAACTGCTACGACCGGGTGACCGGCACGTCGGCGTACCGCTTTGGGACGACCGTCGTGGGAACGCTGAAGGACGCGGGTGCCGGCGCCAAGACGTACTTCGCCTCGTGGGCGGGCAGCACGGATCGATACTCGCCGATCTCGGAGAGCACCGCGCCACTGGGGAGCCGCCGGTTCTCGTTCTCGGTTGGTGATCGCCCGTTCACGGTCGGTGCCACCTACGGCACGTGCGTCTCACTCTCGACATCGATGGTGGGCGATCTGTACCGCGACGCGAAGGTCGACATCCAGACGCCCGGCAATTGCCCGGCGGTCGGCGGCACGGCGTCTTCGCCTTGGTACCTCTCCGGCACCGCGGTGACCATGGAGGCTACGGGCGGCTCCAGCGGACTGACCTTCCTCGGGTGGGCGGGGCTTCCGGTGAAGGGGTCGGCCAACGCGATCGCGAAGGTGACCGCTGTCCTCACCCAGGACACCTCCGCGGTCGCGGCGTACGGCAAGTGGCAGAACTGCAAGCGGATCGACCTGTCGTCGCAGCCGGCGGGTGCTCTCGACGTCAGCCTCGACTTCGGCCCGCAGGGCAACCCGTGCGACGTGCCGTACAAGGGGGTGAACGCGCGCTTCTACGATCAGGGCACCGCGAGCGGTCAGGAACTCACGGTAAACGCGACGCCGATCAGCGAGGCCGCGAAGGGCGCCACGATCGTCTGGGCCTCGAGGTCCAACACGTTCACGGACGTCGGCAACGGGCCGACGGCGAAGGAGGACCGCCCCTCGGTCAACATGTGGCAGGAGGGTTCGTCCTTGTCGCAGAAGTTTCACGGCGACTCGACCGTCGTGGCGCGAGCGTGCGAATTCGCTTCGATCTCGGCGCGAATCCTCTCGCCCTCGGGCGCGGTGCTGCCCGGTCTGTACGCGACCAATCAGGTCAAGGGCAGTCCGATCGAGGACTACATCTCGACCGCTCCGGCCGACTGCGGCGTCGGGGGGAACCCGCGGTACACGCGGGGCGGGTACGCGTGGCTGGCGGGGACGGATCTCCAGCTCCGGGCGGCCGTCGACCCCGAGGCGTTCAACGTCGTCTCGTGGGAGGGCGACGCCTCGGGCAGCGGCGCCAGCCCCGACGCGCCCGTGGTGCTCTCCGGCGCGGGACGCACGGCGGACGGCGACTACGTGCACAAACGCGTGACGGCGACGTTGCAGGCCAAGTGCTACACGCTGTCACTGCCGCACGACACGCAGCGGCTCACGGTCATGACCCCGCCGAACTGTCCCGGGGAGGAGCAGACGCTTCCCTGGCTGGACGATTCGATGGGACCTGTGGCGTTCACGATGACGCACCCCACGACGTATCGCTATCTCGGCGGCACGGACGTCGTGGTGCGCGCCACTACGGGAGGCGACCCGCGGTTCCGACACTGGACGTCGGGCGCGGACTCCACGAGCAGCGAAGATGGGGAGTACGCTGGCGTTCACATGTCCAGCGACAAGACGCTCGTCGCCTACTACTCGTCGACGTCGATCTCGGAGGACTTCAAAGACTTCGGCGACAGCTTCGTCATGACGATGTCGACGACCGCGAAGGTCATGATCGGCTTCGCCACGGCTGCGGCGGGAGCGTACGTCCGCTCGCTCACCAGCGTGGTGGGCATCGCGGGAGTGGCGCTGTCGGCCACCGCGGACGCGTTGACGGCGCTGAACGTGAGCGGAAAAGCCGTCGACGGGATTCGAAGCGCGGGGCAGACCATCAACTCGGTCGTGGACATGTTGGCGGCTCCGTTCGATTGCCTGACCGCCTACTCCGCCGGGGGCGACGACAACATGTTGTTCGCCATGCAAAGTTTCATCGGCGGTGGTATCGCCCTCGGTGCCGGCTACGGGACGCAGACGAAGACGGTCTTCGGCACCTCGACCCGCTTCACCAAGATGGTGAATTCCGTCGAGTCGGCCCTCATCGCGGCTGAGCCCGCACTGGCGGGGGTCTCGGCGACGGGACTGGCCATCAAGGCCACGGTCGCGGCGTCTCAAGCGAAGGCGAAAGCGGCCAAGGGCGGGCAGACGGCGGCCGGCGTGTGGACGGACAAAGCGGGGACCAACGCCTTCGCCGCGTGCATGCAGAAGAAGATGGCCGCGGGCCTCGATACCCTCGCCTACGCGGTCACCTTCGGCGATTACACCCCCTCGAGCGACGCGTCATGGCTGAAGGGCCTGGCTCCCCGTACGGGGTGACGGTCGCCGCGGGGTGACAAGCGGCGCGGGTGAATTCAGCGGGTGAAATCCACTCCTGGACTCCGCTGCCGATGCGTCTCATGTCTAGTCTCTTGCGCGTGGGGGACATTTCAATTTCCGTCGACGAGGTGCGGCGGGTGGCGACGAAGATGAGCGATGTCGTGCCGGAACTGTCGCAACTGCGGGACTTCTCCGTTGCCGACCAGCCCGACCTGAGTCTTGCGGTGGCGGAGTTCGTCATGGAGGGCGGCTTTGACGTGATGCATAACGACCTAGCCGATGCGGGCGCATCGAATTTCGCTCGAGACCTCCGCTCTTTGGAGTACGTAAATTCCGGGGCTCATGTCAGCGTGGTGGCCCACTCATACGGAACGACGACAGCATCCTTGGCGCTTGCTGAAGACGACGTGCACGTGGATGCCTTCGTGACGCTGGGCTCAGCAGGCTTACCAGCGAACCTTGACTCGGCGTCAGACCTGCACGCCGATGCTGTGTTCTCCGGACAGGCTCAGGACGTCTGGGCAATCGACCAGGCTCGCGGCGATCAATGGGCTTGGACCGGCCGCCTGTCTCCTGAACACCCGATCAATCCGATTGACCCCGAGTTCGGCTCGCATTCGTTCAGCGTCGCCGGTGACGGGACGTTGCGTGCGGTCACCGACCATGGCGCGGTCACGTCCGACGAGGGGGGTTATCTTGACAAGCAGACGGAATCGCTTCGAAACGTGGCCCTCGCGACGACCGGCCACGGGAACCTCGTGTCTCCCTATATGCCGCCGGCTCCGACCCCGCTGCAGAAGGCGTTGATCGAAGGAATGACGAATGGTGTTGCGGACTAGTCGCCCGGTACTTCTCCCCGCCCTGGGGGTGCTTGTGGCGCTCTCGCTGGTTGGCCTGCCCGGATGTGCGCAATTGAAAGAAGACAAAATGACTCCTACCGAAGCGCGTGACGCTCTCGTCACCACCATCGAAGACAGCGCAGCCAAACTCGATGCCACGGGATGGAACCGCGATCACGCGCCCGAGGTCGGCGATTGCGACGGCCAGCAGGGCGAGCGCGCCAATTTCACCTACGGCTACGGCGCGCCTGCTCCCGATAGCGATCGAGGTGCGGACGCGAAGATCATCGCGGACTATTGGACGTCTCTCGGTATGCAGGTGCGAGTCGTCGATACCCCCCTGTACGTCGTGTACGCGTCCGGCGGCCCCGTAGCGGGCTTGTCCTTTTCGACGGCTCCCGGTGATTACTACATCGCCGGCACCTCCCTCTGCGTCCCCGGTGATGCCGCCGACATTCGCAAGCAGGACAACGGCTGACCACCACGGGGCAGGGCGATCAGGTGTCCTCTTATGTGGCGCCCGGGCCCACCCCGCTTCAGCGAGCGATCATCGAAGGGTTGACCAGTGGATAGGCGCACGCGAGGACATGCAGGCCGTGCCGTTTGCGCGGTTCTGGCGAGCTCGATGGTGATCATGTTGTCGTCGTGTACGACTTCTGAGGGAGACACAATGAGTCCTGAACAAGCCCGCGACACGCTTGTATCCACCGTGGAGGAGACCTCGACCGTGCTCGATGTTTCAGGCTGGGCGCGGACAGGGGCCCCCGAAGTCGGTAACTGTGGAGACCGGCCGGGTGAACGCGCGAACTACAACTACGGTTACAGCGCGCCACCACAGTCCCGGGACTTTGCGGCAGACGCGCAGAAGGTCGCAGAGCACTGGAAGTCAGTGGGCATGGAGGTTCGCGTTGTAGACAGCCCGTCGGTCGTCGTCTACGCAACGGGCGGACTCGTCGAGGGTTTGTCCTTCTCCACTGGGCCCGGTAACTACTACATCGTCGGTACCTCGCTGTGTGTTCCGGGTGACGCCTCAGAACTGCGCAAAAAAAGACAACGGCTGAGCTGTGAATCGGCGCCCTGTTAGCGCAGAAAGATGGGCGTACGTGACGTCGTTTAGGGCATCCCTCGCAGTCCGTGGTGCTGCCTCCTCCGTCACCGTCCTGGTCGCCGGTCTCCTTTTGACGTCCTGCGTGGCCTCGCTCGAGGCCACCGCGAGCGCGGATGAAGCGCGTGACGCTCTCGTCAGCACGGTCGAGGACAGCGCCGCGCAGCTCGATGTTGCGGGATGGTCTCGAAGCCACGCCCCCGAGGTGGGCGACTGCGGCCCGGGGAGCGGCGACAGGGCGAACTACTCCTATACCTACGGTGCCCCCGCGCCCGACAGTGATCGCGAGGCCGACGCGCGGAGGGTCGCCGACTATTGGCGCTCACTGGGCATGGAAGTCCGTCTGGTCGAAAGCCCTGCATACGTGGTGTACGGCAGCGGCGGTCCCGTTGAGGGGCTTACCTTCTCGACCGGTCCGGGCAATTACTTCATCGCCGGCGAGTCCCTCTGCGTCCCCGGCGACGCCGCCGAGCTCCGCAAGCAGGACAACGCGTGACGAACTGTTCCCGATTTTCTTCGCACTCGAGGGAGGGTCACGTTGTTCGCGCAGCCACTTATTCACGTGTCGCTCTGGGAGTGACGTTGTGCATCGCCGCCATCTCGGCGTCCGGCTGCGCGGCCGGGCAGGCTGCTTCGTTGAGCCCTGATCAGGCTCGTGACGCGCTCGTATCGACTGTCGAGAACACCTCCAAGATCCTCGACGTTGAAGGTTGGACCTGGGACGGGGCGCCGGAGGTCGGAAACTGCGGGCAGCGCAGCGGCGAGCGCGTGAATTACACCTATGGCTATGGCGCCCCGCCGCCCGATGGAGACCGAGCTGCCGACGCGAAGAAGGTTGCCGATCATTGGCGCTCGCTGGGGATGGACGTCCGGACGGTGGAGAAGCCGGTGGTTGTGGTCTATGCCACAGGTGGGCCCGTCGAAGGGCTCTCGTTCTCAACGGGCCCCGGGGACTACCACATCGCCGGCACCTCCCTCTGCGTCCCCGGCGACGCCGCCGAGATCCGCAAGCAGGACAACGGCTGAACATCTCACGGCGCCCGCCGAAGCTCCGCTAGGCTGACCCCACAAGTCCACACCGGCCCCATGATCGATGCGGGAGAGCTCCGGCGAACGCAGCCGGGCACCGAAGGAGCAAGCCTCCCCGCCAATCTCTCAGGTACGCGTACCGCGTCGATCGGGCCACTCTGGAAAGAGGTTCGGGATGCCACTTCCCCGAGCCCGCCGACGGTGAAAGCCGCGCGATCCGCGCGGTGAAACTCTCAGGCCCATGACAGAGGGGGAGTTCTACAGGCGCCGTCCGGCGTCTGTCCGTCATCGCGAACGGCAGAACTCATGACCGAAACCCCCGCTCCACCGCGCACCTCCCCGCTGAATGATCGGCACGAGGCCCTCGGCGCCTCGTTCACCGACTTCGGCGGCTGGAACATGCCCGTGCGCTACACCTCCGACCTCGCCGAGCACCGCGCCGTGCGCGAGGCCGCGGGCCTGTTCGACATCTCGCACATGGCCGAGCTCCGCGTCGAGGGAGAGAAAGCGGCCGCGTTCCTGGACTATGTGCTCGCCGGCCGCCTGTCGACCATGAAGATCGGCAAGGCCAAGTACTCGCTCGTGCTTGCCGAGAGCGGCGGCATCGTCGACGACGTCATCGTCTACCGCCTGGGGGAGCAGAGCTTCCTCGTCATCTCGAATGCCGGCAATCGGGATGCCGTGGCCTCGGCCTTCGACCTGGCCCAGCGCACGTGGGTCGCCATGTCGAGCGAGGTCCCGGAGCCTGTCGAAGAGGCCGGAACCCTCGCGGTCGCCGACGTCACCGACGACTACGCCCTCATCGCCCTGCAAGGCCCCGAGGCCCGCGGCATTCTGAACTCCACCCCGGGTGTCGAGATCACCGGCACCGCCCTCGACGAGCTGGGCTATTACGCCTGGACCGAGGGCACCTTCGACGGGGCGCCACTGTTCGTCGCCCGCACCGGGTACACCGGCGAAGACGGCTACGAGCTCATGATCCCCACCGCGCAGGCCGCCGCCCTGTGGGATGCCGCTCTCACCGCGGGCACCGACCGGGGCCTCGTGCCGTGCGGTCTCGCCGCGCGCGACACCCTGCGCCTCGAGGCCGGCATGCCGCTGTACGGCCACGAGCTCTCGCGCGACATCGTCCCCGCACAGGCGGGTCTCGGCCGCGTCCTCGCCGTCGATAAAGAGGCGTTCGTCGGCAAGGACGGCTTGTCGTCCGGCCCCGCCGACGCCCCCGTGCTCGTCGGCCTCGTCTCGGAGGGCCGCCGCGCGGGTCGCGCGGGCTACGCCGTCCTGCGCGGCGACGACACCGTCGGCGAGATCACCAGCGGCGCCCTCAGCCCCACCCTCGGCCACCCCGTGGCCATGGCGTTCGTCGCACCCGCGGCATCCGCCATCGGAACCGAACTGTCCATCGACGTGCGCGGAACCCGTATCCCCGCGACCGTCACCGCCCTTCCCTTCTATCGGAGAAACGCATGACCGACCTCACCGCCCTCAGCTACACCTCCGAGCACGAGTGGATCGCCCTCGAGGGTGACATCGCCACCGTCGGCATCACCGACTTCGCCGCCGACAAGCTCGGTGACGTCGTCTTCGTCGAGCTGCCCGGCGCCGACTCGGCCGTCTCGGCCGGCGACGTCTGCGGCGAGATCGAGTCGACCAAGTCGGTCGGCGAGCTCTACGCGCCCCTAAACGGCACGGTCGTCGAGGTCAACGACGCCGTGGTCGACGACCCGTCGTTGGTCAACGCCGAGCCCTTCGCCGGCGGGTGGCTCATCAAGATCCGCGTCGAGGGCGACCTTCCCTCCGACCTGCTCGACCGCGCCGCTTACGAGGACCTCACCGCATGACCTCCGTCCTTCCTCCCCGCACGGATGCCGGGACCCCGGCCGCCTTCACCGACCGCCACATCGGCATCGGTGCCGACGCCCAGGCGCACATGCTCGAGGTGGTCGGCTACGACAGCGTCGAGGCGCTCGTCGAGACCGCCGTCCCGGCCTCGATCCACGTGCAGGCCCGCGCCACGAGCGCGATTCCGACCGCGGCCACCGAGGCTGAGGCCCTGGCGGAACTGCGGGAGCTGGCATCCGCCAACCGCTCCGCCCGCCCCATGATCGGTCTCGGCTACTACGACACCTTCACGCCGTCGGTGATCGCGCGGAATGTCCTCGAGAACCCGTCGTGGTACACCGCGTACACGCCGTATCAGCCCGAGATCTCGCAGGGCCGGCTCGAGGCGCTCATCAATTTCCAGACGATGGTGACCGACCTCACCGGGCTCGCGACGGCAAACGCGTCGATGCTGGACGAGTCCACCGCCGTCGTCGAGGGCATGCTCGTCGCCCGCCGCGCGTCGAAGGCGAAGACCGACCTCTTCCTGGTCGATGTCGACGCCCTGCCGCAGACCAAGGCGCTGCTGCACCACCGCGCCGCGGCCGTCGGCATCCGCATCGTGGAGACCTCGTACGAGGGGGATTTGCCCGAGGCGTTCGGCGCCTTCGTGCAGTACCCCGGTGCGACCGGTCGCATCTGGGACTTCTCGGCCGTGGCCGAGACGGTGCATGCCGCGGGCGGCCTCGTCGTGGCCGCCGCCGACCTGCTCGCCCTGACCCTGCTGCGCTCGCCCGGCTCGATCGGCGCCGACGTCGCGGTGGGCACGACACAGCGTTTCGGCGTGCCGCTCGGCTTCGGTGGACCCCACGCGGGCTACATGGCCGTGCGCGCGGGCCTCGAGCGTCAGCTGCCCGGCCGCCTGGTCGGCGTGTCGCAGGATGCCGTGGGCGCCCCCGCCTACCGCCTGTCGCTGCAGACGCGCGAGCAGCACATCCGCCGCGAGAAGGCGACGTCGAACATCTGCACTGCGCAGGTGCTGCTGGCCGTGATGGCGGCGATGTACGCGGTGTACCACGGTCCCGACGGACTCCGCGCAATCGCGACGCAGGTCGCGCGCAAGGCCGACGCCCTGGCATCCGCTCTGCGCTCCTCCGACCTGACTCTCGCGAGCGACGCCTTCTTCGACACCGTGCGCGTCCACGTGCCGGGGCGCGCGCAAGACGTGGTCGCCCGCGCCCGCGAGCGCGGCTACCAGCTGCTCTGGGTCGACGACGCGACGGTGGGCGTCTCGGTCGATGAGACGACGACGGATGCCGATGTCTCGGTCATCCTCGACGCCTTCGGCCTCGCCGCGGACACGCTGCCCGAGGGCGAGGCGCTGCGCGGGATCGATGCGGCCCTGCATCGCGACGACGCCTTCCTCACGCACCCTGTCTTCCACGCGCACCGCAGCGAGACGGCGATGATGCGGTACCTCAAGACCCTCGCCGACCGCGACTACGCGCTCGATCGCGGCATGATCCCGCTGGGCTCGTGCACGATGAAGCTGAACGCGGCCACCGAGATGGCGGCGGTGTCGTGGCCGGAGTTCTCGCGCGTGCACCCCTTCGCCCCCGAGGCCGACGTGCGCGGCTACCTCGAGATGATCGAGCAGCTCGAGCGCTGGCTCGCCGAGGTGACCGGCTACGACGCGGTCTCGCTGCAGCCGAACGCCGGGTCGCAGGGCGAGCTCGCGGGCCTCCTCGCGATCCGCGGCTACCACCTCGCCAACGGCGACACCGCGCGCACGGTGTGCCTGATCCCGTCGTCGGCGCACGGCACGAACGCCGCCTCGGCGATCCTCGCGGGCATGAAGGTCGTCGTCGTCGCGTGCGACGAGGCCGGCAACGTCGACCTCGGCGACCTGCGCGCGAAGATCGCGCAGCACGCCGCGGAGCTCTCGGCGCTCATGATCACGTACCCCTCGACCCACGGGGTGTACGAGCACGACGTGCTCGAGATCACGCAGGCCGTGCACGACGCCGGCGGACAGGTCTACGTCGACGGCGCCAACCTGAACGCACTGCTGGGATTCGCCCGCTTCGGCGACCTCGGCGGCGACGTCTCGCACCTGAACCTGCACAAGACGTTCGCGATCCCGCACGGCGGTGGCGGACCCGGTGTCGGTCCGGTGGCGGCGAAGGCGCACCTGGCCCCGTACCTCCCCTCGCACCCGTTCTCGCAGCGCGCGGATCACGCCGGTGGCGTGTTCGACGGGGGGCCGGTCTCGGCCGCCCCGCACGGCTCCGCCGGTATCCTGCCGATCTCGTGGGCCTACGTGCGCATGATGGGCGCCGAGGGCCTGCGCCAGGCCACGGCCGCCGCGGTGCTCTCGGCGAACTACATCGCCACGCGCCTGCGCGAGCACTACCCCGTGCTCTACGCCGGTGAGGGCGGTCTCGTCGCGCACGAGTGCATCCTCGACCTGCGTCCCCTCAAGGAGCAGACCGGCGTCACCGTCGACGACGTGGCCAAGCGCCTCATCGACTACGGCTTCCACGCCCCGACGATGTCGTTCCCCGTCGCCGGCACCCTGATGGTCGAGCCGACCGAGAGCGAAGATCTCGCCGAGTTGGACCGGTTCGTGGATGCCATGATCGCGATCAAGCACGAGGCCCTCGCGGTCGCGGCGGGGGAGTGGCCCGCCGACGACAACCCGCTGGTCAACGCTCCGCACACCGCCGAGACGGTCGTGATGGGCGAGTGGGATCACCCGTACTCACGCGAGACCGCGGTATACCCCGTGCGCTCGCTGATCCGCGGCAAGTACTGGCCCCCGGTGCGCCGCATCGACCAGGCGTACGGCGACCGCAACCTGGTCTGCTCGTGCCCGCCGCCTGAGGCGTTCGCCTGACCCTTGCCCGTCCCTCGACGAGACGGCATCCCTCCGACGTCCCTTCCGCTCCGCGCGGGGGCTGAGCGGGATGCCGTTTCGTCGTTGTAGGGGGACGCGCAGCGGACCGGGAGATCCTCAGGGGGCGTTTAGTAAAGTGCCCCTGTGCACCACGGGCTGAACGACGTTCCTCGACCGCTTCGACGCCGTGGCGGCCCGGGACGGGTGATCGCCCTCCTCGTCGCCGCCGGTCTCGCGTTGGCCGGTTGTTCGGCGACCGACCCCGCGCCGGTCCCCGCGAAAGAGCAGCGGACGAGCCTGACAGTCGGTGTGGTCGGCTCGCTCACGAGCTTCAACGCCGCCAGCGCGACCGGGGACACCGCGGCGAACCGCGCGGTGTCGGCCCTCCTCGACGAGAAGCTCGGCTCCCTCGACGGAAACCTCCAGGTCGTGCCCAACAACGGTCTCGGGCGCATCACGCGGGTCGAGGGCGACCCGCTGACCGTCAGCTACGAACTCTTCTCCGACCGCGTCTGGTCCGACGGCACCCCGGTGACCCTCGACGACCTGCTGTTCGGGTGGGCGGTCACCTCCCACTTCTTCGACGACGCCACCTACGACGCCAACGGCCAGCTCGTGTCGGGTACGCGGTACTTCGACACCGCGCTCCCCGCCGACCCCAACGCCCGCACGACGCGTCCGCGCCTCGACCGGGCGAACGACACCCTCATGCTCACCTATGACCAGCCCTTCGCCGACTGGAACCGGCAGTGGCTGCTCGACCGCCCGGTCCACGTCGTCGCGCAGCGGGCGGGCGTGAGCGTCAAGGATCTGCTCACCGCGATTCTCACGGCGCCGGAGGGCGACCCTCAGGCTCCGGCGGCTCCGAATCCGGTGCTGGCTGCGGCCGCGCAGGCGTGGAACACCGGTTTCGATGTCGCTCCGGGAACGACGCCGGACCCGGCCGGTGTCGTGTCGTCGGGCCCGTGGACGGTCTCGGAGATCACGGCCGACACGCTCCAATTGGCCCGTCGGGACAGCTACCAGGGGGCGCACTTCCCGGGTCTCGAGGGGCTGACGGTCCGGTTCTTCCCCGATCGCGCGGCGCAGCTGTCGGCGATCGAAGCGGGAACGGTCGACGTGGCCAATGTCGGCGATCTCGATGTCGCGGAGCGGAAGACCCTGACCGATGCCGGGTTCAACGTCCAGGTCGGGCCCACCTCCGAGACGCTTCAACTCCGGTTCGCCACGACGACGGCATCCGATCTCCGTCAGGCGACGACGCTGTCGCTCGATCGGGCCTCGCTCGTCCAGGACGTGCTGGGCGCCGTGCGTCCGGACGCCCAGCCCCTCCAGTCGTTCTTGTCGTCTCCGGCGACCGGGCAGCTCTACAACGACCTGGTCTCGGGGAACGGCGCTCCCGGCACGGGGGCCGACGTGAACGGCGCGCGCTCCGCGCTGAACGACCGGGCGGCCGTGCTCCGCGTCGCCTACGACACGACCGATCCGACGGCGTCGCTGGTGTTCCCACGCCTCGTGTCGATGGCCGCCAAGGCCGGGATCGCGGTCCGCGCCGCCACCGCGACGGAGATTCCGGATGCCACCCTCTCGTGGGTCGGCGAGGATGAGAGCCTCTACCGGTCGGCGCGTGACCGCATCGCGGAGGGGATCGACGGCGGCGACACCGAAGAGCTCTTCGACGACCTCACCACGCACACCGACCCCGTCGACGTGTTGTCGGAGGCGAAGCTCATCGACCGCTCGCTGTTCGCCGCGTACGCGGGTGTGCCGCTGCTCGAGCGCACGGGCGCCGTGGTCAGTGCCGCGGGCGTCGGGGGAGTGACGTACACCTCCGAGCCCAACGGGCTGCCCCCGGCGTTCTGGACCTGGTCGCCGCCCCAGTCCTGACGGTCACGACGTCGGCGACGGCGCAGGGGTCGGGGCGAAGATCCCCGGCCACCAGGCCGCGGCGAGCGGGTACCCCACGAAGGCCACGATGTCGATGACCGTGTGTGCGATCACCAGGGGCATCACCCGCCCCCATCGCTTGTAGCACCAGCCGAAGACGAGCCCCATGACGACGTTGCCCAGCGCCGAGGGCCACCCCTGATACAGGTGGTAGCTGCCGCGCAGCAGGGCGGTCGACACGATGATCCACGTCCACGACCAGCCGAGCCGGCGGAGGCGGTCGAAGAGGAATCCGAGGAAGATCACCTCTTCGGTGAGGCCGGCGCGCAATGCCGCGAGGACCAGCAGCGCGATCACCCACCACGACGAGTCCAGGGGAGCGGGGATCACCGCGATGCTCTGCCCGAGAGCGCGGCCGATCGCGTAGACACCGATACCGGGCGCGCCGATGAGGACGACGAGCAGGAGTCCCCGCGCGGAGTCACCTCCGAAGCGGCGGAAGTCCAGCCCGATGCGGCGGAGCGCGTTGTTCGTCGGCTCCCACAGCAGGTAGACCGCCAGGGCCACGAGGGCCAGGGAGAAGAAGATGTCGAGGAACTGGTAGATCGCGTCCCACACCGGCTCGGCGCTGCGCGACGGATTCAGCTGCGTCTGCTGTTGCGAGATGGGTGCGCGGGTGGCGGCGCGGACGAACGAGACCACCGAGTAGATCGCCGACTGACCGACGCTGACGAGCAGCACGATCCCGATCTCCCAGCCGAGACGGCGGCGGGGGTAGGTGTCCGAGCGCTTCAGCGTCGGAGGATACGTCCAGTCCGCTGGGACCTGCAGCCGGGTGCGCTTGTCAGATTGCTCCATCGAGAGCCTCTCGAGTAAATGCTGTGTAACGTTTTTCAGAGGAGTTTGGGGCACCTGGGTAAACGTGCCTAGTGTGTTCTCATCCTGCCCGACGGATCTTTCACGCGCCTTGTGCTGCGCGAAAGCCCTGCGCGGGCGACGATCATCCCTTCCCTGGAGGAACTGTGAAGCGCAACAAGATTGCCCTCTCCGGTCTCGCCCTGCTGGGAGCCGTCGGGCTTATGCTCGCCGGCTGCTCGGGCGGCGGAGACAACGGCGGCGGCTCGTCATCGGGCGGCGACGCCACGGCGATCATTCGGACGAACGGCTCCGAGCCGCAGAACCCGCTGATCCCGACCAACACCAACGAGGTCGGTGGAGGAAAGATCCTCGACTCGATCTTCGCGGGTCTGGTCTACTACGACGGAACCGGCGCTCCGGTCAATGACATGGCCGAGTCCATCGTCACGAACGACCCCCAGAACCTCACGGTGACCCTGAAGAAGGGCCAGAAGTTCACGGACGGCACCGAGGTCAAGGCCGACAACTTCATCAAGGCGTGGAACTACGGCGCCCAGCTGTCGAACAACCAGGTGAGCAGCTCGTTCTTCGAGGACATCGTGGGCTTCAGCTACGACGCTGACTCCGAGCTCACCGGTCTGAAGAAGGTCGACGACTACACCTTCACGATCGCGCTCTCCAAGCCCGCCGCCGACTTCGCGCTGCGACTGGGCTACTCGGCGTTCTTCCCGCTGCCCGACGTCGCGTTCACCGACATGGCTGCGTTCGGCGAGAACCCGATCGGAAACGGCCCCTACAAGCTCAAGGGCGAGGGTGCCTGGCAGCACAACGTCCAGATCGACCTCGTCAAGAACGATGACTACCAGGGCGGTCGCACGGTCGAGAACGGTGGTCTTTCGATCATCTTCTACGCCACGCAGGATGCCGCCTACGCCGACCTCCTCGGCGGCAACGTCGACGTGATCGACAGCGTTCCCCCGTCCTCGCTGGCCACGTTCCAGTCCGATCTGGGCGACCGCGCGGTCAACCAGCCGGCCGCGATCTTCCAGTCGTTCACGATTCCCGAGCGTCTCGCGCACTTCAGCGGCGAAGAGGGCACGCTCCGTCGCCAGGCCATCTCGATGGCCATCAACCGTGACGAGATCACCAAGACGATCTTCCAGGGTTCGCGCACCCCGGCCAGCGACTTCACCTCGCCGGTCATCTCGGGCTGGTCCGACTCGCTCTCGGGCGCCGAGGTCCTGAAGTACGACGCGGACAAGGCGAAGCAGCTGTGGGCTCAGGCCGACGCCATCTCGCCGTGGAGCGGCTCGCTTCAGATCGCGTACAACGCCGACGGTGGACACCAGTCCTGGGTCGACGCTGTCACGAACTCGCTGAAGAACACCCTCGGTATCGACTCCTCGGGTGCCCCGTACCCGACCTTCAAGGAACTGCGCTCGGCGGTCACCAACCGCAGCATCGAGACCACGTTCCGTTCGGGCTGGCAGGCCGACTACCCGGGTGCGTACAACTTCCTCGCGCCGCTGTACGCGACCGGGGCATCGTCGAACGACGGCGACTACTCGAACCCCGAGTTCGACGGACAGATCTCGGCCGGTATTGCCGAGACGGATCTGGACGCGCAGAACGCGGACTTCGCGAAGGCTCAGGAGATCCTGCTGAAGGACCTTCCCGCTATTCCGCTGTGGTACCAGAACGTCACCGGTGGCTACGCCGAGGGCGTGAACAACGTCCAGTTCGGCTGGAACTCGGTTCCGCTCTACTACGAGATCACGAAGTAACCCTTCCGATCTCACCCGCGAGGCGGTGACGGATTCGTCACCGCCTCGCGGTCTGCCCGCCAGGCCTCATCACGACGTGTGATAGAACGGCACGGGTCTCTTTCGACCCACGCCCCCCATGAAACGTCTGATGAGGCGTTTCCCACGTTCGAAAAGAGAGCGGATGCTCGGCTACATCCTCAGACGTCTGCTGCAGGTGCTCCCCGTGTTCTTCGGGGCCACGCTGCTGATCTACTTCATGGTCTTCGCCATGCCGGGGGACCCGATCCTCGGCCTCTTCGGCGACAAGACCCCCGCGCCCCAGGTCGTCGAAGCCCTGCGGGCCCAGTACCACCTCGACCAACCCTTCATCGTGCAGTACTTCCTGTACCTCGGCGGGATCTTCCAAGGCGACCTGGGAACGACCTTCTCCGGTCAGTCCGTCAACGAGGTGCTCGCCCGAACCCTCCCCGTGACGGCGCGCCTGGCCGTGATGGCTCTGGCGATCGAGTTCGTCCTCGCAATCGTCATCGGCACCATCTCGGCGATCCGCAAGGGCAAGCTGTTCGACAACGTCGCGCTCATCGTCGCCCTGCTGTTCGTCGCACTGCCGATCTTCGTGGCGTGCTTCCTCGCACAGTACTTCCTCGCCATCCAGCTGGGGTGGTTCCGTCCCACGGTGGGGGCGCAGAACAACTGGGGTGATCTTCTGCTGCCGGCCATCGTGCTCGGCTTCAGCCTGTTCGCGACGAGCATGCGCCTCATGCGCGGGTCGGTCATCGACACCCTCAACCAGGACTGGGTGCGCACCGCGTACTCCAAGGGCCTCTCACGCCGACGCGTGATCCCCGTGCACGTCCTGCGCAACTCGCTCATCCCCGTCATCACGAACTCCGCGACGAACTTCGGTGTGCTCCTCGTCGGAGCCACCGTCACCGAGGGCATCTTCAACATCCCCGGTGTCGGCAACACGCTCTACCAGGCCACCATCCGCGGTGAGGGCCCCACGGTCGTGTCGTTCGTGACCGTCTTCGTCATCATCTACGTGCTGGTCAACCTCGTCGTCGACCTCCTGTACGGCCTTCTCGACCCGAGGATCCGCTATGTCAAGTAGTCACTTCCCGGCGCCCCACTATGTCGCGCCGATCAAGACCGAGACCATTTCAGTCGACGCCGTCCGTGTCGCCGCCCGAAAGAGCAACCTGTGGCTCGACGCGTGGCGCGACCTCCGTCGCCGTCCCACGTTCTGGATCGCCCTGGTCGTGATGGCCATCGTGATCCTGATGGCCGCGTTCCCGACCCTGTTCACGCAGGTGCCGCCGGACAACGACTGCCAGCTGTCCAACAGCAACGGCGGTCCCACGGCGGGAC
Organism: Microbacterium sp. 16-032; assembly: GCF_041079455.1. Taxonomy (NCBI): domain Bacteria; kingdom Bacillati; phylum Actinomycetota; class Actinomycetes; order Micrococcales; family Microbacteriaceae; genus Microbacterium; species Microbacterium sp. 16-032. The sequence goes on along the minus strand of NZ_JBFYGQ010000003.1, from coordinate 416,753 downwards.
ACATCCTGGGCTTCACGTTCCAGGGCTGCGACACCTTCTCGCGCATCGTGTGGGGTGCCCGCACCTCGCTGTCGGTGGGTCTGCTGGCCACCGCGATCGGCACGATCATCGGCCTCGTCATGGGCGCGCTGTCGGGCTTCTACGGCGGATGGCTCGACGCGGTCATCTCGCGCGTCGGCGACATCTTCTTCTCGATCCCCTACATCCTCGCGGCCATCGTCGTGATGAGTGTGTTCTCGCAGTACCGCAACGTCTTCACCCTGGCCTTCGCGATCGGCGGGTTCGCCTGGGCCTCGACGGCCCGTGTCGTGCGCGCCGAGGTTCTGCGCGTGCGCCAGGCCGACTACGTCGCGGCCTCTCAGGCGCTGGGACAGTCGCGTTTCCGCACGCTGCTGACTCACGTCATCCCGAACGCCATCGCTCCGCTCCTCGTGGTCACCACGATCAGCCTGGCCGCGGCGATCGTCGCGGAGGCGACTCTGTCGTTCCTCGGCGTCGGCCTCGGCGGCAGCACCATGTCGTGGGGTAACGACATCAGCCAGGCGCAGCAGTCGCTGCGCATCGCGCCGATGGCGCTGATCTGGCCGTCGATCGCCCTGACCGTCACGGTTCTGGCCTTCATCCTGCTGGGCGAGCTCATCCGAGACGCCATCGACCCGAGAGCGAGGGCCCGCCGATGAGCGACGCCACCCAGACACCGCTTCTGTCCGTTCGCGACCTCAAGGTCGCGTTCGAGGGACAGGGTGGCACGCGCGAGGTCCTCCACGGAGTCAGCCTCGACGTCTACCCCGGCCAGACGGTCGCCATCGTGGGCGAGTCGGGCTCCGGCAAGTCGACGACCGCCTCGGCGGTCATCGGCCTGCTCCCCGGTACCGGTCACGTCACCGCCGGCAGCATCACGCTCGACGGGCGTGAGCTGACCGACCTCAGCCAGACGCAGTTCGAGTCGGTTCGCGGTCGCGACATCGGTTACGTCCCGCAGGACCCGATGTCGAACCTCAACCCGGTGTGGAGCATCGGCTTCCAGGTGAAGGAGGCGATCCGCGCGAACGGCATCGCCACCGGTCGCAAAGAGGTCGAGAAGCGCGCGATCGAGGTGCTCAAGCAGGCTGGTCTCGCCGACGCCGAGCGTCGCCTGCACCAGTACCCGCACCAGTTCTCGGGCGGAATGCGTCAGCGCGCGCTGATCGGAATCGGCCTCGCCGCCGACCCGAAGCTGCTGATCGCCGACGAGCCGACCTCGGCCCTCGACGTGACCGTGCAGCGCGTGATCCTCGATCACATGGCATCCCTCACGCGTGAGCGGGGGACCTCGGTGCTGCTCATCACGCACGACCTGGGTCTGGCCGCCGAGCGCGCCGACACCATCGTCGTGATGAACCAGGGCGAGATCGTCGAGTCGGGTCCCAGCCGCGAGATCCTCGAGAACCCGCAGCACCCGTACACGCAGCGCCTCGTCGCCGCCGCGCCCAGCATCGCTTCGCAGCGCATCCAGGCGAAGGTCGAAGACCGCGGCATCCTGCGCGAGTCCGACATCGACGCTCCCGCGACGGTCAAGGTCACCGACCTCGTCAAGGAGTACAAGATCCGCCAGGGCGGATTCCGCAGCGAGCAGTTCCGCGCCGTCGACGGGGTCTCGTTCGAGATCCCGCGCGGCAAGACCCTCGCGCTGGTGGGGGAGTCGGGCTCGGGCAAGTCGACGATCGCGAAGATGGTCCTCAAGCTCGAGGATCCGACCTCGGGCTCGATCGAGGTCGACGGTGTCAACACCGGCAAGCTGAGCGCGAAGGACACGTTCAACCTGCGCCGCCGGATGCAGCCCGTCTTCCAGGACCCGTACGGGTCGCTCGACCCGCTGCGCAGCATCGGCAACCTCATCGCCGAGCCGCTCAACATCCACAAGGTGGGCGACAACGCGTCGCGTCGAGCCCGTGTGGAGGAGTTGCTCGAGCAGGTCGCGCTTCCGCAGGAGCTGGCATCCCGCTATCCGAACGAGCTGTCCGGCGGACAGCGCCAGCGTGTCGCCATCGCGCGCGCGCTCGCGCTCAAGCCCGACATCCTCGTGCTCGACGAGGCTGTCTCGGCCCTCGACGTGCTGGTGCAGGCGCAGATCCTCCAGTTGCTGGCGGAGCTGCAGTCCGAGCTCGGTCTGACCTATCTGTTCATCACGCACGACCTCGCCGTCGTCCGTGTCGCCGCCGACCTGGTGTGCGTCATGGAGCGCGGCAAGCTCGTGGAGCAGGGAACGGTCGACGAGATCTTCGCGCAGCCCTCGCAGGAGTACACGCAGCGCCTGCTCGACGCCATTCCCGGCGCCTCCCTCTCGCTGGGCGGCGCGTGACGCGCGACGAGCGCTTCCGGGGCACGGAACACCCGCGGGTGTTCCGTGCCCCGTCGTCGATCTTCGGCCTGATCCTGGGTGCGGTGCTCGCGCTCGTGCTCTTGGGGGATGCCGCGCTGCGCGCCGGGCTGGGCGAGATGCTCCTGCTGGCGCCCTGGGTGCTGTTGGCGCTGTGGGCGGTCTACGCCCTGCTGTTCGCGCCGCACGTGCGCATCGACGCCGAGGGCATCCGCATCCACAATCCTCTGCGCATCGCGGACATCGCGTGGGCGCGCGTCGCCGACATCGACATGCGCTGGCAGCTCGAGGTCCGCACCGACGAGCCCCGCGTGGTGAAGGCCTTCGGTGGCCCCGTCGCCGGTCGTCCGGGTCGTCCTCCGATCCGCCGTGACGCTGAGCGAGGACGTCGCGAACCTCCGGCAATCCGCGACCTGCAACTCATCCAGGAAGCATGGGAGACGGCGCGGCCGACCGCGTCGAAGACCGGTGTCGTCCGCCGGTCGTGGGACATTCCCTCGGTCATTTCCCTGCTGGTTCTGATCTGCTGGGTTATTATCGCTTTGTTCATCTCAGGCGGTCTCGGCTGAGCGCGATGCTGCGCTCGACGGAGACCGCGGTGGCAAAGCGCCATGTAAGAGCTTTGTTACGGTCGTGAAAAGTGTGTTCCCCCGGCGCACGTTTCATGGGAAGCCGACGTAGGGTCGCTGAAGATCCTTAGCCAGGCAAACGAATAGGCGGGGATCTCGAAGGCGAGAGGACCACCATGACGCACACCCCCGACGTGTTCCGGACGGGCCCGCGCACCTCATGACGCTGTACGTTCTGCGACGGTTCCTGAATTACGCCGTCCTGAGCCTGTTGGCGACGTGCCTCGCGTACGTTCTCGGCAGCGCGCTGTTGCGACCCCAGGACCGCTTCTACGGCATGAATCCCCGGCCGCCGCAGGAGTCGATCATCGCGAGCCTCGATGCACTCGGTGCCAACCCCGACGTGCCGATCCTCGTCCGCCTGTGGAACTGGCTGGTCAATCTGTTCACGAAGTTCTCGCTCGGCACCACCATCGGCGGCCAGGACGTCATGACCGAGATCGCGACGCGCGCCGGCACGAGCCTGCGCCTGCTGCTGATCGGCTCGCTCATCGGCGCGATCGTCGGCGTGCTCATCGGCGTGTGGGGTGCGGTGCGCCAGTACCGGGCTCCCGACCAGGTGACCACGTACGCCTCGTACCTCGTCTTCGCGACCCCCACCTTCGTCATCGGCGTGCTGCTGATGATCGGCGCGACCAACCTCAACAACGCGGCCGGAACGCAGCTCATCCGCTTCACCGGCGAGTACACCGCCGGTGTCGAGGGGTTCTGGCCGATGATCGCCGATCGGGCGGTCCACCTGCTGCTGCCGACGCTGGCGCTCGTGCTCATCAGCGCCGCGTCGTACTCGCGCTACCAGCGGAGCATGATGCTCGACGTGCTCGGTGCGGACTACATCCGCACCGCCCGCGCGAAGGGACTGCCCCGCACGCAGGCGCTCTTCCGCCACGGCGTGCGCATCGCCCTGATCCCGATGTCGACGTTCTTCGCGTACAGCTTCGGCACGCTCATCGCCGGTTCCACCATGCTCGAGATCGTCTTCTCGTGGCGGGGCATGGGGCAGTTCCAGCTGAACGCCGTTACTCAGCAGGACATCAACGCCGTCGCCGGATCGACGCTCTTCGTCGCCGTGCTGGTGCTGTTGTCATCGACCCTGTCCGAGGTGCTCTACGCCGCACTCGACCCGAGAGTGAGGAGCTGACATGACCATGCAGGAAGAAGCCCTCGACGGAACGCTCGTCGCCACGAGCCCTGTCACCCGCGACCGCAAACCGCTGTCGCGCGGAGCGCTGGTGCGCTCGCGGCTGCGCAAGATGCCTCGCTTCTGGGTGGGCGCGAGCATCCTCGTCTTCATCGTGCTGTGGGCCTTCATCGGGCCGCTGCTTTACCCCTACGACTCGACCCAGCGCGACTTCCTGAACGTGGGCCTGGGGCCGACCCAGTTGCACTGGTTCGGGACGAACGGCATCGGGCAGGACATCTACGCGCAGACGCTCGTGGGTCTGCAGAAGTCGCTCATCATCGGCGCTCTGGCGGGCATCGGCGCCACCCTTATCGCGGCGGCCGTCGGATCCCTCGCCGGCTACCTGGGCGGCAAGATCGACGCGGTCATCGGGTGGCTCATCCACCTTCTGCTCGTCATCCCGTCGTTCTTCATCCTGGTGCTGCTGAGTCCGCTGACCCGCGGACTGTCGTGGCTCGCCCTCACGTTCTTCCTCGCGGTGTTCAGCTGGATGATCCTCGCTCAGGTCGTCCGCAACCAGACCCGGTCCCTGCGCAACCGCGACTTCGTGCGCGCGGCGCGGTACATGGGCATGCCGACCCGGCAGATCCTCGGCCGCCACATCATCCCCAACATCGCGTCGCTGCTCATCATCGACGCGACCCTCGGCATCGTCGCGGCCATCATGGCCGAGACCTCGCTCAGCTACTTCGGTTTCGGCGTCCAGGCGCCCGACGTCTCGCTCGGCACGCTGCTGGCGTCGGGGACGTCGGCCGCGGTGACCCGCCCGTGGCTGTTCGTGTACCCCGCCGGCGTGCTGATCGTGCTGCTCCTGGCCATCAGCCTCATCGGCGACGCCCTGCGCGACGCCATCGACCCCACCTCGGGAGCGAACCGTGACTGACACCCGATCCGCCACCCTGCTGTCCTCGACCGGCCGCTCGCCGCTGCTGTCGGTCCGCGACCTCAGCGTCACCTTTCCGCAGCGCGACGGTTCTCCCGTCCGCGCCGTCCGCGGCATCTCGTACGACGTGCACGAGGGGGAGTTCCTCGGCATCGTGGGCGAGTCCGGCTCCGGCAAGAGCGTGTCGTCGCTCGCCGTGATGGGGCTGCTGCCCTCGAACGCGCAGGTCGAGGGCGACATCCTCTACGACGGTCGTTCGCTGCTCGGCATGAACGACGGGCAGCTGTCGAAGATCCGCGGCGCCGAGCTCGCGATGGTCTTCCAGGACCCCCTGTCGGCGCTGACCCCGGTCTACACCGTCGGCGACCAGATCTCCGAGGGACTGCGTCTGCACGACCGCGCCCTGAGCGCACAGGCTGCGCACGCCCGCAGCGTCGAGCTGCTCAAGCTCGTCGGCATCCCGGATGCCGAGCGTCGGGCGCGCGCGTATCCTCACGAGTTCTCGGGCGGTATGCGACAGCGCGCGATGATCGCCATGGCGATCGCCAACGACCCGCGCGTGATCATCGCCGACGAGCCGACGACCGCCCTCGACGTCACCATCCAGGCGCAGATCCTCGAGGTGCTGCAGAAGGCCCGCGAGGTGACGGGCGCCGCCGTCGTGCTCATCACGCACGACCTCGGCGTCGTCGCCGGCCACGCCGACCGCGTCGCGGTCATGTACGCGGGCAAGCTCGTCGAGCGGGGCACGGTCGACGAGATCTTCCACGACCCGCACATGCCGTACACCGTGGGGCTGCTGCGCTCGGTGCCGAACATGCAGACCGCGGGCTCGCACCGACTGGTCCCGCTCGAGGGGCGCCCGCCGTCCCTCGCCTCGCTGCCCAAGGGATGCCCCTTCGCCGCGCGCTGCCCGATCGCGATCGACGCGTGTCACGACATCGAGCCCGTGCTCGAGGTGCACGGAGCGGTGCCCGACCACGTCGCGGCGTGCATCCGCTCGGGCGAGATCGCCTCCGGTGCCCTCGCGCGGCCCGATATCTTCCCGCGGCCCGAGGCTCTCGGCGAGATCCCGCCGCTCCGCCCCGACGCGACCCCCGCGGTCGAGGTCACCGATCTCGTGAAGCACTTCCCGCTGATGAAGGGCGCGGTCTTCCCGCGCCGCGTCGGCACGGTGCGCGCGGTCGACGGGATCTCGTTCTCGATCCAGCCCGGTCGCACGATGGGACTGGTGGGGGAGTCCGGCTGCGGCAAGACGACGACGATCCTCGAGATCATGGAGATGGTCGCCCCGCAGAGCGGCAGCATCCGCATCAACGGCACCGACGTGGCCACGGTGAGCCGTAAGGACAAGGCCGTGCTGCGCAAGGGCATCCAGATCGTGTTCCAGGACCCGATGGGCGCGATCGACCCGCGCCTGCCGGTGGGCGAGGTGATCACCGAGCCCCTGCTGGTCCAGGGCGTGCCGCGTGCGGAGCGCGACCGCAAGATGCGCGAGCTGCTCGATCTCGTCGGGCTGGACCCGAACATGTCGGACCGGTACCCGCACGAGTTCTCGGGCGGTCAGCGTCAGCGCATCGGCATCGCCCGCGCCCTGGCGACCGACCCCGCCGTCGTCGTCCTCGACGAGCCGGTGTCGGCCCTCGACGTGTCGATCCAGGCCGGAGTCATCAACCTGCTCGAAGACCTCAAGGAACGACTCGGCCTCTCGTTCCTCTTCGTGGCGCACGACCTCGCCGTGGTCCGCCAGATCGCCGACGACGTGTCGGTCATGTACCTCGGCCGCATCGTCGAGCAGGGTCCCGTCGACGAGGTGTTCGACGACCCGCGGCATCCCTACACGAAGGCCCTCATCTCGGCCGCGCCCATTCCCGACCCGCGCATCGAGCGGGCGCGAACGCGCATCCTGCTCGACGGCGACCTCCCGAGCCCGACGCAGGAGATCTCGGGATGCCGTTTCCGCACGCGGTGCCCGCTCTACCGCCTGCTGCCCGACGCCGACCGGCGCCGGTGCGACAACGACGACCCGGGCTTGCGCTCCCAGGCGCACTCCCAGGTGGCGTGCCACTACGCCGAACGGTCCGACCTCGTCCTCGAGACGGTGTCGGCCGGCTCCCCCCGAACGTCCCCGACCGACGGCACCATGTCGCCGGGGGCCCTCCCCGATCACCAACGAGAGGATTGATCACATGAGAATGCGTAAAGCGAAGGCCCTCAGCGCTCTCGCGCTGCTGAGCGCCGCCGCCCTGGCGATCGCCGGGTGCGCGCCGGGCAATACCGCCGCTCCGTCGGCGAACCCCGAGGATCAGAACTCGCTGCCGTCGACCGCGTGGGTGCGCGCCGATGCCGCAGACGTCAAGGACGGCGGCACGCTGACTCTCGCGGTCGACTCCATGCCCGTGAACTGGAACAACTTCCAGATCGACGGCAACGAGGCCAACACGAACAACATCGTCGCCGCGATGCAGGGTGGGCCCATCCGCATCGGCGAGGACGGCAAGCCGATCGTCGACCAGAACTACGCCTCCTCCGTCGAGCTGACCAGCAGCGACCCCCAGAAGGTCGAGATCAAGCTCAACCCGGATGCCAAGTGGGAAGACGGCACGCCCATCACGGTGGCCGACTACCAGGCGACCTGGAAGGCCAACAACGGCAGCAACCCCGCGTACGTGGTCATCTCGACCACCGGGTGGGACCAGATCTCGTCCGTCGAGCAGGGCACCGACCAGTTCGACGTCGTCATCACCTTCTCGTCGGTCTTCGCCGACTGGCAGAGCCTCTTCGGCCAGGTCCTGCCCGCGAGCGTCGCCAACGACCCGAACACCTTCAACACCGGCTACCTCACGAAGGCGCTTCCGTCATCGGGACCCTTCAAGCTCGCGAGCTTCGACTCGACGGCCGGTGTGGCGACGCTCGAGCCGAACCCCAACTGGTGGGGCGCCAAGCCCAAGCTCGACTCGGTCGTCTTCCGCGCCGTGAGCCAGGCCCAGCAGGGCACCTCGTTCAGCAACGGTGAGATCGACGCGCTGAACATCAGCTCCAACGCCGACCTCTACCAGACGGCCCAGAACGTCCCGGGTGCCGAGATCCAGGCGTCGAACGGTCTGACCTGGACGCACATCACGATGCGCGCCTCGAGCGGACCCCTCGCCGACGTCAACGTCCGCAAGGCGATCGCATCCATCGTCAACCGCAGCCAGATCGCCACCAACGCGAACTCGCCGGTCGGCGTCCCCGCCATCACGCAGGGCAGCTACATCTTCATGCCCGGCCAGGACGGCTACACCGACGACTCGCTTCCGTACGACGTCGACGCGGGCACCAAGTACCTCGAGGCCGCCGGCTACACGAAGGACGGCGACTCGTGGACGAAGGACGGCACCGCGCTGTCGTTCAAGGTGACGGTCCCGGCCGACACGACGACGAACATCCAGCGCGCCGAGCAGATCCAGGCGGACCTCGCCGAGGTCGGCATCCCGGTCGAGCTCGTCTCGGTTCCCGTCGGCAGCTACTTCTCGGACTACATCATCAAGGGTGACTTCGAGATGGTGACGTTCTCGTGGCAGGGCACCGCGTACCCGATCTCGTCGAGCCGTTCGCTGTTCACGCCGGTCGACTCGGCGCAGAACTACACCGGCATCGCCGACCCGCGCCTGGACGCGCTGTGGGAGAAGGCCAACTCCGAACTCGACCCCGCCGCGCGTCAGCAGACCGCGCAGGAGATCAACAAGGTGCTCTGGGAGTCCGTGCCGATCATCCCGATCGCGCCGCTGCCGAACGTCTACGCCGTCAAGCAGGGCCTCGTGAACTGGGGAGCCACCCAGTTCGAGACCATCGACTGGACGATCGTGGGCTTCGCGAACTCCTGATCCGCTGACGGAAAGGGGCGGGATCCTGCGGGATTCCGCCCCTTTTCCGTGCGTTCCCGTTACCTGTGCGTCTCCTGCCCGGGAGTGTCGTAGGCGCCCGGTAGACTAGGGACGCCCGATTCCGGGCATCACCCCGAATTTTCCTGGAGACCCTCCATGGCGCACGCCCTTCGTCCTGACCTCCGTAACGTCGCGATCGTCGCGCACGTCGACCACGGCAAGACGACCCTCGTCGACGCCATGCTCCGCCAGACCGGCTCGTTCGGCGACCACGCGCACGTCGAAGAGCGCGCGATGGACTCGAACGACCTCGAGCGCGAGAAGGGCATCACGATCCTCGCCAAGAACACGGCGATCACTTACAACGGCGTGCACAGCGACGTTCCGGTGACGATCAACGTGATCGACACCCCCGGCCACGCCGACTTCGGTGGCGAGGTCGAGCGCGGCCTGTCGATGGTCGACGGCGTGGTGCTGCTCGTCGACGCGTCCGAGGGCCCGCTGCCCCAGACCCGCTTCGTGCTGCGCAAGGCCCTCGAGGCCAAGCTCCCCGTCATCCTGCTTGTCAACAAGACCGACCGCCCCGACGCGCGCATCGCCGAGGTCGAAGAAGAGGCGCACGACCTGCTGCTGGGCCTCGCGTCCGACCTGGTCGACGACGTGCCCGACCTCGACGTCGACGCCCTGCTCGACGTGCCGGTCGTCTACGCCTCGGGCCGCGCGGGTGCCGCGTCGCTCAACCGCCCCGACAACGGCTCGCTGCCCGACAACGAAGACCTCGAGCCGCTCTTCGGCGCGATCCTCGAGCACGTTCCGGCTCCCGCCTACGACGACGAGGCGCCCCTGCAGGCCTGGGTCACCAACCTCGACTCCTCGCCGTTCCTCGGTCGCCTCGCTCTGCTGCGCGTGTTCAACGGCACGCTCAAGAAGGGCCAGACCGTGGCCTGGGTGCGTGCCGACGGCACCACCAGCAATGCCCGCGTCACCGAGCTGCTGAAGACCCGCGCCCTCGAGCGCTACCCGGCCGAAGACGCCGGCCCCGGTGACATCGTCGCCATCGCCGGTTTCCCCGACATCACCATCGGCGAGACCATCGCCGACCCCGAGGACGTGCGCCCGCTGAAGGCGATCACCGTCGACGACCCGGCCATCTCGATGACCATCGGCACCAACACCTCGCCCCTCATGGGCAAGGTCAAGGGCCACAAGCTGACCGCCCGCATGGTCAAGGACCGCCTCGACCGTGAGCTCATCGGTAACGTTTCGCTCAAGGTCGTCGACATCGGACGCCCCGACGCGTGGGAGGTCCAGGGTCGCGGCGAGCTCGCCCTGGCGATCCTCGTCGAGAACATGCGTCGCGAGGGCTTCGAGCTCACGGTCGGCAAGCCCCAGGTGGTCACCAAGCGCGGTGAAGACGGCAAGCTCAAGGAGCCCTTCGAGCACCTGACCATCGACGCTCCCGAAGAGCACCTCGGTGCGATCACGCAGCTCATGGCCGCCCGCAAGGGGCGCATGGACAACATGACGAACCACGGCACCGGCTGGGTGCGCATGGAGTTCGTCGTGCCCTCGCGCGGCCTGATCGGCTTCCGCAGCGAGTTCCTCACGATCACCCGCGGCACCGGTATCGCCAACGCGATCTCGCACGGCTACGACGACTGGGCGGGCTCGATCACGACCCGCCAGAACGGCTCGATCGTCGCCGACCGCATGGGTGTCGTCACCCCGTTCGCGATGATCGCCCTGCAGGAGCGCATGAGCTTCTTCGTGCAGCCCACCGAAGAGGTCTACGAGGGCATGGTCATCGGCGAGAACTCGCGCGCCGACGACATGGATGTCAACATCACCAAGGAGAAGAAGCTCACGAACATGCGTTCGTCGACCTCCGACTCCTTCGAGTCGATGACGCCCCCGCGCATCCTCACGCTCGAGGAGTCGCTGGAGTTCGCCCGCGACGACGAATGCGTCGAGGTCACGCCCGAGAAGGTGCGCATCCGCAAGGTCGAGCTCGACGCGACCGCGCGGGGTCGCTCCGCTTCGCGCTTGAAGCGCCAGGACGCCAACGCGTAAGCGTTCCCGTCTCGAACGGCCCCGCCCAGCCTCGTGCTCGGCGGGGCCGTTCGCTTTGCGGGGTCTGCGGGTGGGTGGCATCCGGATGCCGTGGCGTGCGTGACGGCGGGGGTTTTCGGCGACGCGGCGGGGTAGGCGGCGCGTCGGGGGATTCGTCCGCGGGTGTGCGGGGACCGGCGGGAGTTCAGCTGTCTCCGGACGCCCCCGCGCGCATCACCTTCGCGAGCGCTTTGCCTTTCGCCAGTTCGTCGACGACCTTGTCGAGCAGTCGGATGCGGTACATCAGCGGGTCTTCGATCTGCTCGACCCGCACGCCGCAGACCACTCCGGTGATCTCGGCGGCCTGCGGGGTGAGCCGCGCCTCGTCGAAGAACTCGCGGAACGTGGTCGACCCCTGCGCGTGGCGGGCGAGGGCCGCCTCGTCGAACCCGGTCAGCCAGCGGATCACCGTGTCGAGCTCGTCCGTGGTGCGCCCTTTGCGTTCGACCTTCGCGACGTACAGCGGATACACCGACGAGAAGGTCATGTCGAAGACGCGGGACATGCCAGCACGATATCCCCGCGTCCGGCCCCTGTCGACGCGGTCGTCGGGTCAGCGGGACTCGACGACGCAGACGGCGCTCATACCCGCCGTGAGCGCTTCGAAGACGTGGGGCGCGTCACCGGCGTACGAGAGGTAGTCGCCGGGTGCGAGCTCGAAGGGGGCGTCGGCCGGGCCGACGAGACCGCGACCCGAGACCATCACGAGGTGCTCGATCGTTCCCCGGGGATGCGGGTCGGATCGGCGGGGGGAACCCGGTTCGGCCGAGAGCAGGTAGATGTCGCGGCGAGCGTGCGGGGGGCTCGCCGAGAGCAGGACGGCGATGTAGTCGGATGCCGATGAGGCCACGGCCGTACCGGCTTCGCCGGCCCGGATGAGGGTGGGGGAGTGCGCGCCCTCGTCGACGAAGTCGGCGAACGTGATCTCGAGCGCCGAGGCCAGCGCCCACAGGGTCTCGACGCTGGGATTGCCGCCCCCGTTCTCGAGCTGCGAGACGGTGGCCTTGGCGACTCCGGCCCGCCGGGCGAGTTCCGAGACGCTGAGGTCACGTCTCTCTCGCTCGCGGCGTAGGCTCGCGGCGATTCGGGCGCTCAGATCGCTCATCTGTTCATTATGACCGTCGATCGTTCGACTTGACGAACGACGTCTTGAGCGTTCACGATGATGTCCATGCGTTCGCTTCACCGAACATCCGAGGGTGTCGCCGCTCGACAGGGCCTCGCCGTCGCCCTCGCCACGAGTGCCTACGGCATCTCTTTCGGGGCCCTGTCCGTGGCATCCGGTCTGGACATCTGGCAGACCTGCGTGCTGAGCCTGCTGATGTTCACCGGCGGATCGCAGTTCGCGTTCGTCGGGGTCATCGCCGCGGGGGGAGTGGCCGCCGCACCCGCGGCGATCGCGTCGTCGGCCCTGCTCGGCGTCCGCAACGCCGCGTACGCGATGCGCATGGCGCCCGTCGTGGCGGGCGGACCCTGGCGCAAGGCGTCGGCCACGCACTTCACGATCGACGAATCGGTGGCGGTCGGCCTGGCGCAGACCGAGCCGCGCGCTCGTCAGGTGGGCTTCTGGGTCACGGGTGTGGCGATCTGGGTCGGCTGGAACCTCTCGACTCTCCTGGGGGCGCTCCTCGGCGACGTCCTCGGCGACCCCCGTGCCTACGGTCTCGATGCGGCGGCGGCCGCCGCGTTCCTCGCTCTGCTGTGGCCGCGTCTTCGCGGACGTCAGCCCCTGGCGGTGGCCGCGGGAGCGGCGATCGTCGCGGCGCTGCTCACACCGTGGCTCATGCCGGGGATCCCGGTGATCGCGGCGGCGGGAGTCGCGATCGCGGTGGGACTGTTCGATCCCCGGCCCGCGAAGCCGGCGGCAACCGAGGAGCGGATGCCGTGACCCTGTGGACCGCGGTGCTCACGGCATCCGTCATCTGCGTCGCCCTCAAGGCGACGGGCTACCTGCTTCCCGCTCACTGGCTCGACAAGCCGCGCCCCGCGCGGATCGCGGACCTTCTCACCGTCGCCCTGCTCTCGGCGCTCGTGATGGTGCAGACGCTCGGCGCGGGGTCGGCGGTGGTCGTGGACGCGCGACTCCCGGCGGTCGGGGTCGCGGTCCTCCTCCTCTGGGCGCGCGCCCCGTTCCTCGTCGTGGTCGCCGCGGCGGCCCTCACCGCGGCGCTGCTGCGGCTCTGGGGGTGGGCGGCGTGAGGGGTAAGTGCTATCGGCCACGGCCGTCGCATAGCTGTCGCGCCTAGACTCGACCGGTGACTTCCACGATTCTCCGCGTCGTCGGCTGGGTGGTGGCCCTGCTCGTGGGGGCCTTCTACGGAGCAGCCGGCACCGTAGGCCAGGCCTTCCTCGTCGGCCCCGTGCCGGTGGGTTTGATCCTCGCGACGATCGGCAGTGCGGCCCTGCTCATCGCCCTGCGCACGCTCACGGGCGATCGCGTCAACGCCCTCGCCGGAGGGTTGGGGATCACCGCCGCCACGTACTTGTTCTCTCAGGTGGGGCCGGGCGGTTCCGCGATCGTCGCTGCGCCCACCGCGGGGACCGAGTGGATCCCGCTCGTGTGGACGGTCGTCGGACCCGCGCTCATGGTGCTGGTCGCGCTGTGGCCCGACTTCAGCAAGATGCAGGCGCCGGCGCGCCCGGCCGAATCCTAAGCCCGCGGCCCGGCGGCGGAGTCGGTCGCTCCGGCGCGATTAGACTGATGCGGTGACTTACGTGATCGCCCTCCCGTGCGTCGATGTGAAAGACCGCGCCTGCATCGATGAGTGCCCTGTCGACTGCATCTACGAGGGTGAACGATCGCTCTACATCCACCCCGACGAGTGCGTCGACTGCGGTGCGTGCGAGCCGGTCTGCCCCGTCGAGGCCATCTACTACGAGGACGACCTCCCCGAGGAGTGGTCCGACTACTACAAGGCCAACGTCGAGTTCTTCGACGACATCGGCTCGCCCGGTGGTGCGGCCAAGGTCGGCGTGATCGCCAAGGACCACCCCGTCATCACCGCATTGCCCCCGCAGGCGCACTGACCCGTGGGCGTCGCCGACCTCGCCGACTACCCGTGGGACGCGGTCGCCCCGTACGCGGAGCGCGCCCGACGCCACCCCGACGGCATCGTCGACCTGTCGATCGGCTCGCCCGTCGACCCGACGCCCTCCGTCGTCGCCGAAGCGCTGGCTGACGCAACCGACGCGCACGCCTACCCGCAGACGGCGGGGACCCCGGCACTGCGCGAGGCGATCGCCGAGTGGTACCACCGCCGGCGCGGCGTCCCCGGCCTGGCCGCGGCGAACGTTCTGCCGACCGTCGGCTCCAAAGAGCTGGTCGCCCTGCTGCCGTTGCTGTTGGGGCTCGGCCCGGGCGATGCCGTGGTTCACCCGCGCGCCGCCTACCCGACCTACGAGGTCGGAGCGCGTCTCGTGGGCGCCGAGGCCGTGGCATCCGACGATCCGTCCTCGTGGCCCGCGAACGCGCGCGTGATCTGGATCAACTCACCCGGCAATCCCGACGGGCGCGTCCTCTCGACGGACGAGCTTCGGGATGCCGTGACCCGGGCGCGTGAAATCGGTGCCGTCCTCGCGTCGGACGAGTGCTACGCCGAACTGGGCTGGGACGCCCCGTGGGATGAGCAGCCCGTACCGAGCGTGCTCGACCCGGGCGTCGTCGGAGACGACCTCTCCGGCGTGCTGTCGGTGTACTCGCTGAGCAAGCAGTCGAACCTCGCCGGGTACCGCGCGGCGTTCCTCGCCGGTGACCCCGCCCTCGTGTCGCGGTTGCTCACCGGTCGCAAGCACCTGGGCCTCATGCCGCCCGCGCCGGTGCAGCGCGCGATGACCGTCGCCCTCGGAGACGACGAGCACGTCGCCGCGCAGCGCGAGCGCTACGCCCGCCGCCGCGCGGTCCTCAAGCCCGCGGTCGAGGCCGCCGGCTTCACCATCGACCGCAGCGAGGGCGGCCTGTACCTCTGGGCGACCGAGGGACGCGACGCGTGGGAGAGCGTCGACCGCCTCGCCGATCTCGGCATCCTGGTGGGACCGGGGCACTTCTACGGCACCCACTTTCCGAACCACGTGCGCTTCTCGCTCACCGCGACCGACGAGCGCATCGCCGCCGCCGCGGAGCGTCTGCGCGCCTGACCAGGAGGTTCCCTCCATCCGATGGGGGCAACCTTTAGCGGTGTCATCTGTACGCCGGAGTGCCTACTAGGCTGTAAAGGCAGGTCGTTCGGGGTCATCCTCCGTGCGCCCCGCCGACCCGGATGCCATTCCCGTGGCATCCAGAGGGCGAGAAGATCGCGGGGTGCCGCAACCCCCCGCGTTCGACCACACGGGCGACCAGAAATCGCAAGGAGGCGCGGTGAGCGACGCGGGCACGCAGCAGGACAAGGCCACTCTCACGGTAGGGGGCACCACCGCCGAATTCCCGGTCCTGCGAGGCACCGACGGCGTTCCGAGCATCGACATCGCGTCGCTGACGAAGCAGACCGGTCACACCACGCTCGATTACGGTTTCGTCAACACGGCGTCGACGAAGTCCGACATCACCTACATCGACGGCGATCAGGGCATCCTCCGCTATCGCGGGTACCCCATCGAGCAGCTGGCGAAGAACAGCACCTACCTCGAGGTCGCGTGGCTGCTCATCTACGGCGAGCTGCCCTCGGCATCCGAGCTCGCGTCGTTCGACGAGCGGATCCGCCGTCACACGCTGCTGCACGAAGACCTCAAGAGCCTCTTCTCGGCGCTGCCGCCGACCGCGCACCCCATGTCGGTGCTCTCAGCGGCGACCGCGGCCCTCTCGACCTACTACGAGGCCGAGTCCGACCCGCACAACCCCGAGCACGTCGAGCTCAACACGGTCCGCATGCTCGCGAAGCTCCCCGTGATCGCGGCCTACGCGCACAAGAAGAGCATCGGACAGGCGTTCCTGTACCCCGACAACTCCCTGGGCTTCGTCGACAACTTCCTCAAGCTCAACTTCGGTGTGCACAGCGAGCCCTTCGAGGCCAACCCGGTCATGACGAAGGCCCTCGACCTGCTGCTGATGCTGCACGAGGACCACGAGCAGAACGCCTCGACCTCGACCGTGCGCCTCGTCGGTTCGACCGGAGCGAACCAGTTCGCGTCGATCTCGGCCGGCATCCAGGCGCTCTCCGGCCCCCTGCACGGTGGCGCGAACGAAGCCGTCCTGCAGATGCTCGCGCGCATCCGCGACTCGGGCGAGAGCGTCGAGCGCTTCGTCGAGCGGGTGAAGAACAAGGAGCAGGGCGTCAAGCTCATGGGCTTCGGTCACCGCGTCTACAAGAACTACGACCCGCGCGCGAAGCTCGTCAAAGAGTCGGCCGACGAGGTGCTCACCGCACTCGGCGTCAGCGACCCGCTGCTCGACCTCGCCAAGGAGCTCGAGCAGATCGCCCTCGAGGACGACTACTTCAAGGAGCGTCGCCTCTACCCGAACGTCGACTTCTACACCGGCGTGATCTACAAGGCGATGGGCTTCCCCACGCGCATGTTCACGGTGCTGTTCGCGATCGGCCGCCTGCCCGGCTGGCTCGCCCAGTGGCGCGAGGCGATCAGCGACCCCCAGACGAAGATCGGCCGCCCGCAGCAGCTGTACACGGGTGCCGCCGAGCGCAACTACCCCGGCATCTGACCCGGCCTGGAGCGCCCCGTCCCTCTTGCGAGGGGCGGGGCGTTTCGCTGTGTGCGGCGGGGTGTGTCGCTGGTTCTCCCCATGTCCCACTTCGTGCTGTCTGGGGCGCCGCCAGGTAGCCGATTGTGGGACATGGTCTGCATATATGGGGACATTCTCGTCGAGGGCGGTTCGCCCTGCACCCATGTCCCGCATTGTGCTGCCTGGGATGCCGCCAGGGAGCCGCTTGTGGGACATGGTCTGCGCAGATGGGGACATGGGCCGCGAGGGCGGTTCGCCCTGCAGCCATGTCCCACTTTGTGCTGTCTGGGGTGCCGCCAGGGAGCCGTTTGTGGGACATGGTCTGCGCAGATGGGGACATGGTCTGCGCACAGGGGGACATGGGGTGCGCCGGAGAGACCGAATGCCAGGCGGTTCCGCCGACGCCGATGACGCAACCAGTAGGGTCGGGGCATGCCGCGCCTGCTCGTCCGCCGTCCGTCGCCCCGCCTCGCCGAGGGCGAGCTCACCCACCTCGACCGCGTGCCGGTCGATGCCGAGCTGGCGATGACGCAGTGGCAGGCGTACGTCGGTGCCTTCCGCACCCGTGGGTGGGAGATCGTCGAGATCGACCCGGCCGATGACCAGCCCGACGGGGTGTTCGTCGAGGATGCGGTCGTCGTCTTCGGTGACCTCGCCGTGCTCTGCCGGGCCGGCGCCGTCTCGCGCCGCGGCGAGGCGGAGAGCGTGCGCGCGGGGGTCACGGCATCCGGAATCGATCTTGCCGAGATCGTGGAACCCGGAACCCTCGACGGGGGCGACGTGCTCAAGGTCGGACGGACCGTCTACGTGGGCGCGTCGTCGCGGACGAACGCCGAGGGCATCGCCCAGCTGCGGGCTCTGCTCGAGCCGCGTGGGTGGGAGGTGCGCGAGATCCCGGTCACGAAGGTGCTACACCTGAAGTCGGGGGTGACGGCGCTACCCGACGGAACGGTGATGGGGTTCGAGCCGCTGGTCGACGATCCGTCGATGTTCCCGGTGTTCGCGGGCGTGCCCGAGGAGCACGGCACGGCCGTGGTCGTCCTGGACGACGACACGGTGCTGATGTCGGCGGACGCCCCGGCGACGGCGGAGGAGCACCGGTTCCGCGGCCTTGAGGTCGTGACCGTCGACGTGAGCGAGTTCGAGAAGCTCGAGGGCTGCGTGACCTGCCTGTCGGTGCGGGTGCGCGACTGACGCGACCGGCGCGGGGGCGGATACGCGACGAGAAACGCTCCCTGCACGGAGAAACGCGCGCCGCGGGCGTTTCCTCGTGCAGGGAGCGTTTATCGGGAAAAGGGCGCAGGCGCCTGCGCCTCAGGCGTGCAGTGCCTCGTTCAGCGTGACGCCGACGCCGGCGCGGGCCGAGGCCTCGACGGCGCCGGTGAGGGAGTTGCGGCGGAACAGGATGCCGTCGCGACCCGACAGCTCGCCCGCCTTGACCGTCTCGTCGCCGACGCGCACTTTCGTGCCGGCGGTGACGTAGAGACCGGCCTCGACGACGCAGTCGTCTCCGAGCGAGATGCCGATGCCGGCGTTCGCGCCGAGCAGGGTGCGTGCTCCGATCGAGACGCGGTGCGTCCCGCCGCCCGAGAGCGTGCCCATGATCGAGGCGCCGCCGCCGATGTCGGTGCCGTCGCCGATGACGACGCCCTGAGAGACGCGGCCCTCGATCATCGAGGAGCCGAGCGTGCCGGCGTTGAAGTTGACGAAGCCCTCGTGCATGACGGTCGTGCCGGGGGAGAGGTGCGCGCCCAGGCGCACGCGCGAGGCGTCGGCGATGCGCACGCCCGCGGGCAGGACGTAGTCGGTCAGGCGCGGGAACTTGTCGAGACCCTGGAGCTGGATGCCGTGACGCTTCAACTGCGGCAGCAGGCGCTCCGCGTCGTCGGGGTGCACGGGACCCGCGTTCGTCCACGCGACGTTGGGGAGGTGCCCGAAGATGCCGTCGAGGTTGATCTCGTTGGGCCGGACGAGCAGGTGCGAGAGCGCGTGCAGGCGCAGGTAGGCGTCGACGGTCGAGGCGGGAGCCGCGTCGGCGTCGATCATGAGAGACACCGTCTCGACGACGACGCCACGTCGCTCGTCGGGGCCGGCGGCGGATTCGAGCGCCGCCTGCTCGGCATCCAGGTCTCCGTGGGCACCGAGGACCGGCTTCGGGAACCAGGCGTCGAGCACCGTCCCCCCGGTGGTTCGCGTCGAGAGGCCGGCAGCGCTGATGCGTCGTTCGTTGCTCACCGTCCCAGGGTACTGGGGCACCGGCTGTGGGAAGATCGGGGCATGCCCGCGCTCGACCTCACCCAGTCCTCGGCCGCCCTGACGCGAGCCGTCTGCGACATCCACAGCGTCTCGGGAGACGAGACCCCTCTCGCGGATGCCATCGAGGCCGCCGTCTCCGCGTACCCCCACCTCGAGGTCATCCGCGACGGCGACACCATCGTCGCCCGCACCGCCCTGGGGCGCGACCGCCGGGTCGTCATCGCCGGGCACATCGACACCGTGCCGATCAACCGCAACCTCCCCGTCGAGGACCGCACGGTCGACGGCGAGGACGTCATCTGGGGCCGCGGGACGGTCGACATGAAGGCGGGCGTCGCGGTGCAGCTCAAGCTCGCCGCCGAGCTCACCGCGCCCCCGGTCGACATCACCTGGATGTGGTACGACCACGAAGAAGTCGACTCGGCGCTGAACGGCCTCGGTCGGCTCTCGCGCAACCGCCCGGACCTGTTCGAGGGTGACTTCGCGATCCTCGGCGAACCGAGCAACGGCGAGGTCGAGGGCGGCTGCAACGGCACGCTCCGCGCCATCGTGCGCACCGAGGGAGTCCGTGCGCACAGCGCGCGATCGTGGATCGGCGAGAACGCGATCCACAAGGCCGCGCCGATCCTCGCGCGCCTGGCCGAGTACCGTGCCCGCGAGATCGAGGTCGAGGGTCTTGTCTACCGCGAGGGCTTGAACGCTGTCAGCATCTCGGGCGGGGTCGCGGGCAACGTCATCCCCGACGCGTGCGCGGTCGAGGTCAACTACCGCTTCGCGCCGAGCCGTGACGCCGCCGCCGCCACCCGCGTCGTCACCGACGTGTTCACGGGCTTCGACGTCGAGATCGTCGACGTGGCCGAAGGAGCTCGTCCCGGCCTCGACGCGGCCCTGGCGAAGGACTTCGTGGATGCCGTGGGTGCCACCCCCAAACCGAAGTACGGCTGGACGGACGTGGCGCGGTTCTCGGCGCTCGGCATCCCCGCCGTCAACTACGGTCCGGGTGACCCGCACCTCGCTCATCACGACGAGGAGCGGGTTCCGATCGCGCAGATCGACGCCGTCGAGCGCGGCCTTCGTGCCTGGTTGAGCGGGTCGTGACCGCCGCGGCCACGACGCGCACGCGGGTCGGATGGTGGGAGCGCCTTCCCGTGCCGGCGCGCATCGCCATCGTCTACGGTGCGGCGCGCGTGGTCACGACGGGATTCTTCCTGCTGGCCTCTGCGCTGTCGGGGCCCGGGTCGCGTTACGGTGTGGCCCCCTCGCTCGAGAAGCTCGCGCTCGGGTGGGATGCGCAGTGGTACTGGCTCGCCGCGGTGTCGGGATATCCCGTTGATCTGCCCCTCGCCGCGGGCGGTCACGTCGCCGAGAACGCGTGGGCGTTCATGCCGCTGTATTCGTACCTCTCGGCCGGACTCGGATTCCTGCTCGGCTCGTGGGG
Organism: Microbacterium sp. 16-032; assembly: GCF_041079455.1. Classification (NCBI taxonomy): domain Bacteria; kingdom Bacillati; phylum Actinomycetota; class Actinomycetes; order Micrococcales; family Microbacteriaceae; genus Microbacterium; species Microbacterium sp. 16-032. The sequence continues at coordinate 396,356 of NZ_JBFYGQ010000003.1, read as the reverse complement.
CGCCGGGGCCGTCACCATCTCGTTGGCCGCGGGGTTCGGTGCGTGCCTCGTGCTGCATTCGATGCTACGGGATCGGATCGGCGACTCCGCCGCGATGTGGGCCGTGGTCTTCTTCGCGTGCGGTCCGCTCGCCGCCCTGTTCCAGGTGGGGTACGCCGAGGCGCTGTTCCTGTTCTTCCTCTTCCTCGCCCTCCGGTGCGTGCAGCGACGTCGATGGGGCTGGCTCTATCTGCTGGTCCCGGCGATGGGGTTCACGCGCCCCGGGATCCTCGCCTTCGCTCTGTTCCTCGGTCTCTACGGGGTATACCGCTTCGTGCGCCGACGGAAGGATCCGCTTACGACGCGCGACATCGCGCATCTCGTGGCCCTCGGCGGACTTTCGGTCGTGGTGGGCTTCGCGTGGCAGGTGATCGCGGGGATCGTCACGGGCGACCCGGGCGCGTACCTGGCGACCGAGTTGGCGTGGCGGCGCAACTGGCTCGGGGACTCGGGGCGGGGCTTCGTCCCCTTCGACGGGTTCGTCGAGGCCGCGGGGTTCTGGTTCACCCGGTGGGGGCTCGGCGCCGTCACGGGCTACGTGTTCCTCGCGATGATGGTGGCGGCCATCGGCGCGCTGCTGCTGTTCTCGCCGCAGGTGAAGCGACTGGGCATCGAGGTGCGACTGTGGTCGGCGAGCTACCTCGTCTACCTGTTGCTGGTGTTCTTCCCGCAGTCCAGCATCTTCCGGCTGCTCGTGCCGATCTCGCCGCTGTGGGGCGCCCTCGCGGTGCCGAAATCACGCGCGTGGCGGTTCGGCGTGCTCGCTCTCGCGCTGCTCGGACAGTGGTGGTGGATCTACAACATGTACGCCCTCGCGAACACGTATTGGCAGATTCCCTGACCCAGATCCGCCCCCGCCGACCCGCCTGTACGACCCGCCACGCGGGATACCGGTAAACTTCTCAGGCAGACCAACGACGAAAAGGGGGCCGCGATGGCAGCCATGAAGCCGCGTACCGGCGACGGACCGATGGAGGCCGTGAAGGAGGGCCGGTTGATCATCGTGCGCGTGCCGCTCGAGGGTGGCGGGCGACTCGTCGTCTCGGTGAACGACGCCGAGGCGAAGGAACTCTACGACGTGCTCGGTGGTGTCGTCACCGCCTGACGACCATCGACGCAGTGAAGGCCGGCTCCCGCGGGGGCCGGCCTTCTTCGTTCCCGCGTGCTTCGCGGGGAGAGGTTCAGGCCTCGGGTGGACGGGTCGTGAGCTGCAGCAGGCCTTCGCCCGTGGTCGACAGGGCGCCGATGACGGCGGGGGAGGACTGCACCTCTTGAATCAGCGAGCGGTAGGCCGTGGTCACCGCGTCGCGGCGCACCGGGTCGGCGACCGCGCCGTGCGCGAGGACGCGGGGGATGAGGACGGTCCCGCCGGCGCGCACCAGACGCAGGCCGTGCTCGACGTATTCGATGACGCCTTCGGGGTCGGCGTCGATGAAGACGATGTCGTACGACGCCTCGTTCATGCGCGGCAGGACATCGGATGCCCGCCCGGTGATGAATCGGGCACGCGCGGCGGGCACGCGGGCGTCCGAGAACGCGGAGCGCGCGGCCCCGAGGTGCTCGGGTTCGCTGTCGATCGTGGTGATCGTCGCGCGGGGCGAACCGTGCAGCAGCCAGAGGCCCGACACGCCGCCGCCGGTGCCCACCTCGACGATGTTCAGAGCACGGGATGCCGCCGAGATCACCGCGGCTTGGGCCCCGACCGCGGGGCTGATGGGCGCCGCGCCGAGCTCGAGCGCGTGCGCCCGGGCGCGAGCGATGTGCTCGGGCTCGACCGTCGACTCCTGCACGAACCGTTCGTTCGCCTCATGACCGCTCACGTGGACCTCCTCAGATCAGGCTAGACGGCGGATGGTCGCTGGACCCCCAGGCGAGGCCGGTAATCTGGAGGCATGTTCTTCGGCCTCACGATCGAGAAGCTGATGCTGATCGGCGTGATCGCAGCGGTCCTCGTCGGCCCCGAGCGTCTGCCGCGCTACGCGGAGGCGTTGGCCAAGTTCACCAAGCGCGCGAAAGAGACGCTGCAGGGTGCCCGTTCGCGCATGCGCGACGAGATGGGCCCCGAGTTCGACGACGTCGACTGGAAGAAGCTCGACCCGCGCCAGTACGACCCGCGGCGCATCATCCGCGAGGCGCTCCTCGACGACACCCCGACGGCGACGATGCGGGCCGCGGGCGCCGCAGCTCTCGCGGCGCGCGAGAAGCCGGCATCCACCCCCTTCGTGGCGGGCGAGCTGCCGCCGTTCGACGACGAGGCGACCTGACGCGGGAGCCCGTCACCGAAACAGGGGACGTGACGAGGACAGGCTGATTCCGGCGGGAACGCCCTGTTTCCCCTACAGCATCATCTTCTCGTGACGGGCGTCCCGCTCTGCGTCAGACGTTGAGGCGCAGGGGCTTGCCGGACAGTCCGCGCGGGCGCACCGCCAGGGCAGAGGCCGCCGCGTCGATCGCCATCGCGGCCGGGTCGTCGGGCCGCGACAGCACGACGGGGCGTCCGTCGTCGCCCCCGGTGCGGAGGGCGGCGCTGAGCGGAACGGATGCCAGCAGCGGCACGTCCACGCCGTCGCTCGAGAGGGCGCGGGCCACCTCTTCTCCGCCGCCCGAGCCGAACAGATCGAGGACGGTCCCGTCGGCCAGGGTCATCGCGGCCATGTTCTCGATGACGCCGATGGGGCGTTGGCCGGTCTGGCGCGCGACGAGTCCGGAGCGCACGGCGACCTCCGCGGCCGCGGCCTGAGGTGTCGTGACGACCAGGACGTCGGCGTGGGGGAGCAACTGCCCGACCGAGATGGCGACGTCGCCGGTACCGGGCGGCATGTCGAGCAGCAGCACGTCGAGATCACCGAAGAACACGTCGGTGAGGAACTGCTGCACGGTGCGATGCAGCATCGGTCCGCGCCAGGCGACCGCGCCGGCGGCATCCTCTCCGGGTCGTCGGAGGAACATGCCGATCGAGATGACCTTCACCCCGTAGGCGACGGGCGGAAGGATGAGGTCGTCGAGCTTGGTCGGCGCCGGAGGCAGACCATCGGCGTCGACGAGCCCGAGCAGCCCCGGGATCGAGAAACCGTGGACGTCGGCGTCGATCAGACCGACGCGCAGCCCCTTCGCCGCCAACGCCACCGCGAGGTTCGCGGTCACGGTCGACTTGCCCACGCCGCCCTTGCCGCTGGTCACCGCGATGACGCGGGTCAGCGAGTCGGGGCCGAAGGGCATCTCGCGCTTCGCGCGGCCGCCGCGGAGCTTCTTGGTCAACGCCTTCCGCTCGTCGGGCGACATCACCCCGACCCGCACATCGACCGCATCGATGCCGGCGACCGAGGCCGCGGCATCCCGGACGTCCCGCTCGATGCGGTCGGCGGCGGGGCAGCCCACGATGGTGAGGGCGATGGCCACCTGGGCCGTGGTGTCCGCGACCGAGATCTCTCGCAGCATGTCGAGCTCGCCGAGGGGACGACGAAGCTCGGGATCGGTGACCGCGGCGACGGCCGAGCGAACCCTCTCGGTGAGGTCGACGCTCACGAGCCGGGCCGCGCGGGCTCGGTGTGCGTGCCGCGGCGCAGGTCGCCACGAGGGGCGTCCGCGCGTCCGGACTCCGCCCGCGGGGCGTCGTCGTCGGCGTCGAGGCGCTCCAGCGCCGCCCGGAGTTCGGCGCGCAGTGTGTCCTTCGTGATGACCTCGTCGGTCAGATCGCGAACGGCCATGCGCAACGCCACGATCTCGCGGGCGAGGTACTCGGTGTCGGCCAGGTTGCGCTCGGCGCGCTGGCGATCCTGCTCGATCTGCACGCGGTCGCGGTCATCTTGCCGGTTCTGGGCCAACAGGATGAGGGGCGCGGCGTAGGACGCCTGCAGAGAGAGCACGAGGGTCAGCGCGGTGAAGCCGATCGCGGCGGAGTCGAAGCGCAGCTCGTCGGGGGCGATCGAGTTCCAGCCCATCCACACCACGCAGAACAGCGTCAGGGACAGCAGGAACGTCGGGGTTCCCATCGCGCGCGCGACCCACTCGGTGAACCGACCGAAGCGGTCGCGCGAGGGCTGCGGGGCGCGAGGGGCGAGGACGCCGGTGCGGCCGCGCGGGGCGTCGAGAGCCGGCTTGCGGTTGTTGCGTGCCATCAGCGCCTCCTCGGGGTCTGGGGGATCTGGGTCGGAATGCTCGACGTATGCGTGGGTCTGATCGTGGCCCTGGGTCTCGGATCATCGCTGTCGTGCGTGCGCCAGTCATCGGGCAGCAGGTAGTCGAGCACGTCGTCGACGCTCACGCAGCCCACGAGTCGGTGCGCCTGGTCGACCACGGGGAGCGAGACGAGGTTGTAGCTCGCGAGCAGACGCGCGACCTCGGCGGCGGTGGCGTCGGCGGTGACCGGCTCGAGGGTGTCGTCGATGATCGCGCCGAGGCGCTCGTGCGGCGGGTAGCGCAGCATGCGCTGGAAGTGCACGGTGCCGAGCAGGCGCCCCGTGGGCGTCTCGTACGGCGGAAGGGTGATGAAGACGGATGCCGCGAGGGCGGGGTGCAGCTCGTGCCGGCGGATGAGGGCCAGGGCCTCGGCCACCGTCGCATCGGCCGACAGCACGATCGGCTCGGGCGTCATCAGACCGCCCGCGGTGTCGGGGCCGTACTGCAGGAGGGCGCGAACGTCGTCGGCCTCTTCCGGCTCCATCAGGTCGAGCAGCTGCTCGGAGCGCGACTCGGGGAGCTGACCGAGGAGGTCGGCCGCGTCGTCGGGCTCCATGGCATCCAGGATGTCGGCGGCGCGCTCGTCGCCCAGCTGCTCGAGGATGTGGACCTGCTCGTCCTCGGGCATCTCTTCGAGGGCGTCGGCCAGGCGGTCGTCGCTGAGCTCTTCGGCCACCTCGATGAGGCGCTCCTCGGGCAGGTCGAGGAGGGTGTTGGCGAGGTCGGCGGGCTTGAGCTCGGAGTAGGTCGCGACCAGCTGCTCGGCGGACTGCGCCTCGCCGGGAGTCTGGTTCTCGCGCACCTCGCCCCACGCGGCGAACGTCGTCGCGCCCTTGGCAAAGGGCGAGGCGCTCGTGCGCGGGCGGCGCAGGAACAGCTGCCCCACGTCCCACTCGCCGAGGCGGTTGCGCTCGATCGCGACGTCTTCGATGACCGCGGTGCCCGAGCCGTCGACGAGGCTCACGCGGCGTCCGAGCATCTCGGCCATGACGCGCACCTCGCCGCCGCGCTGCTGGAAACGGCGCACGTTGATGAGACCGGTCGTGATGACCTGACCGGCCTGTATGGAGGTGACGCGCCCGATGGACACGAACACATGTCGTCGCCCGGGAATCTCGACGACGAGCCCCACGACGCGCGGCGCCGCAGACGCGCGGTAGATCACCACGACGTCGCGCACCTTACCCAGACGGTCTCCCGCCGGGTCGAACACCGTGCAGCCCGCCAAGCGGGCGACGAAAACCCTTTGCGTGCTCACCGGTACAGCGTAGTCCGCGCCTCCTCTGCAACACCTCGGGAACGGTCAGGCGCGCGTGACAGGATGGTGAAATGAGTATGTTCGCGCAGCGTCCGGGTGCCGGTCGCGACGAGGTCGGCGAGAAGATCGCCTCGTTCCCGACGTATGAGCAGGCGCAGAAGGCCGTCTCGTCCCTCATCGCCGGCGAGGTGCCCGCGCGCGACATCGCGATCGTGGGTTCGGGTCTGCGCTCGATCGAGCGCATCACCGGCAAGCTCGGTTACGCCACGGCGGCCCGCTCGGGTGCGCTGAACGGCCTCATGCTCGGCCTGCTCTTCGCGTTCATCTTCGTGCTCGGGATGCCGACCGTGCAGATCTCCGCGTTCATCGGCGTCCTGCTGGTCGGAATGGCGCTCGGCATGATCTTGAGCATCGGGACATACTCGATCGTGCGCCGCCGCCGCGATTTCGCGTCGGTGATGCAGGTCGCCGCCGATCACTACGACGTCTGCGTCGCGGCGCCCAGCGTCCACAAGGCCCGCGGGATCGTGGGCCCGGCCGGCTCCGCTGCCGCTCCCACCGTCGTGTCGCGTCCGGCGCCCTCGGACTCCGCGCCGCCGCAGTATGGCGAACGGGTCGCTCCGGGCTCCGCTGCTCCCGTCGCCCCGCCGCGCCCGCCGGCACCGACCCCGAACCCGGCCCCGCGCGACGACGAGCCCCCGCGGTACGGGGAGCGCATCGCCCCGCCGTCGGCGCCCGTGCCCGAGGCGCCGGAGAAGGACGACCGCACCGCCGAGACTCCGCGCCCCGACGAGCGCCCCACCCCGACCGAGCGGTGAGCACCGAGCCCGTCCGCATCGCCGTCGCGTTGCCGGCGGGCGACACCGAGGTGTCGGGCCTGTGGTCCGCGGCACCGGCCGCGGCCGCGACCGTCGCTCTCGCGCACGGTGCGGGCGCAGGGATGGAGCACCCGTTCCTCTCCGGGCTCTCCGACGCCCTCGTGGCCTCGGGGGTGTCGGTGCTGCGCTTCGTCTTCCCCTACGTCGAGGCGGGACGCCGTATGCCCGGACCCGCGTCCCACGCGGTGGCCACCTGGACAGGCGTCGAGGCCTGGCTCGCCTCGGCCGCCCCCGGCCCGTACGCGGCAGTGGGGAAGTCGTACGGCGGGCGCATGGCATCCATGGCCTCCGCCGAAGGGGTGATCGCCCCGGCCGGTCTCGCCTACCTCGGGTATCCGCTTCACCCGCCGGGGCGTCCCGAGAAGCCGCGCCGCGAGCACCTGCCGGCCATCGGCGTTCCGCAGCTGTTCGTCGAGGGGGAGAACGACCCCTTCATCGCCCCGCGCGCGCAGTTCGACGAGGTCGTCGCCTCGTGCCAGGACGCGCGGGTGCATTGGATCGCCGGCGGCAACCACTCGTTCGAGGTGAAGGGCGCCCGGCGCCCGGCCGACGAGATCGGTGCGGCTCTGGCCCCGGTGGTCGCGGAGTTCGTGAGCTCGCTCTGACGACCTGGGCGGCGGGTCGGGTTTCGATGACTGTCGGCGCCCTGCCGCGAAGCTCTGGGCTCCGCGCGGTCTCGCGCGGCAAACGCATCGCAGGAATTTCGGCGCCGGGGCGGTGCACAACTCCTGCAGTTCCGCGACGGGGGAGGCGTGGATGCCGTGGGTGCGTCGATATTTCCTGAGTTGTGTCCGGGTGGTGCGGCCCCGTCGCGCGGTGGCGCGTCGGTCGCGGCTGCCCGCGTCGGGGCCTGGCCGCGAAGCTCTGGGCTCCGCGCGGTCTCGCGCGGCGAACGCATCGCAGGAATTTCGGCGCCGGCGTGGTGCACAACTCCTGCAGTTCCGCGACGGGGGAGGCGTGGATGCCGTGGGTGCGTCGATATCTCCTGAGTTGTGTCCGGGTGGTGCGGCCCCGTCGCGCGGTGGTTCGTCGGGTCGCGGCTGCCCGCGTCGGCGCCCCGACGCGGGACGCCACACGTCTACGCCCCGCGAAGCCGGGCGCCCCGCCGCATGTAGCCCGGCGCGTCGGTGCCCCGACAGAGGTGGACCCGAGCGTCAGCGCCCCGCGGCGTAGCCCTGGGCTCCGCGGGGGTTCGCCGCGGCCCACAGCACGCCGTCGGCTCCGCGCCCGACGGCGGTGACGCGGCCGAGGGCCCAGTCGCCCGCGCGGCGCACGCGATGCCCGCGCTGCTCGAGCGCGGCGATGACGTCGTCGCCGATGCGGTCTTCGAGGGCGACGCCCGCGGGCACCCACGTGCGTGGCCAGAACGAATCGATGAGCGCGGTGATGTTGAGGTTCGGCGCGTCGATCGCCTGCTGCGCGCTGTAGCCGCCGACGAGCATGCGCAGCAGCACGGTCAGCTGCCACTGGTCCTGCTGGTCGCCGCCGGGGGAGCCGATCGCGATGACCTCGGCGCCGCGCGACACCAGGGTCGGGGTCAGGGTCGTCCGCGGTCGCCGGCCCGGGGTGAGCGATGCCGGGTGCCCCGGCACGAGCCACGTCGCCTGCAGGCGCGTGCCCAGGCAGAATCCCAGCGACGGCACGGTCGGCGACGACTGCAGCCAGCCGCCCGACGGGGTCGCCGAGACGACGTTGCCCCAGCGGTCGATCACGTCGAGGTGGCACGTGTCGCCGCGGGTCTGCCCCGAGCGGTCGACCGTCGGTTCGCCGGTCGAGCCGTCGGTGCTCGCGTGGTCGGTGCGCAACGGTGGCAGCACCGGGTCGCGGCCCTCGGGTGATCCCGGATGCCACTGACTCGAGGCCTCGGGCCCGATCAGCGCCCGCCGGGAGGCGACGTAGTCGTCGGCGAGCAGGGCGTCGAGGTCGACGGCCCCGCCGGCGTCGCCGAACCACGCGTCGCGATCGGCGTACGAGAGCTTCTGCGCCTCGAGGAGCAGGTGCGCTCCCTCGACCGACGACGGGTCGAGGTCGTCGGAGGCCTCGATCAGCCGCAACGTGTGCAGCAGAGCGGGTCCCTGGGTCCACGTGCCGGCCTTGAACACGTCCCACCCGCGGAAGCTCGTCGACACGGCCGGCTCGAACGAGGCGCGCCAGTCCGCCAGGTCTTGAGCATTCAGGATGCCGGGGTGATCGGCACCGTCCGCGTGCCGGTGCGGCTGCGCGATGAAGGCGGCGGCCTCGGGCAGCACCGTGGTCATCCAGTGCGCGCGGGCGGCGTCGATGCGTGCGGCGCGGTCGTCGCGCGGCGCGCGGTCGCGAGACGCGTGGCCCGCTTGCGCGTCGTCGCGTTGCGAATGGTCCGCCTCCGCCTGGCGGCGCTGCACGTCGTCCGCCCGCGCGTGAGCGCCCCGCACGGGGTCGACCCCCGCTCCCGCCGCCACGAGTCCGTCGAGCACGTCGGCATACGCAGGGTTGCTCACGAGCGTGTCGACGGCGGGTGGCGTGCCCTCCGGCATCCATCGTTCTGCCGAAGTCGGCCAGTGGTCGCGGAACAGGTCGGCGACCCGGGCGATGGTCGCGGCCGCCCCCGCCACGAGCGGGTGCCCGCCGCGGGCGTAACCGATCGCGTAGGCGAGCACGTCGCCGAGCTCCCACGTGCCGTGATCGCGCAGCAGCAGCAGCCAGGCGTCGACGGCGCCCGGCACGGCGGCGGCGAGGCCTCCCGCCCCGGGCACGAGGTCGAGCCCGCGGCCGCGGAAGTGCTCGATGGTCGCGCGCGCGGGCGCCGGGCCCTGGCCCATGAGGACGACGGGCTCCGCCCGCCCCGCGGGTCGGACGAGGGCGACGAGGTCGCCCCCGGGGCCGTTCAAGTGCGGCTCGACGACGTGCAACACGAACGCCGCCGCCACCGCCGCGTCGAACGCGTTGCCGCCGCGCTCGAGCACGGACTGCGCGGTGGCGGTCGCTGTCCAGTGCGTCGAGGCCGACATCCCGAACGTGCCCCGCAGGGTCGGCCGGGTGGTGAAGGATGCCGCCGGCGTGAACGTCATCGCGACAGCCGGGCGATCCACTCCTCGACCTCGTCCGCCGTGCGGGGGATGCCCGCCGACAGGTTGACCGGGCCGTCGGCCGTCATGACGATGTCGTCCTCGATACGCGCGCCGATGCCGCGGTACTCCTCGGGGACGGTCAGATCGTCGATCTGGAAGTACAGGCCGGGCTCGATCGTGAAGGCCATGCCGGGCTCGAGCAGACCGTCGTAGTACATGTCGCGACGCGCCTGCGCGCAGTCGTGCACGTCGATGCCGAGGTGGTGGCTCGTGCCGTGCACCATGTAGCGGCGGTGTTGACCCCCGTTGTCGGCGTGGAGCGCCTCTTCGGCGGTCACCGGGAGCAGGCCCCACTCGGCGACGCGCGCGGCGATGACCTCCATCGCAGCCTCGTGCAGACGGCGGAACGGAACGCCGACCTTCGCGGCGGCGAACGAGGCGTCGGCGGCCTCGCGGACCGTCTCGTAGATGCGGCGCTGGATGTCGGTGAACGTGCCCGACACCGGCAGCGTGCGCGTGATGTCGGCCGTGTAGAGGCTGTCGACCTCGACGCCGGCGTCGACGAGGATGAGGTCGCCCGGCTTCACGGCGCCGTCGTTGCGGGTCCAGTGCAGGTAGCACGCGTGGGGGCCCGAGGCGGCGATGGTGTCGTAGCCGACGCTGTTGCCGTCGGAGCGGGCGCGCTGGTGGAAGACGCCCTCCACGACCCGCTCGCCCCGGGGGTGTTCGATGATGCGGGGCAGCTCGGCGACGATGTCGTCGAAGCCGCGGCCCGTGACCTCGACGGCGAGGGCCAGTTCGGCGAGCTCGTACTCGTCCTTGATCAGGCGCAGCTCCGAGACGAAACGCGTGACCTCGTCGTCCTCGCCCACGGTGCGGTCGTCGTCGCCGGTCTGGAAGTCCGCGAGGTGGGCCGTGGCCAGGGCCAGGTCGGCGGCCACGCCGTCGAGGGCGGGGCGGGGGCCGATCCAGAATTCGCCGACGGTGGCATCCGAGTAGAACTCCGCCGTCGTGCGGTCGGCCCGCTCGCGGAAGTACAGCACGGCTTCGTGACCCTGGTCGCGCGGCTCGAAGACGAGGACGGCGTCGGGCTCGGCGTCGCTGCCCCATCCGGTGAGGTGGGCGAAGGCGGAATGCGCGCGGAACGGGTAGTCGGTGTCGTTGCTGCGCTGCTTCAGCCCGCCGGCGGGGACCACGACGCGCTGCCCGGGGAAGGCCTCCGAGACGCGGGCGCGGCGACGCGCGGCCCAGGCGGCCTGCTCACGCGGCTCGGGGAGGGCAGCGGGGTGCTCGGCCCAGCCGGTCGAGATCGTGTCGAGGAAGCCGCGCGGGAACGGGGCCTTCCTGTTGCTGGGGGCGTCGAGTTCGGTCGTCTCGGCCTGGGGCTCGGCGGTCGTCGCGGTCGTGTCGCTGGTGGAGGGGGCGTCCATCGTTCCAGTCTCGCACCGTCGGGCGTCACGCGCACGACGACGTGCACGGCGGTGCGTCGGGCATCGAGGGGGCGCGGGGGAACAGCATCCCGTGCCTCTCCTCCACGCGCGGGAGGGGGAGCGGTCAGCCGCCGGTGCGCTCGAGCTGCACGACGATGGGGCGGTGGTCGCTTCCCGAGCCGTCCAGCGATCGCATGACGACGGACGCCGACACCGTCCAGTCGGGGGTGGCCATGACGTGGTCGATGGGTGCGCCGAGCAAGGCCGGGGCATCGGTCGGCCACGTTCCGACGCCGCCGTTGCCGCTCTCGGACGCCGCATCGTGGCACCGGCCGAGGGTGCCGCCCTCGACGCCCATACCGGTCATGTGATCGAGCGTCGCGTTGAAGTCACCCGCGAGGATGACATTGTCGGTCGCGCACTGATCGGCCAGCCACTGCAGGTCGCTCCGCCACTGCGTCATGTACTCCTCGCGCGGGGCGACGGCGTGCGCGGCGACGATGATGGGGCCGTCGCCCGAGACGGGCATCGCGACGGCGCTCGGCACGGTCGAGGTGTTGCTCGATCCGTCGAGCGACGACTGGATGACGGAGTACTCGCCCAGCTCGGGCTTGATGAGCACGGTCGTCGAGGTGGCATCCCATCCGGTGATGCCGTACTCGCCGTACTCGGCGTGGTGCGCCCACATCGGCTGGCCCATGTCGCGCATGAGCTCGGCGACCTGCGCCCCCGTCTCGATCGTGGTCTCGGGGAGGGTCACGACGTCGGCCTGCATGCCCACGGCGAACTGCGCGATCGACTCGGCCGAGGTGGCCGAGCCGGCGGTGTTCCACGTCATGATGCGCAGGCTCGACGCGGTCTTGGCCGGCATGTCTTCGGAGCCGAGTCCGCGCTGCGCGAGCATCGAGACGTTGACGCCGCCCGCGAGGGCGAACACGAACGCCAGGACGAGGGCGAGAGCGCGAACGGGACGTATCAGCGCGAACAGCAGCATGAGCAGTGTCGCGCCGACGAAGGCGGCCGCCAGGGGAGCCCGGAACGAGATGACCTGCGCCAGGGGAAAGGTGCGTTCGACCCCGAACGCCGAGGGCCACGTCAACACAGCGGCGCCCGCCGCGAAGGCGAGCGCGACCAGAAGACCCACCAGACGACGCACGCACCCGACCCTAGGGGAGCCGTCTGGGAGATCCACGGATGCCGGGTGGGCGCTGCCCCTGTGAAGCGGCGCGCTACGCTCGACGGGTGCAGCGTGAACGTCGATTCGAGGGTCCGAGTGACCTTCACCTGCACTCGTCGCACTCCGACGGCACCGAGCCCCCCGCGCAGGTGATGGCCGCCGCTCACCGACACGGTCTGCACACCGCCGCCCTCACCGACCACGACACCACGTCGGGTTGGGCCGAGGCCGCCGAGGCGGCGACCTCGCTGGGGATGACGTTCGTACCCGGCATGGAGCTGTCGGCGCGGCACCGGTGGCGCAGCGTCCACCTATTGGCGTACCTCGTGGATCCCGACGATGCAGCGCTGCGGGCGATGACCGACCGGATCCGGTCGTCGCGACTGGATCGCGCGCAGATCATGGCCGAGCGCATCTCGCACGATTACGACATCGCCTGGGACGACATCGTCGCCCAGACCACCGACGGCGCGACCGTGGGCCGCCCGCACATCGCCGATGCGCTCGTGGCGCGCGGCATCGTGGCGGATCGCACCGAGGCGTTCGCCGGCATCCTGCACCCCTCCGGCGACTATTACGTAGCGCTGTACGCCCCCGATCCGGTCACGGCCGTCGAGCTCGTCGTGGGTGCGGGCGGCGTGCCGATCATCGCCCACCCCGCGGGGCGATCGCTCCTGCCGGACGGGGTGCTCCAGGCCATGCTCGAGGCGGGCCTGGCGGGCTTCGAGCTCGCTCACCGCGAGAACCTCCCCGAACCCACGGCCCTCCTCGCCGTCCTCGCCGCCGAGCGCGATCTGATCGTCACCGGTTCGAGCGATTACCACGGTCTCGGCAAGCCCAACCTGCCGGGCGAGAACACCACGGCCGATGACATGGTCGCGCGGATCTTCGCCCGGGGCCGCGGGACGGCGCCGGTCTTCCCGTAGGACGCTGCGCGGCCGCCGGGCGGGCTGTGACGCTGCGCGAGGGCGCGGTGCGGGGCGCGATAAACGCTTGGTGCGACGAGAAACGCTGTCCGAGCGCGTTTCCGGGTGCAGGAAGCGTTCATCGCGAGGGCGAGGGCCGGGCGGGTCCGCCCGCGGGGCGGGCGGGGGATTCCGGATGCCGGCACCCCGGCGTACGTGAAACGGCGCCCACCCCCGCGGAGGGGATCGGCGCCGTTCTCGGTGTTCGCGTATCAGGCCACGGGAGCCGACGGCGTTCCCGAGCTGCCGCCGCTGCGGCGACGACGGCGACGGCGCGGGGCCGCGTTGCCGTCGTGGTGCTCCTTGCCGGCGCCGTCATGCGTTCCGGCGCCGCCCTCTTCGCGAGGAGCGGCGTCACCGGCGGGGGCGGTGCCCTCGGCCGACGACGATCCACCGCGACGGCGACGACGCGGGCCGCGGGTGCCCTCGGCATCCTGGCCCTCGTTCTTCTTCTCGACCTGCTTCGGCGCGACGGCCTTCGGAGCCGTCACGAGACGACCCTTGGTGCCCTCGGGGATGTCGAGGTCGGTGTAGAGGTGGGGGCTCGACGAGTAGGTCTCGGTGGGCTCGGGCTGGCCGAACTCGAGGGCGCGGTTGATGAGCGCCCACTTGTGCAGGTCGTCCCAGTCGACGAACGTGACCGCGATGCCGGTCTTGCCGGCGCGGCCGGTGCGGCCCGCGCGGTGCAGGTAGGTCTTCTCGTCGTCGGGGATCGTGTGGTTGATCACGTGGGTGACGTCGTTGACGTCGATGCCGCGGGCGGCGACGTCGGTGGCGATCAGGACGTCCTTCTTGCCGGCCTTGAACGCGGCCATCGAGCGCTCGCGCGCCTCCTGGCTCATGTCGCCGTGGACGGCGGCGGCGTTGAAGCCGCGGTCGCCGAGCTCGTCGACGAGCTTCTGGGCGGCGCGCTTGGTGCGGGTGAAGATGACGGCCTTTTCGCGACCCTCGGCCTGGAGGATGCGGGCGATGACCTCGTCCTTGTCCAGTGAGTGCGCGCGGTAGACGAGGTGCTTGATGTTCGCCTGCGTGAGGCCCTCATCGGGGTCGTTCGCGCGCATGTGAATCGGGTTCGACATGAAGCGGCGGGCGAGCGCGACGATCGGTCCGGGCATCGTGGCCGAGAACAGCTGCGTGTGACGCACCGGCGGCACCTTCGAGAAGATCTTCTCGATGTCGGCGAGGAAGCCGAGGTCGAGCATCTTGTCGGCCTCGTCGAGGACGACCTCGGTCGCGTTCGACAGGTCGAGCAAGCGCTGGTTGGCGAGGTCGATGAGGCGACCGGGCGTTCCGACGACGATCTGCGCGCCGGCCTTGAGCTGGTCGATCTGGCCCTCGTACGCCTTGCCGCCGTAGATGGCGACGACGCTGGTGGGGCGGTTCGAGGTCAGCATGTCCATGTCTTCGTAGACCTGCACCGCGAGCTCGCGCGTCGGGACGACGATGAGCGCCTTGACGCCCGGCTCGGGGTTCAGGCCGAGACGCTGGACGACGGGGATGCCGAAGCCGAAGGTCTTCCCAGTACCCGTCTTGGCCTGGCCGATGATGTCCTGGCCGGGAAGGCCCAAGGGGATCGTCTGCTCCTGGATGGGGAAGGCATCGATGATGCCCTTCGATGCGAGGGCATCGACGATGTCCTGATCGATGCCGAGCTCGGCGAATGTCGTCATGAGCGTGCCTGTTCCGGCGGCGAGAGACCGCCTGGGGGAGTCGTATCCACGCCTCACTCGTCCACAGGCGCGGGGCCCCGATCCGACGCCGGGGCTGTTCCACTCTACCCGGCGTGTCTCGCGGGCCCCCGACGCCTAGGCTGTGGTCTGTGTTCGAGTGGTTCCGTCGTCGTCAGCGCCCGGTGGGCCGCACGCTGCAGTTGCGTTCGCGCGGAGACCTCGGCGAGGCCATGCGGGTCGACTTCGCGGAGCTCGCTCCCGAGGTCGAGACCTTCCTGGGTCAGGCCGCCTATCTGCAGCTCGGTTTCTTCGAGACGCTGAGCGAGCTCATCGCCCTGACTCCCGAGCTGGCCGAGAAGGAGTCGCTGTCTCGCGCCGCGGGCGCGGCCCTCATCAAGCACCAGGAGCTCGTCGCCCTGATCCGCGAACGCGGGGCCGATCCGACGCAGCTCATGCTGCCGTTCCGCGAGTCGCTCGATGCCTTCCGCCGCAACACGCACGGCGTCCGCCCGCAGGAGACGATGCTCACGGTCCACATCACCGCCGGTCTTCTCGACGATTTCTACCTGGCACTGTCGTCGAGTTACGGCGACACCGGCCGCCGGGTCGCGCGCATCCTCCAGGCCGACGACGACCGTCAGGCGATCGTCGACATCCTGGTCGCGACGATCGAAAGCGACGAGGAGTGGCGCTGGCTGCTCGCGCTGTGGGGCCGCCGACTGGTCGGTGACACCCTGCTGGTCGCGCGCGCCGCGCTCCGCCACGGTCACCTCGATCGCGACGAAGAGGCCAAGGTCGAGCCCGTGTTCAGCGAACTGATGGGTGCGCACGCACGCCGGATGGATGCCATGGGGCTCGCCGCCTAACGACGGTCACCGCCGGGGGCATGCACCTTGTCGCGGGGATGCCGCGGGCTTCGTCGGCGCCGGGGAGCCGGCATCCGGTGCTGCCGTCAGACGCCCAGGCGCGCGCGATCGGCTTCGTCGCGGGCGACGCGCGACCGCGTGAGCAGCGACACGAGCGCGAACGTCGTGACGGCCGGGGCCAGGACGGCGACGATCCAGAGGATCGGCGAGTCGACGCCGAGGCCCATCCACGTCAGCGCCGTCCACACGATCGCCGCCGCGGCGGCCCCCGCCAGAGGGGCGAGGACGACGCCGCGGAGGTGACGGCGCGGAAGCGCGAAGTGCACGGCGAGGCCGATGACCGCGCCGATGATCAGTCCGAGCAGGATCTGCACGGCTCGAGTGTCAGGCGACGAAGCCGACGCGACGCGACTCTTCGGTGCCCAGTTCGACGAACGCGAGGTTGGCGGTCGGAACGAGGTAGGAGTTGCCCTTCACGTCGGTGAAGGTGACGTGGCTGGCGGAGTTGTCGAGGGCGGCGGCGACGGCCGACTTGACGGCGTCCGAGCTCTCGTTCGTCTCGAAGTTCAGCTCGCGGCCGGTGTTGGTGATTCCGATGCGGATCTCCACGATGCGTCCTTTCCCCGCGGGCCGCGGTCGGCCCGGCGCGTGATTCGACTCTAGGGCAGGCTCCCGACACCGCAGCCCGCGGGAGGGGCCGCTTCGCGGACGGCGAACGCGTGTGGCTGTACCGGGAGATCTCGCCGGGTCGCAGCGTCCCTCGGGGGCGGGGCGGGGCGCGCGCCCGGGGGTGTCTGCGGGGTGCGAACCGGTGCGGTCGCGGCGTCGCACACGGCGATGTCGGAGGTCGCGATTAGCGTGGAGACATGCAGATCCCGGATGCCGTCGCCCTCGACGCATCTCCCGCCCGGGGAGGTGCTCTCGACGCCGAGCAGCGCGTCGTCGTCGACTGGCCCGCTGCCGCGAGCGGCGTCGTCGTGGGGGCCCCGGGCTCGGGCAAGACGACCACCCTTCTGGCGCGCGTGCGCGAGCTCGTGGCATCCTGGGTCGATCCCGACGAGATCCTCGTGCTCACGCCGACGCGGCCCGCGGCGACGGCGCTGCGCGACCCCCTCGCCCTCGCGGTGGGGCGAGCCACGTCCGGCGCTCTGGCGCGGTCGGTGGCGTCGTTCGCCTTCCAACTCGTGCGGGCCGCCGAAGTGCGTCGTGGCCTCGAACCGCCGCAGCTGCTCACGGGCGGCGACGAAGACCAGATCATCCGCGACCTGCTCGAGGGCGACGCGCTCGACGAGCTCGAGGGGCTGTCGCGCTGGCCCGCGTGGCTCGGGCCGGCGATCCGCGCCACGCGCGGTTTCCGTGGCGATCTGCGCGCGTTCCTCGCGGAATGCACCGACCTGGGCGTCGTCTCCGACGATCTCGTCCATCTCGCCGAGCGGTTCGACCTGCCGGTGTGGGCTTCACTGGCGTCGTTCGCCGACGAGTACCGGGCGGTGCGCTCCGAGATGCGCGGCGCGCACCGCGACGCGGCCGATCTCGCGCGCGAGGCCGTCGCCGTCCTTGACGAGGCGCGTGTCGAGCGCGGGCTGCTCGGACGCTTCTCCGCGTTGCGCTGCATCCTCGTCGACGATGCGCAAGAGCTGACAGCCGGCGGCATCGACCTGCTGCGCGCGTGCCGCGGCCTGGGGATCGGCGTGGTCGCGTTCGGCGATCCCGACGTCGGGTCGGGAGCGTTCCGCGGCGCGACCCCCGAGAACTTCGCGCGTCTCGCCCGCGAATTGGGCACGACCGCCGCGCTCGGCGAGCCGCATCGGGGAACGCCCGAACAGATCGACCTCGTTCGTCGCGTCGTGACGCGGATCGGTGCGGCCGGGGTCGTCGCTCACCGACGCGCCCCCTCGGGCGCGGTGCCGCAGGGGTCGGTGCGCACGTACCTCCTCCGGTCCCCGGCCGAAGAGGCCGATGCCATCGCCCGTCTGCTGCGGGAACGGCACGTCCTCGACGGCGTGCCCTGGGGCTCGTGCGCCGTGATCGCGCACGATTCACGGCAGGTCGCGACCCTCGAGGCCGAGTTGGCCGCGCGAGAGGTGCCCGCTCGGGCGAGCGGGCCCGGGCTCGCCCTCGGTGTCCAGCGACCGGTCCGCGACCTCGTGGGTCTTGTCGAGCTCGGCATGAAAGACCCCGACGACTGGGCTCCCGACGAGGTGGTCGACGCTCTGCTCGGGACGTTCGGGGGTCTCGATCCCATCGAGCTCCGTCGGCTGCGCACGGCGCTTCGCCACGACGAGCTCGGCGCCGGGGGAGCACGCACGGCGACCGAGCTGCTCGTCTCCGGCGTGCGCTTCCCTCTCGAACTCGAGACCGTCGACACGCGCGAGGCACGTCGCGCCGCACGGCTGGGCGAGACCCTGGCCGCCCTCCGGGCGCAGGCCCTCTCCCGCGCGACACCCCACGAACTGCTGTGGACCGCGTGGGAGCGCAGCGGACTCTCCCGGTCGTGGCGCGAGGCCGTCCGCGGGCACGGGCCGATCGCCGAACAGGCCGACCGCGACCTCGACGCCGTCGTCGCGCTCTTCCAGGCGGCGAAGCGCTACACCGAACGCGAACCCGACGGCGAGGCCTCGGTCTTCCTGCGGGCCGTCCTCGACAGCGACGTCGCCGAAGACCGCATCGAGCAGCCCGCCGTCGTCGACACGGTCCGCGTGCTCACCCCCGCGGCTGCGGCCGGCACCGCGTTCGACACCGTCATCATCGCGGGGGTGCAAGACGGGGTGTGGCCCAACACCCGCCTGCGCGGTGGCCTGCTCGAGACCTGGCGTCTGGCCGACGCGGTGCAGAACCCCGACCTCCCCGCCGCGGGCATGCTCGACCGCCGTCGCGCGGCCATGCACGACGAGCTCAGGCTGTTCGTCCGCGCCCTGAGCCGGGCCGGTTCGCTTCTCGTCGTCACCGCCGTCGACGACGACGACACCGGGCCCAGCGTGCTGTTCGAGATGCTCCCGGCGCCCGAGCCGGCGGCATCCATTCCCGAACATCCGCTGTCGTTGCGGGGCCTCGTCGCTCGGCACCGGCGTTCGCTGACCGCGCCGCGGGTTCCCGCGACCGAGCGCGCCCACGCGGCGGGCCAGCTCGCGCTCCTCGCAACAGCCGGGGTCGCCGGTGCAGCGCCCGAGGAGTGGTACGGCGTGGCCGCACCGACCTCGTCGGCACCCCTGCGCGACCTGACGCGCGAAGACGTCCGCGTCTCGCCGTCGCGCCTGCACGCTCTCGAAGAATGCGAGCTCGACTGGGTCATCGCCGACCTCGGCGGTGACCGGGGCGGGACGACGGCCGGCATCGGCACGATCATCCACGCGGCGCTCGAGACGGCGGCGTCGTCGTCCGAAGACGACCTCTGGGCCGTGGTCGACGAGCGCTGGGGCGACCTGGCCTTCGACGCCGTGTGGCGCGAGCGGGCCGAACGCACCCGTGCGCGCGAACTGATTCGTCGTCTGGCCGCGTACCTGCGTCGGTTCGATGACGCGGGCGGGCGCTTGATCGGCGCCGAGCGGCACTTCGAGGTCCCGATCCCCATCGCGGATGCCGGCGAGCACGGCGCCGTGCTGAGCGGCGACATCGATCGGGTCGAGGTGACACCCGCGGGAGAGGTCGTGATCGTCGACCTCAAGACCGGCAAGAGCGAGCCCCAGACCGACGCCAAGGTCGCCGACAACCCTCAGCTCGCGGCGTACCAGCTGGCGTTCTCGTCGGGCGCGATCGAGCAGGTCGCGGGGCTGCCCTCGGGTGGGGCGAAGCTGCTCGTACTACGTCCGATCGCGGCCAAGAAGGACTACGCCGAACCGACGCAGAAGCCGTTCGACGACGCGCAGCGCGCGCAGTTCGTCGAGCGGGTGCAGCGCGCGGTCGAGGTGATGCGCGGCACGAGCTTCGCCGCCCCGTACGAAGTCCACTGCCGAGACGAATTCTCGTACGGCCTGTGCCGCATCCACACGGTCTCGGCGGTGAGTGCGTCATGACCTTTGTTCTCCCGGTCCTCGGGGGCACCCGCCGGCGCTCGAGGAGGACGTCGTGAGCGCTGTGCTCTCTGCCGCGACGATCGCCGCGGCCCTCGGGCAGTTCCCGCCGACCGTCGAGCAGACCGCCGTCATCGAAGCCCCCCTCGCCCCCGCCCTCGTCGTTGCGGGCGCCGGCAGCGGCAAGACCGAGACCATGGCCGGACGCGTCGTCTGGCTCGTGGCGAACGGACTGGTCCGGCGCGACGAGGTGCTCGGGCTGACGTTCACGCGAAAGGCGGCCGGAGAGCTGGCCGAGCGTATCCAGCGCCGTCTGCAGCGTCTGTCGGAGTTCGAGACACGAGGGCTGCTGCCCGCGCTGCCCGCTCTTCACGAGGCCGGCCGGCTGTCGGTGTTCGCCGACGTCGCTCGACTCGAGGGGGCGAAAGCCGACGCGGCTCGGCGGGAGGTCCTCGATGCTCTCGCCGCCGAGGTCGGGGCGGCCGACGCCGGTCTCGACGAGGGTGACCAACTCCTGCACCGGCCCACCGTGTCGACCTACAACAGCTTCGCCGACTCGATCGTGCGCGAGCACGGGCTGCGGATTGGTCGTGATTCCGAGGCGGCCGTGATGTCGGAATCGGCGGCATGGTTGCTCATGCGGAGGGTCGTCTTCGCCTCCGACGACCCCCGCCTCGAGGAGCGTCAAGAATCCCCGCGCACGCTGATCGACGCGGCACTGCGCATCGCCCGCGACGGCGTCGACAACCTCGTCGACCTCGAGAAGCTCGCCGCCTTCCCCGACGATTTCGGTCGCATCGTCGAGCGCCCGTCGACCTCGGCCCGCGTCGGCGTCTACAAAGACGTGGCCGACGCCGCGACCCGGGTGTCGGCGTTGTCGCTGCTCGCGCGGCTCGCCGCCGATTACGACCGCGAGAAAGCGCGGCTGGGTGTCATGGACTTCGCCGACCAGGTGGCCGGTGCCCTGCGCATCGCCCAGGAGCACCCCGCGGTCGTCGAAGAACTGCGCGCGCGCTATCGCGTCGTGCTGCTCGACGAGTACCAGGACACCTCGGTCGTTCAGACCGACCTGCTGGCGACCCTGTTCGGCGGGACCGGCGTCATGGCCGTCGGCGACCCGCACCAGGCCATCTACGCCTGGCGCGGCGCCAGTGCCGGAAACCTCGGCGGCTTCCCCGACGCCTTCGCCCCGACGGGCGGATGTCAGCGATTCGCCCTCTTGACGAGCTGGCGCAACAGCGCGCGCGTGCTCGACGCCGCCAACGCCGTGCTGGCGCCCCTTGCCTCGCGGGTGGCCGTCGCGGTCGAAGAGCTCCGCTCGCGGCCGGGGGCTCCCGACGGAGTGGTCGAGATCGCGTTCGAGAACGACCTCGACGCAGAGGCCGATCGTGTCGCGTCGTGGTTCGTCGGCGTCCGCGCGGCTCGTGCCGCAGAGGGACGCGGCACCACGGGAGCGGTGCTGTTCCGCAGCAAGAAGCACATGGTGCGCTTCGGCGATGCGCTCGGGCGGCGTGGCATCCCTCATCGCATCCTCGGGCTGGGCGGCCTGCTGACCACTCCCGAGGTCGTCGACGTCGTGTCGGTCCTGCGGGTCATCAGCGACCCCGAGGCGGGGTCTGCGCTGATCCGCCTGTTGTCCGGCCCGCGCTGGGCCGTCGGTCTCGCGGATCTCCGCGCTCTCGCGCAGCTCGCCCGCCGCCTGGCCACCCACGACGTCGCCCTGCAGCCGCTCGCGCCCGAGACCGTGGACCGTCTGCGCTCGACTCCCGGAGCCGATCGGGCGTCGCTCGTCGACGCCCTCGACTTCGTCACGCGCCAGACCGACGGTCACGGCTGGCTCACCGACATCACCCCAGAGGGACGCGCGCGCCTCCGCGAGGCGGGAGCGGTGTTCGCCGCGCTGAGGCGCAGCGTCGGTGCTCCCATCCCCGAACTCATCCGGCTGATCGAGGCCGAGCTCCGTCTCGACATCGAGCTCGCGGCCAACGAAGCCCGCGGCCCGGCGCGCATCGCCTCGGCGCAGCTGCGCGCTTTCGTCGACGAGATCCGCGGGTTCCTCGCCGCGGACGAGTCCGGATCGGTGCCGAGCCTGCTCGCCTGGCTCGACCACGCCGAACAGGCAGACGAATTCGCGCCCCGCACCGAGCCGCCCGAAGACGACGTGGTGCAGCTCCTCACGATCCACGGCTCGAAGGGCCTCGAATGGGATGCCGTGGCAGTCGTGCGTCTCGTGACCGACGAGCTGCCCTCACTGCCCCGCGACACGAAGGGGTGGCTGGGATTCGGCATCCTGCCGTCGGAGTTCCGGGGCGACTCCGCCTGGCTCCCAGTGTTCGGGTGGCGCGGGGCCGAGACGCAGCAGGACCTCAAAGCGGCGATCGACGCGTTCGTCGCCGACAACCGGGCGCGTCAGCTCGATGAGGACCGGCGTCTCGCCTACGTGGCATTCACACGCGCCAGGGATCACCTCATGCTGTCGGGGTCGAGCTGGTCGGGCACGAAGCGACCGCGGAGACCCAGCATCTTCCTCGACGAGGCGGCCGAGGCGCTCGGCGTCGAGCTGACCGTCGATGAGGCGGGGGAGGACCCCTACGACGGCGAGCGGCGCCTGCTGCAGTGGCCGCTCGACCCGCTCGGCGCGCGGCGCACAGCGATCTCGGGCGCGGTGAGCGCCGTCACCGCGGCGCGCGCGGCGCCTCCGGCCGACCCCGACGACGACCTCGAACTGCTGCTCGCCGAACGCGCCGACCGCCTCCGGCCCGTGCACACGCCGGCTCCGACGCGTATCCCGGCGTCGCGGTTCAAGGATTTCGTCGCCGACTACGGGCGGGCGGTCGACGACCTGAGGCGCCCCATGCCGGAGCGCCCGTACCGGCAGACGCGTCTGGGTACCCTTTTCCACGCCTGGGTCGAGCAGCGCTCCGGGCTGGTCGGTGCGGGGATCGGGCTCGACGACGACGGCCTGTGGGACGACGACGAGCACGGAGCGTCTGCGGCGGATGCGGCGGAACTCGAGCGACTGCGCGCCTGCTTCGAGCGCTCGGAATGGGCGGGGTTGCGGCCCCTCGAGGTCGAAACCGAGATCGACTTCGTCACGACCCGCCTCGACGGTCGCGAGCACGTCGTCATCTGCAAGCTGGATGCCGTGTACCGCCGCGGCGAGAGGTACGAGATCGTCGACTGGAAGACGGGTCGCCCGCCCACCAGCGAGCCCGAGCGTCGCTCGCGCATGCTGCAGCTCGAGCTCTACCGCGAGGCGTACCACGCGAAACACGGCATCGACCTCGACCTGATCGATGTGGCCCTGTTCTACGTCGGCGACGAGCTGGTGCTGCGGGGCTGACCCGGGCGCGGTCGCTTGCGCAGCGCGGTGACCACCTGATGACGGGTACGGGGTGATGTCGAGGTCGCGGAAGTACGCGCCTCAGGCCGGTCGCAGGGCGGTCTCCTTGACCTGAAACGCGCCATTTGCGGCGCGATTTGCGGTGGGCGCGCCCCTTGGATTTCCGTGGCGAGGTTCGCTGTCCCGGGGCGGTCATCACGGATTTGGGGCGCGATTTTCCGTTTGGGGCGTGAAATTGACGCCCCAAACGCTTAAAACCCGCCCCAAACCGCTGGCAACGCCGGGCCGAGTCCCCAAACCGCAGGCAACACCGGGCCTCGCCCCGAGCGGCGGAGCCCCGAGCGCAGTCGGTGTCAGCTGGATTTCTGCGGCGTGGTTCGCTGTGCCGGGGCGGTCATCGTAGGTTTGGGGCGCGATTTTCCGTTTGGGGCGCGAAATTCACGCCCCAAACGTTCAAACTCGCCCCAAACCGCAGGCAACGCCGGGCCCCGCCCCAATCGGCGCGGCCGCGAGCGCGGTCGGTGTCACCCCCGACGCAGGAGATCACCCCCGCGAACCGGAGAAACCCGTCAGGCCCCGTCGCCGGAGACGCCCCAGCGGCGAAGTGCGGCGCGGCTCGCGCGAGCGGCGTCTTCTTCGTCGTCGATGGGCGCGGCGTCACCCTCGGCGGGGTGCTGATCCTCGGATGCGTCGCCGCCGAACGTGTTCTCGTCGCGGACGGCGGGCCCGGCCGGGTCGGCGGACACCGCGGCGCGCGACCAGAGCGAGGTCGCGTCGGTGTCTCCGCTGAGTGCGGGCCCCTGAGTGCGGTCGTCCTTCGGCTCCCGGGCGTCACCCTCGGACCACCCGTCGAGGTCGAGCGGTTCGGTTGCGCCGGGCTCGACGCTGTCGGGGACGGGCAGCCGGTCGACGTGGATCGCTCCGCTGTCGGCATCCGATTCCTTCGCGTTCGCGAGGGCTTCGGCGAGGGCCTCGGCAGCCGTGGCGCGGTCGCGCTCGGCGGAAAGGTACAGCGAGAGGGCTTCGGGGTCGTAGGCGTCGGTCTGCATCGAGGTGTCGACCGCGGCCGGGGCGGAGACCGGGGGGACGCTCTCGACGAGGGCCATCGCGTCGTCGATGTCGCTGCGCGAGTCGGGCACGATGTGGTCGCCGCGCACGCCGTCGGCCAGGGCGTCGAGCAGGGCGACGGCGTCGGCGACGACGTCGGTCTCGCCGGCGTCGTGGCCGTGCACGAGCCACCGGGCGAACTCGAGCTCGGCGTACAGCCGGGCGCGCTCGCGCAGAAGGGGATCGGGGGAGCGGTCGCCCGCGGCGGCGTATCCGGCGTGCACGTCGTCGGCGGCCAGGGGAGCGGATGCCAACCAGCGCAGGTCCACGGCCGGGTCGCCGACACTGAGCCCGGCCCAGTCGAGGATGCCGACCACGTGGGGGATCTCGTCCTCGTCGTCGGCGAGGAGGATGGAGGAGCTGGTCGCTCCGCCCAGGACGACCGCCGATTCGAAGCGCCACAGGTCGTCGACGTCGAGCGCGCGGCGCCAGCGCAGCATGAGGTCGTCGCTGACGCGTCCGGTCGCATCGGCGCGGTCGAGGAGTCGCTTGACGTCGTCGCGCACCTGCTCGGGGGAGCGCACGGGAAGTCCGTCGGTGCGGACGATCGACACGGGGAGTGCGTGCACGGCGGCCAGGGCTCCGCCGATGGCGGGTGCGTAGCCGGGGCCCTTGGGCAGGTGCGCGGGGTCGATGCGGTAGCCGTCGATGCGGTCGACGATGAGCACGCGCTGCGTTCCGGAGCCGCTTTCTCCGATCACTTCGGGCACGGCGAAGGGGAGGAGGGCGCGGACGCCCGCCGTGAGCGCGTGCAGGGCGCGCGATTCGGCGGCGAGGTCGGGGGCAGCCTCTTCGCCAGCCGGCATGCGGATGACGACCTCGCGCCCGTCGGCGGTGCGCGCGAGAGCGGCATCGAAGCGACCTGCGGCGTTCTCGGTCAGGGTGCTGACGTTCGAGAAGGCTGCACCGGGCAGGGCCGTTGTCGCCGACGCGGCTAAAATGAGGGGCGAGCGTGCCATGCCCCCAGGGTAGGTCGGGCCTTCCTTCACCGGCCCGCGCCACGCCCTTGACCGAGGAGGTCGGTCGTCCGACCGCCGCTTGCCGCCCGCCGTCAGAGAGGTGTTCGATGCCGCGTCCCGCGTCCTCGTCGTCCGAGGTCCGTCCCCCGTTGACCGTGGATCGCGCGGGTGGTGAGCGTGACGACGAAACCTTGCTGGGCCGCCTCCGCGCGGAGCCGGGCACGCGTGTGCTCGCGATCCGTCGAGACGCCGCGCCCCTCCGCGACGGCCGCCTCGCACTCGTGTCGACCACGGAGGTGGACGACGACGTCGTGACCGAGTGGGCATTCCTCGGACGCACTCCCGACCGCACCGCGGTCGTTCTGGCGGCGTTGAGCGATGGCGCGCCCGACGAGATCGTTCCGGATGCCGAGTGGTCCCCGCTCCGCGCCGCCGGTGGCGACCTGCCCGCCGGCGAAGCCGAACTGCTGACCACCGCCGTCGCTCTGGCGGGGTGGCTGCGCGATGCCGCCTTCTGCCCGGCGTGCGGCTCGGCGACCGAACTGCGCCACGCCGGCTGGTCGCGCCACTGTCCCGTGTGCGGGCGCGAGCATTTTCCGCGCACCGACCCCGCAGTCATCGTGCTCGTGACCTCCGCCACCAGTGACGACCGCATCCTGCTCGGTGCCAATGCCGCCTGGGGCGGGGACCGGTATTCATGTTTCGCCGGCTTCGCCGAGGCGGGGGAATCGCTCGAAGATGCCGTGTCCCGCGAGGTGGGCGAGGAGGCCGGGGTGCGCTTGCGCGACATCGCGTACCGCGGTTCGCAGGCGTGGCCGTATCCGCGGTCGCTGATGCTCGGCTTCCGCGCGGTGGTCGTGGACGACGCCGAGGCGCAGGCCGACGGCGACGAGATCGTCGAGGTGCGCTGGTTCCACCGTGACGAGATCGGGGCGGCGCTGCGGGGCCAGGGCTCGGCGATGCTTCCGGGACGGGCGTCCATCGCCCGGCGGCTCATCGACGACTGGTATCGAGGCGTCGCGTGACCTCGCCGCTCGAGGGGCTCGACGAGTACCAGCTCGAGGCCGCCCGCGCGCTGCGCGGTCCGGTGTGCGTGCTCGCGGGGGCGGGGACCGGTAAGACGCGCGTGATCACGCGTCGCATCGCCCACGGCGTCGACACCGGCGCGTACTCGCCGCAGCGCGTGATGGCGGTGACCTTCACGGCCAAGGCCGCGGGAGAGATGCGCGGGCGTCTGCGCGCTCTCGGCGTCTCGGGGGTGTCGGCCCGCACGTTCCACGCGGCGGCCCTGGCGCAGGTCAACTTCTTCTGGCCGACGCTCGCCGGCGACCAGGCTCCGTCGATCATCGACAACAAGGTCCGCATGCTCGCGCACGCGGCCGACGGTGTGGGACTCGCTCCCGACACGGCGACCCTTCGCGATGTGGCCTCGGCGATCGAGTGGCGCAAGGTGACCCTGCGGTCGATCGAGCAGTACGCGGCGGACCGCCCCGACGGCGTCGGCCGCCTCGGTGTGGATCAGGTCGTCGCGTTGCAGCGGGCGTACGAGAAGCTCAAGGACGAGCGTCGTCAGATGGACTTCGAGGATGTCCTGCTGACGTGCGCCGGCATGATCGAGGCCGAACCGCGCGTCGCCGCGGCGGTGCGCGAGCAGTACCGGCACTTCACGGTGGATGAGTACCAGGACGTCTCCCCGCTGCAGAACCGGCTGCTCGAGCTGTGGCTCGGGGATCGTCGCGACCTGTGCGTGGTGGGCGACGCGAGCCAGACGGTCTATTCCTTCACGGGCGCCGATGCGCGGTACCTGCTCGATTTCGAGCGCACCCACGATGACGCGCGCGTCGTGCGTCTCGAGCGCAACTACCGCTCCACCGCTCCCGTGCTCGCCGTCGCGAACGACCTCATGCGGGGCCGGGCCGGCGCCCTCGAGCTGAAGGCCGCGAGCGACGACGAGACGCCTACCCCGACGGTCCGCGCCTTCGACGACGACGAAGACGAGGCCGCCGCCGTGGCTCGCTCGATCCGCGACTCGCTCTCGCGCGGCGTCGATCCGCACGACATCGCCGTGCTGTACCGCTCGCACGCCCAGTCGGCGGCGCTGCTCTCTGCTCTGGCGAAGGTGGGTGTCGCAGCGTCCGTGCTGGGTGGGCGCAAGTTCTTCGACCTGCCCGAGGTGCGTCAGGCGCTCATGGCTCTGCGGGCGGCGTCCGTGGCGCCGCTCGAGACGGGCTTCCTTCCGACGGTGCGCGATGTGCTGCGCAGCGTCGGGCTCACCGACGACCCGCCCGAGGCGGGCGGTGCTCTGCGCGAGGCGTGGGAGGCGCGGGCGGCTCTGCTGCGGCTGGCCGAGGAGGCCCCCGCGGGTACGGATCTGCGAGCTTTCACCGACGACCTGCAGGCGCGCGCCCGCGATCAGCACGAGCCGACCACCCGCACGGTGACGCTGGCGACGCTGCACGCGGCGAAGGGTCTGGAGTGGGATCACGTGTACCTCGTGGGAGTCAGCGAAGGGCTCCTGCCGATCTCGTACGCGAAGACGTTCGAGGCGGTCGACGAGGAGCGACGCCTCGCGTACGTGGGCGTCACGCGGGCCGCGCGAACGCTGTCGGTGAGCTGGGCGCGGGGCCGAGGTCGGGGTGAGCGGTCTCCGTCGCGATTCCTTCGGGAGATCGGCAGTGGCAGTCTGCGCTCGGCTGATGCAGCGTCCAGGCCCGCCGGAACGAGTCGCCGCGCAGGTGCAACGACCTCGTCGTCCGCCCGATCGGAGCGGTGAGCAAGAACCGCGCCGCCCGACCGGCCTCGGCGGCGAGGGCCACGTCGACTTCGGGTCGGGGTCTGCCGATCAGTTGGGCGGCCACCGTGGCCCAGCCCGGGTCGTGGCGGCGCTGATCGGCGTCGAGGCAGGCCAGGCACGCGGTCCGTCCCGGCGCCACGACGGGGCCGATGCGGGCGCCTGACCCGTCGAGGACGAGGGGCACGTGGGTCACGTCGTCGCGGACGAGCGGCCCCGCCCGTCGCGGGTCGACCCGGTGAGCGGCCAGCAGAACGACCCGCGTTCCGGGGGCGACGTCTTCGGTCGCCGGTCCTGCCCAGGGAACGACCCGCGAGCGGGCGGGCAATGCCGCCAGCACGGCGCGAGTCGCCCGCGCCGGCAGGTCGTCGTCGACGTGAAGGGCGAGGGGTGGATGCCGCGTCCTCCGCGCCAACGCCGGCGCGACCGCCGCGAGGAAGGCGTCGGCCTCGCCGTCCCCGGCTCCGTGCACGCGGGCGAGCCCCCGCACAGCGGCCGGGTTCGTCCCCTCGGCCAGGGCCGCGACGACGACGTCGACCCACGAGCCGGTGAACGGCGAGACGGCCACCGCGGGGGCGCCGAACTGGATGCTCCCGTCGGCGCGCCAGAGCGGGGGAGCGGCGGAATCGAGTCTGATCATCGCCCGATCATCGCGTCGCTCGAGATCTCGGATGCCGTTGTCCCCAGGGCGAAAACGGCGAAACGCCCGTGGGGAGGAACGTCGTCCTCCCCACGGGCGTCAGCTCGAAGCCGGCTCGGCGCTCACAACAGCGCCCCGGGCCCGCGTCACACCGGGCGCTGGTCTCCCGGAGCCGCTCCATCGTCATCGCCGCCGTCGCGTCCGGCGTCACCCGCCGCGTCGCCCGGGGTCCCGGCATCCGGTCTCCCGGCATCCGGGGCTGCAGCGCCGGGCGTCCCGGCATCCGGGCTCTCGCTCTCGGCGTCGCGTCGACCGCCGTCGGCTTCCTCGGCGAGCAGCTGCGCCAATGCGTCGTCCATCGCGTCGGAGGGGGCCGCTTCGCCGCGCGAGGCGGCCGTCAGGCGCGCGATGAGCGCCGCGGGGTCGTCGATGTCCTCCGACGACGGCATGAGGTCGGGGTAGTCCCACAGCCCGTCGCGACCGTCGACGCCGACCGCGTCGGTGACGGCGCGCCACATGGCCGCGGCCTCGCGCATGCGGCGCGGGCGCAGTTCGAGGCCGACGAGGGCGCCGAGCGCCTGCTCGGCGGGACCGCCCACCGCGCGGCGGCGGCGCACGGCCTCGGCGATGCGTCCGGCCGAGGGCAGCCGCGAGGTGGCGTCCTCGGTGACGACGTCGACCCAGCCCTCGATCGTGGCGAGCAGGTTCTCGAGGCGCGTGAGGGCCGCGGTCTGCTCTTCGGAGCGCTCGGGCAGTAGGGCACCGCTCTCGAGGGCGCCGCGCAGTTCTTCGGGCTGCGTCGGGTCGAAGCGCGAGGCG
This sequence comes from Microbacterium sp. 16-032, assembly GCF_041079455.1. Lineage (NCBI taxonomy): Bacteria > Bacillati > Actinomycetota > Actinomycetes > Micrococcales > Microbacteriaceae > Microbacterium > Microbacterium sp. 16-032. The sequence continues at coordinate 367,175 of NZ_JBFYGQ010000003.1, read as the reverse complement.
AGGTCTTCGAGGGCGGCGGTGTCGACGTGGATGCCGCGGGCGAAGTCGCGCACCTGCGAGATGACGTGCAGGCGCAGCCACCGGGCGTGACGGAACAGGCGCGCGTGAGCGAGTTCGCGGGTCGCGAGGTAGAGGGCCAGCTGATCCTCGGGGATCTCGAGGTCGCGACCGAAGTCGGCGAAGTTCTGCGGCAGGATCGCGGCCTCACCGTCGGGCATGACGGGGATGCCGACGTCTCCGCCACCGACGACCTCGGTCGACAGTCGGCCGACGACCTGGCCGAGTTGGGTGGCGAAGAGCGACCCGCCGACGGTGCGCATGAGGCGACCGGCTCCGGCGATCATCTCCTGCATGTCGTCGGGGGCCTGCTGTCCGAGGGCTGCGGTGAGGGCGTCGGCGATGCTGGTCGCGACGGGCTCGGCGAGCTCTTGCCAGACGGGCAGGGTCGCGCTCACCCAGGCGCCGCGAGTGACGGCGCGCGGGGGACGGGGGAGGTCGCTGATCGAGGTGGCCTCTCCCAGCCACAGTGCCGCGAGGGTGAACGCCTGGTCGATGTCGGTGCGCTGACCGCTGGTCACGCCCAGGCCGTCCTGGTTGGCGATGTGCAGGGCCTGGCGCTCGGCCAGGCTCCAGTCGACGCCCTCGTTGGTGCCGGCGAAGGCGCCCTGCAACTGCGCCATGACCGCCTGCAGCATCGCGGGATCGATCTGCATGCCCGACAGCCGCGAGAGCTGTTCGGGGTCGATTCCGCTGACATCGCCTGACATGAGACGGCGCATGAGTTCTTGGAACTCGTCCTCGGGGCTCCGGTCGCCGCCGGGGTTGTCGTCTGCCACTTCAGCCGCCTTTCAGCCAGGTCTGGGGGAACGAGTCCTACGCTAGTCGCACGCTTCCCCGCATCTGTCGGCCCGGCCTCTCGCCGCTTACGCCGCGCGCGAACGACCCGGCAAAGGATTGAGACCGTGACCCTGTTCGATGAGAACGTCTCCGTCGTGCCCGCCCCTCGACAGCGGTGGAGGCGCGGCACCGTCGTCGGCGTCTGGTCGCTCACGATCGCCGTGATCGTGCTGTTCGTGATGACGTTCCTGCCCTCGGCCTACGTCATCCAGCAGCCCGGCCCGGTCTACAACACGCTCGGGACCACCGCGTCGGCCGACGGCCAGCAGGTGCCCCTGATCACCGTGCCCGACGAGAAGGACTCCACCAGTACCGGTCAGCTCGACCTGCTGACCGTCCAGGTGAGCGGCAACCGCGAGCACACTCCGTCGTGGATCGAGTTGGCCTTGGCCTGGTTCGACAGCTCGCGCGCCGTCGTCCCGATCGACCGCATCTTCCCCGCGGGGCAGAGCACCGAGCAGCGCAACACCGAGAACGCCGCCCTCATGACCGACTCGCAGCTCGAGGCGAGCGCCGCGGCCCTCCGGCAGCTCGGGTACGACGTCCCGCAGGAGATCGCCGTCGGCACGATCGACGACTCCGGGGCCGCGAAGGGCCTGCTGCAGCAGAACGACGTCATCACCTCCGTCGACGGGGCGGCGGTTTCGAACATCGACGACGTTCGCGCCGCCGTGCAGAAGGCCGCCGGAGCCCCGGTCACCGTCGGGTACGAGCGCGATGGCACGGCATCCACCGTCCAGGTCACACCCCGGCAGACCGATGTGAACGGTCAGACGCAGTACCTGTTGGGCGTCGGACTGATGATGACGTTCGACCTCCCCGTCGACGTGAAGATCCAGCTGAACGACGTGGGCGGCCCGAGCGCCGGCATGATGTTCGCGCTCGGCATCATCGACAAGATGTCGCCCGGCGATCTGACCGGTGGCCAGCACATCGCCGGCACCGGCACGATCGACGCCGACGGCAATGTGGGCCCGATCGGCGGCATCCGTCAGAAGCTCTACGGAGCTCGGGATGCCGGGGCCACCTGGTTCCTCGCGCCTGAGGCGAACTGCAACGAGGTCGTGGGGCACGTGCCCGACGGCATCCGGGTGTTCTCGACGTCGACGCTGAAGCAGTCGCTCACCATGCTCGAGACCATCCGCGACGGGGGCGATCTCGACGCCCTGCCGACGTGTACTTCGTGATCGTCCTTTCACGGCGAACCCCAGGCGGGGCGCGCCTAGGATGGACGGGTGACCACGACCTCGGCGCCGAATCAGGCCACGCCTCCTAACCGCTCTCGACGGATCATCTCGATCACTCTGGCGGTGATCGCAGCGCTCGTCGTGGCGTTCTTCGTCTTCGCGAACCTGTACTCCGACTGGCTGTGGTTCTCGCAGCTGGGCTTCACCACCGTGCTGACCACCCAGTGGATCGGCCGGAGCGTGATGTTCGTCGTCGGTTTTGTCGCGATGGCGTTGCCCGTGTGGGGCGTCATCCATCTCGCCTACCGGCTGCGGCCGGTGTACGCGCGTCTGAGCTCGCAGCTCGACCGCTATCAGGAGGTCGTCGAGCCGCTCCGCCGCCTGGCGATGTGGGGCATCCCGATCTTCTTCGGCTTCTTCGCGGGCTTCGCCGCCTCCGCCCAGTGGGAGACCACGTGGCTGTGGTTCAACGGCGTCTCCACCTCCACCACCGACCCCCAGTTCGGTCTCGACACCGGTTTCTACCTGTTCGGGATGCCGTTCTACGCCGCCGCCCTCGGCTTCGCGTCCGCGGTGGTGCTGGTGTGCCTCCTGCTCACGGGCGTGGTCTCGTACCTGTACGGCTCGGTGCGCGTCGGCCAGCGCGAGCTGCGCATCTCGAAGGCCGCGCGCATCCAGCTCGCGATCCTCGCCGGCCTCTACCTGCTGCTGCAGGGTGCGAGCCTCTGGCTCGACCGTTTCCGCACGCTCGTCGAGCCGTCGGAGCGCATCACCGGTCCTGGCTACGTCGGCACGAACGCCGTCATCCCCGGCCAGACGATCCTCGCGATCGCGGCCGTCATCGTGGCCCTCGCGTTCTTCGTCACGGCGTTCCTCGGTCGCTGGCGCTACCCGCTGATCGGTACCGCGCTGCTGGTCGTCTCGGCGATCGTCGTCGGCGCCGCCATCCCGTGGGCGGTGACCACGTTCCAGGTGCGTCCGAACGAGCTCGCTCTCGAGAGCCAGTACTATCAGCGCAACCTCGACGGGACGAAGGCCGCGTACGGTCTCGACAACATCGAGAAAGAGAACTTCCAGGCCACCACGACGGCCCAGGCGGGTCAGCTGCGCAACGACGCCGAGTCCACCGCGCAGCTGCGCATCATGGACCCCGCGATCATCGGCCCGACCGTGCGCCAGCTCGAGCAGTACCGCGCGTACTACCAGTTCAACACTCCGCTCGACGTCGACCGCTACACGATCAACGGCCAGACGCAGGACACCGTGGTGTCACTGCGCGAGCTGAACATCGGTCAGCTCGGCGACGCGGCCTCGTGGCAGAACACGACCCTCGTCTACACGCACGGCTACGGCATGGTTGCGGCCGCCGGTAACGAGCGCACCGCCGACGGCGACCCGGTCTTCCTCGAGCAGGCCATCCCCGGCACCGGCTTCCTGACCGACCTCAACTACGAGCCGCGGGTCTACTTCGGCGAGCAGTCGCCCCCGTACTCGATCGTCGGCGGCCCCGAGGGCGGCGAGAACATCGAGCTCGACTACCCGCTCGGCGCCGACGGCGGCAACGAGACGCGCACGACCTTCGCCGGTAACGGCGGCCCCAGCGTCGGCAACGTCTTCAACCGCCTCATCTACGCGCTGAAGTTCCAGTCGGAGCAGATCCTGTTCTCGGACTACGTCAACTCCGACTCGCAGATCCTCTACGACCGCAACCCCAAGCAGCGCGTGCAGAAGCTCGCGCCGTACCTGACGCTCGACAGCGACCCGTACCCCACGGTCGTCGACGGGCGCATCAAGTGGGTCATCGACGGCTACACCACGAGCGCGAACTACCCGTACTCCTCGGGCGTCTCGCTCTCGCGGGCGATCGCCGACTCGAACAACCCGGCTCCGACCTACGCGTTGGATGACATCAACTACATCCGCAACTCGGTCAAGGCCACGGTCGACGCCTACGACGGCTCGGTGAGCCTGTACGCGTGGGACGACCAGGACCCGCTGCTCAAGGCGTGGCAGAACATCTACCCCACGACCGTCAAGCCGTGGACCGACATGTCGGCCGACCTCATGAGCCACGTGCGCTACCCGACCGACCTGATGAAGGTCCAGCGCTCGATGCTCGGCGTGTACCACGTCGACGACGCGCGTTCGTTCTTTCAGCAGGACAACCGCTGGACGACCCCGAACGACCCGCAGGACCCGGCGACCTTCCAGCCGCCGTACTACCTGACGATGAAGATGCCGAACCAGGACGACCCGTCGTACTCGATGTTCACGAGCTTCATCCCGGCGTCTCAGGGCGGGCAGGCGAGAAACGTGCTCACGGGCTATCTCGCCGTCGACTCCAATGCGGGTAATCAGCAGGGGACGAAACGCGACGACTACGGCAAGCTCCGAATGCTCGTGATCGATTCGTCGACCACGGTGCCCGGACCCGGCCAGGTGCAGAACACGTTCGACTCCGATACGAACGTCTCGTCGCAGATCAACATTCTGAAACAGGGGCAGTCGCAGGTGCTCAACGGCAACCTGCTGACCCTCCCGGTCGGTGGCGGTCTGTTGTACGTGCAGCCGGTGTTCGTGCAGTCGTCGGGTGATACGAAGCTCCCGCAGCTGAGACGCGTGCTGGTCGCCTTCGGCAACAAGATCGCGTTCGAGAACACGCTCAGCGAGGCGCTCGATACGTTGTTCGGCGGTGATTCCGGCGCGAATACGGGCGACGAGACCGTCACCCCGACCGACCAGAACAGCGGTTCGGGCGGATCGTCGGGCACCCCGGCTCCGACGGGCGACTACGCGGCTGCCCTGCAGGAGGCGCGCGACGCGCTCACGGCACGTCAGGCGGCGCTCACGAGCGGCGACCTCGCGGGCTTCGCGACGCAGGATGCCCGCCTCACCGCGGCCGTCCAGCGCCTGCTCGACCTCGAGTCGCAGGGCCAGGGCGGCACGGCCAGCACCACGCCGACCCCGGCTCCCTCGGCCACGCCCGCGGGCTGATCGATCCTCGACGCCGGCGTCCCGCTTCCCGCGGGGCGCCGGCGTCGTCGTTCCCGCCGCCGCCCACGGCGCGCGCGGCCCGCGCTTACGTGCGCGCCGCGCGCCCCTCACGCGCCGGACTGCCCGACGCGCCCCGTCGCGCCCCGCGCTCACGCGTATCGCCCCACACCGCTGCGTCAGGCGCCCCACGCTCACGCGCCGCAGCGCCGCAGCGCCCCACGCTCACGCACCGCAGCGCCCCGCCTCGCACGCACCCCCAAGCGCCGAGACTGCATCTCGCTGACAAACCCGCGTCAGCCTGACGCCCTCTCGTCAGCGAGCTGCAGTCTCGCCGGGCGGAGCGCGATGCGCCCGACCCGCGCCACACGCGCTCACGCGCTGAGGAACCACCACCAGATCAGCAACATCGTGGTGCCGAAGCCGGCGATCTGGTTCAGCCACAAGAAGCGGTTCCAGCCGGCGGTGGCGCTGTCGCTCTCGGCATCGGTGACGTTCCGGTACGGCCAGCACACGACGAGGTAGGGCACCACGAGCACGGCGGCCAGGGGCCCGGGCCAGGCGGTGAACAGCATGGCCACCCCGGCGAGGGCGTAGGCGACGAGGGCGAAGCGCACGGTCCATCGGGCTCCGCGGGCGGTCGCGATCGACGAGATGTCGGCGGCGCGGTCGGCTTCGACGTCCTGCACGGCACCGAAGGCGTGCGAGGCGATGCCCCAGAGCGCGAACGCGATCAGCACGAACACGAGTTGCGGCGTCCACACGGCGCCCGCGAGTACGAGCCCGTACACGGCGGGCGAGAAGAAGTGGATGCTGCTCGTCATCGAGTCGGCGAACGGGCGCTCCTTGAGCCGCAGCGGCGGCGCGGAGTAGAACACGACGAAGAACAGGCTGAGCGCGAGCACGAGCCACGACAGCGGCGACCCGATGATGACGAGGTACACGACGAACGGCAGGCACGACAGCGCCGAGGCCCACAGTGTGATGGGGTGCATGCGCTTGGCGAGCACGGCGCCGTGTGTGCCGCCCTTGCGGGGGTTGCGCAGGTCGGACTCGTAGTCGAACACGTCGTTCACGCCGTACATCGCGAGGTTGTAGGGAACGAGGAAGAACAGGATGCCGATGATCAGCGGCGCATCGATCGTCCGCGTGGTCAGCAGGTAGGCGGCGGCGAACGGGAAGGCGGTGTTGATCCAACTGACCGGTCGCGACGACACGAAGAGCTCCCGCAGCACGCGGCCGGGGGTGAGGGCGGCGGGGGCGGTCATGCGGTGTCCTTCGAGGGCAGGGGAGCGAAGAGGGTGAACAGCGCCGGCACGAGGAACGCCGCGCACAGGGGGTAGGCGAAGTCTTCGAGGGGGGCGAGCCCGAGTTTCAGGCCGCTGAGGTGCTCTTGAGGATACGAGAACAGGTCGACGGCGATCATGAGGTTGTCGAACACGAGCGTCAGGCCCACCAGCACGAGTGCCGTCAGAGCGGAGGATGCCATCCGCTGACGGAACCGCGGCCGCCGGAGCGTCGCGAGGGTGACGAGGAGGGTGACAACGACGAACGGCAGCACGATGAGCGGGTAGGTCACGCGGACCGCCTCTCGACCGCCGGGGCGTCGGTGCGGCGAGCCCGGGCGGCGGCGCGCCGCTCGAACACGGCGAACATCACGACCGCGAGGTAGCTCAGGAACAGCAGGAAGAAGAGCTCTTCGAGCGGCAGGTGCGGGGCGAGCATCACCCCGACGAACAGCGGGCTCTCGCCCTTCACGAACACGCCCGTGGCGATGCCGACGAGGTCCCACGCGAGGAAGAACACCGTCCCGCCCAGCACCGCCATCGTGGTGCGGAGAGGAGCGACCCGCAGCGCGAGCGAGTACTTCCCGTCGATCAGCATCATGCCGATCAGCGAGAAGAGGATCGCGCCCAGGTAGATCCCCGGCACCTCAGACCGCCGCGCGCGCGGGTTCCGCCAGGGGACCGGCGGTGGTGTCGCCCGTCAGGCGCTTGACCACGAGCTCGGCCGAGATGAGGCACATGGGCAGGCCGATGCCCGGCAGCACCGAGGTGCCGGCGTAGTAGAGGTTGTCGACCTTGCGCGAGCGGTTCTTGGGGCGGAAGATCGCGCTCTGGTTGAGCGTGTGCGCAAGGCCCAGCGAGTTGCCGTGCCAGGCGTGCAGGTCTTCTTTGAAGTCCTCGGGCGCGATGGTCTTGCGCACGACGATGCGTTCGGCGAGATCCGGGATGCCGGTCCATTCGCTGATCTGCGCGATGACGCGATCCGCGGCCTTCTCGATGCGCTCGTCGCCGGCGCCCGAGACGCCTCCGCGGCCGCTGTCGGGGTCGGCGGGCACGGGGACGAGGACGAACAGGTTCTCGTGTCCCTCGGGCGCGACGGAGTCGTCTGAGGCGCTGGGGCGGCAGATGTAGATCGACGCGGGGTCGGGGATCTTCTTGTTCTCGCCGAAGATCGCGTCGAAGTTGGTGTGCCAGTCGTCGGTGAACAGCAGCGTGTGGTGGGTGAGCTGCGGCAGCTCGCCCGTGACGCCGAGCAGAAGCAGCAGGGCGCCGGGGCTCGGCACCTTGTCCTTCCACCACTTCTCGGGGTACTGGCGGTCCTTCTCTTCGAGCAGCTCGTTCTCGGTGTGGTGCAGGTCGGCGCCCGAGACCACGGCATCCGCTGCGAAGATCCGGCCGTCGGCGAGGCGCACGCCGCGCGCGGTGCCCGACTCGGTGATGATCGCCTCGACGGGTGCCGAGGTCTCGATCGTGACGCCGCGCTCGCGCGCGAGCTTCTCGATCGCGGTGATGATCTCGGTCATGCCGCCCTTGGGGTAGAGCACGCCGTCGCCCAGGTCGAGGTGGCTCATCAGGTGGTACAGGCTCGGCACCTCGAAGGGCGATCCGCCGAGGAACACCGCGGGGTAGGCGAGGATCTGCTGCAGGCGGGTGTTCTTGAAGTCGGTGGTGACGCGCTTCCACAGCGTGCGGGTGAGCAGGGGGATGAGCGTGGGCAGGCGCTTGACGAGCGCGGGGTCGCGCAGGCCCTTGGTCGACGAGTACGGGTCGTAGAGGAACTTCGACGTCGACAGCTCGTAGGCGTCTTTCGCGGAGTCGAGGTACGCGTCGATGTTGTCGCCCGAGCCGGGCTCGTGCTTCTCGAACAGCGCGCGAACGGCCTCGCGACCCGACACGATGTCGATCGGCTCGCCCTTTCCGGGAGGGCCGTAGACGCGGTACGCGGGGTCGAGGCGCACGAGGTCGAGCTGTTCGGCGGCGCTCGTGCCGAGCAGGCGGAAGAAGTGGTCGAACACCTCGGGCATGAGGTACCAGCTGGGGCCGGTGTCGAAGCGGAAGCCGTCTTTCTCCCACGATCCCGCGCGGCCACCGAGGGCGTCACGCGCCTCGAAGAGGTGGACGTCGTGTCCGCGGTCGGCGAGCAGTGCTGCGGTACCGAGACCGGCGATCCCGCCTCCGACGACGACGATGCGCTGGGCGCTCATGAGCGTGAACCTTTCGGGAGGCGGCCCAGAAGGGCGCGGGCGGCGAGGGTGGCTTTGACACCGTCGGGAACGCGGACGCGCGGGGCGCCGGCGGGGGAGGAGCGGAGGCGGCGAGAGAGTTCCGCGAACAGGTCGTGCGCCGTGGTGACGGCGGCGCGGCAGTCGGGTGGCAGGTGGGGGATGACGGATGCCGCGGCGGCGAGGTCGGCGTCGATGCGATCGAGAACGGCCACTCGGCGTTCGTCGTCGGCCGCGCCGTCGAGGTAGTCGCGGCCGAGGCGGTCGGCGTCGTCGGCGAGGTCGCGCAGGAAGTTCACGTCTTGGAAGGCCGCGCCCAGGCGCCGTGCGCCGTCGACGAGGTCGGCGGCGGGTCGGGCGGGTGCCGACATCCCGGCGTTGAGGAACACCTGCAGGCACATGAGCCCGACGACCTCGGCCGAGCCGTAGACGTAGGCGTCGTGCGAGAGGTCGTCGTGCTCGGCGGTGTCGAGGTCGGTGCGCATCGACGCGAAGAACGGGGCGATGAGTTCTTCGGTGATGCCGCACTCGCGCGCTGTCCGGGCGAACGCGTGGACGACGAGGTTGGCGCTGAAGCCGGTGGCGATGGCATCCCGAACCTCGTTCTCGAGGCCGTCGAGCACCGCGCGTTCCCGCTCGGGACTGAGCCCCGCGTCGTGGGCGGGTCCGTCGACGATCTCGTCGGCCACCCGGACGAGGGCGTAGATGTTGCGCACGTGCGGGCGCGGGCGGGGCCCGAGCAGGCGCGCGGCGATGCCGAACGAGGTGGAGTAGCGGTTGATCACCGCGGCGGCGGCGTCGTCCGCGGTCTGGGAGTACAGCTCGAGGCCCGTGGGCGCGTGACTCACGGAATGCGCTCCTGCACGGCTTTCACGAGGTCTCGCAGCATGTCCTGGCACGCGGCCGGCACCGTCGAGGAGTCGACGATGATGAGGGCCTCTTCGAGCGTGTCGAGGATGAGGCATTCGAGTTCGGCGCGGGCGCCCGACTCGGAGAGGGCCTCTTGGGCGGCGCGCACCGCAATCGGACCGGTGTGGGCCTGGGCGAGCGCTTCGCTGACCTCGGGCCACTTCGGTGTCTTGCGGGCGAGCGAGATGAGGTGCGTCTTCTTCGCCTCGCGCAGGTCGCAGCCCTCTTCTTTGCCCGATACCGCCGACGAACCGAAGGCGCCGATGAGGTCGTCGACCAGCTGGTACGCGAGTCCCAGACGCTGGCCGAACCGCTCGAGCGCGTAGATCGAGGGGCTCGGTGCTCCCGCGATGAGGGCTCCGGCCTGCAGCGGTGCCGAGAACGAGTACGCGGCGGTCTTGTCGCGCGTGGTGCGCAGCACCGCCTCGGAGTCGACCTCGCCCGACGAGACGGCGTGCTCCACGTCCGAGAGCTCGCCCATCGCCGAGATGAGAACGGCGTCGTCGAGCATCTCGAGCAGCGGCTGGCGCATGCGGTCGGGGAGTTGCGCGAGGGCGATCATGCGTCCGGCCTCGTGCAGCAGCAGGTCACCGGCGAGGATCGCGGCCGCGTCTCCGAGCAGGGCCGAGCCGTCGGCATCCGCCCCCTTCATCAGACCCCGCTGGCGGAACTCTCCGCCGATGTTGGGCACGCCGCGGCGTTCGGTGTCGTGGTCGATCACGTCGTCGTGGATGACGAACGCCGTGTGCAGCAGTTCGAAGGCCGCGGCGACCTGGTACACGCCGATGCGGTGTTCGTCGTCGCCGTAGAGCGTCTCGAAGGCCGACACCACGAGTAGGGGACGGAAGCGTTTTCCGCCCTCGGTCGCCCGACGGATGGCGGATGCCAGGTACCGGGCGCCGTCGCCCAGGGTGGTGGCGCGCCGCTGGAGGCGCGAGAGCGCCCCGTCTATCTCGCGGTCGATGCCCTGACGGGCGACGGGGGTGGATTCAAGACTGATCATGAGGCACGCCTCACGGTGTGAGGGGTCTGGAACAGGTGCAGCTGCTGCGCCTGCAGGACGAGCCAGGGGCTGAACGCCCACGGCGTCGACTCGAGAGACGCGGCGAGTTCGAGCGGGTCGACCCAGCGGTACTCGGCGACCTCGTCGGGGTTCGGCTCGGGGTCGACGTCGGCGCGGGCGACGTACACGGGGCAAATCTCGTGTTCGACGATGCCGCTGGCGTCGACGGCGCGGTAGCGGAAGTTCGGCAGAGCCAGCTCGAGGTCGCGGATGACCAGGCCGACCTCGTGCGCAGCACGGCGGTGCACGGCCGAGAGCGAGGCTTCGGAGGGGCCGGGGTGGCCGCAGAACGAGTTCGTCCAGACACCGGGCCACGTCTTCTTGTGCAGGGCGCGACGCGTGACGAGCACTTCGCCCGCGGAGTTGACCACGTGGCACGAGAACGCCAGGTGCAGAGGTGTCTCGGTGTCGTGCACGGTAGCCTTGGGCGCCGTGCCGATCTCGTTGCCGAAGTCGTCCAGGAGGACGACATATTCGGTCTCGCTCATCGTGCCTCCCGTTTGCTAGTTTAGCTAGCGATGTAGGCTTGACTATACCGACGCCGAAAGGGGGTGTCCACCGTGACGAAAGCCGTGTCGGCCTCTGGTACAAGGCCCGCCGTGACCCACACTTTACGCGCCGTCCAGACCCTCAGCGACGCCCTCGACCGCATGCACTCGGGCATGAAGGGCGAGATGGACATGAACGCCAGTGACCTCGCGACGCTGCGCATGCTCACCATCCGCGAGTACCGCGGTCAGATGGTCAGCCCGCACGATGTGGCGAGCCACCTGCGCATCTCGACCGCGTCGACCACCAAGCTCATCGACCGCCTCGTCGCCTCTGGCCATCTCGAGCGTCTGCCGCACCCCTCGGACGGGCGGGCCCGCGTGGTCGTGCTGACCGACAAGTCCCGCCGCGAGTTCTTCCAGCATTTCGGCGTGCACCTGGGCGCCATGCGCGATGTCGCCGAGCGCTTCGACGACGGCGAGCTCGACACCATCGTGGCGTTCATGGACTCGCTCACGGAGTCCATCACCACCGAAGACTGACCGGCGAAGCCGTAAGGCCCCCGGGGTGTCACCCCCGGGCGACCCGCACACCCACGTCGTCGAACGCGTCCCGCTGACGCCCGCCCCGCCGCGCGGTCGCCCGCACTTGCGCGGGGGCATCCGACCATCCGCCGCCGCGGAACACGCGCGCGTCGCTCTCGCCCTCGGGGTCGTACAGGTTGGCGCACCATTCCCACACGTTGCCGAGAGTGTCGAAGAGTCCGTGGAGGTTCGGCATCCGTCCTCCGACGTCCGCCGGGGCGGTCAGGCCGTCGGCGGCCGTCCAGGCCACCTCGCGAACCGGTCCGTAGGCCGATGACGTCGAACCCGCGCGGCACGCGTACTCCCACTCGTCTTCGGTGGGCAGGCGAAAGCCGTCCGAGTCGGGGTCGCCCGTCACGACCTCTCCGTCGAACGAGTAGACGGGGTCGAGGCCTTCCCATTCGCTCAGCGCGTTGCAGAGACGAATCGCGCGCAGCCAACTCAGCTGCGTCGCGGGGCGTCGCGGATGGCGGGACGGGATGCCGAGCAGCTCCGCGATCTGTTCTTCGGTGATGGCGTAGACGCCGATCTCGAAGCTGTCGACGACGATCTCGCGTCGTTCCGCGCCCCGCAGATCTCCGCGCAGTACGCGGCCGGCGGGGATGCGCGCCATCTCGACGTCGGTCACGCGAGTTCCACCATCCAGAGGTCGCTGTCGCCGGTGATGAACAGGCGCTTCTCGTCGGCGTCGAAGGTGCAGTTGCTGACGACGTGCGGGGTCGGGATGATGCCCAGGCGCGCGCCGCTCTCGTCGACGATGACGACGCCCGCTTCGCTCGAGATCCAGAGCCAGTCGCGGCTGTCGACGACGAATCCGTCGGGGATGCCGGCATCCACCGTCGCGAAGGTGCGCGGGGCGCCGAGGCTCTCGCCATTCCAGCTGCACGCGACGACGCGGGGGAGCCGTTCGGCGTTGGACTCGGCGACGTAGAGAGTGCTTTCGTCGCGGCTGAAGGCCAGTCCGTTGGGCTGGTCGAGGTCGATCATGCGCTGCAGGCCGTCGCCGTCGCGCCAGCGGTAGACGCTCTGGTGGGGGAGTGCGGGGTCGGCGGGGTATCCCTCGCGCGGATCCGAAATGCCGTACGTGGGGTCGGTGAACCAGATCCAGCCATCGGATGCCACGACCAGGTCGTTCGGGGAGTTCAGTGGCTCGCCCTCGAAGGCGTCGACGAGCAGCTCGGTGCCGTTCTCGTCGGTGCGGCTGATGCCGCGGCGCCCGTGTTCGGCCTGGACGAGGCGGCCGTGGGCATCCATCGCGTTTCCGTTGGCGAAGTTCGAGCGGTCGCGCACCGTGACGATCGAGCCGTCTTCGCGCCACGCGAGGGTGCGCCGGCCGATCACGTCGCTGAACACGAGGGAGCGCTCTTCGGGCCACCAGACCGGTCCCTCGGCCCAGGTGGCGTCACCGTAGAGCGACAGCAGGCGCGAGGCGGAAGGCAGGACTGTGCGCAGGCGTGCGTCCCACACGCGGGGAGGGGCGACGTCGACCGTCTCGGGGGAGCGGGCGCTCTGCAGGATCTGACCGTCGAGGGAAATGCGGGGCATGGTCCCAGTCAAACGTGCGGGGGCCGCCGGGTGGGGCGGCTTGACGCGCTCAACCGAACGGGTGGGCGGTGGGCGCGGCCGGCGACGTGGCGAACTGGATGAGCACCTGCAGGCACGGCTCGTCGCCGACGGTGCCCGAGAGGTGTCCGGCCGTGCCGTCGACCTCGGTGGTGTCGGTGTCCTGGCCGAAGTGGATGTCGCCGGGTCCCATCTCGACGCGCGAGCCGTCTTGCGTCCCGAGGAACCAGCGCCCCCGCAGCGGGATGACGCACTGCGGATGAGGGGAGGGATGCCACTGCCCCACCCACCCGACCGGCAACGCCGCGAAGAGCACGGCCGACACCTCGCCGGGGAACGGCCGCATCCACTGCGGGTCGGCTCCGCCGCCGACGCTCTGCATCCCGAATCCCCGAAGGACGGATTCGTCGAGCCGGCTCTTGCCGTCGAGTCCGGTCCACATGTGGACGAACGGCAGCGTCGGCGGGGTGTCGGCGTCACGCCCGTCGTTGTCGAGGGGAGCGGTGGTTGTCGTGTCCATGGCTCGAGTCAACCGCGCCGAGCCCGGGGGAGCGCAGGGTTGACGGAGCGGGCTGGATGCCGCGTGCCGGTGTCGGCGCAGGCGCTTACGAACGAAGAAGGGGCGCCGCCGACCGAAGTCGACAGCGCCCCTTCAGGAACGCGTGGTGCGTCAGGCCTTGCCCTCGGCGCGGTTGCGACGAACCGTGGTGGCCACGGCGATCGTGCCACCGGCGAGAACGAGAGCGCCGCCGCCGACCCAGATGCCGAGCATCGAGTTGGCGTCGAAGCCGGTGGCGGGGAGGCCGGTGTTGCCGCCGGCGTTGTTCGAGCCGCCAGCGGTGCCACCCGTAGGCGTGGCCGAAAGCGTGTAGGTGCCACGGGCGTCAGCGGGGAGCGTGACAACCGCGGTCGCGTTGCCGGAGGCGTCGGCGACCTTCGTGATCGACTTGGAGCTGACGGGCAAGTTCGCCGTGGCGAGGCCGGCCTGGTTGGCGTTGTAGCCGACGAGGACGAAGTTCACGGTCGCGCCGGGGGCCACGTTGAACGTGACGGGGCCGTTGTTGGTGATCGTCACGGTCTGCGTGCCGGGAGCGGTGGGGACGTACGCCTGAGCCACGGCGGGAGCTGCGAAGAGCAGCGCGCCGGCGAGGGCCGCGGTGACGCCAGCCTTTTTGAGGTTGAGCTTCATAAATGCCTGCTTTCGAATCCGGGCTACCGGGAGGTGGTGGTCCGCGTCCGTGCTATCCCGATGGAGCTGCAAGGGGAAGGACAACAATGAAGCGGTGGGCGGTGCTAGACCCTTCCTGAGTATTGCCTAGGTTTTCCCTGGATTGCAAATTGTCAAGGTTTCGACTACGTAAATTTACGCTGACGCGCAGTCGGAGGCGCATTTACGCAGTCGCATTGTTCACTGAAGGGTTGCGACTGCCGTGGCTTCGCACGTGGCTTTGACCGTCGGTTCGATTCCCGCATCGGCTGTCGGGGTGACGAATGCCTCGGCTTTCGACGCCGTCGTCGTTGCGCGCACGGTCACCGTCAGGTCGGCCGACGACTGGGGAAGAAGTTGGAACCCGAAGGTCAGCACCTGACGCTCCTCGAACGTCCCGGTCGAGGGTCCCGTACCCGCCGCGGTCTCGGCCGAGACGAGTTCGAACCCCTCGGGGAGGTAGACGTTGTTGACGACGGTCGCCGTTCCCGGCGCCGTACCGAATGCGCCGTTGGCAGTGACGTATCGCGGAAGTGACGTCTCGGCGTCGGTGGGCGCGGTGTTCGCGAGGCTCATCCGCAGAGTCAGCTGACGCGGGCCGTTCCGCCCGTCGGGGGCGCACTGGTCCCACGCCAGACTCACGTCAGGCTTGACGTAGTAGCTCATCTTCGAACCGCCGCCGTCGTTGAGATACACCCCGAACCGGGCCGTGTCGTCGTCCGTTTGCGGCAGCTCACCGGCAACCGACGATCCCTCCAGAATGGCCTGTTCGTCGGGATCGGCGCTCCACATCAGCACTCGTCGCTGGTCGGCCGCAGTCGCGAGATTCGTCAGCAAGCTCACTGTCGACCCGCGTCCTTCGAGAAAGGCGTTGAAGACAGCTCCAGTCGAGGCGGCGAAGAACGCATCCTGCGCTGACGGATCGGGATATCGCTGATAGACGTCGCTGAGCAGCGTTGTGACGGCGTTCTCGGCAGACAGCGTCGAGCCGTCGGGCAGCGCTACCGGTCCGGTTGCGCGCAGAAGGTAGGACAGCACGACCGGATCCAGGGCGATGACGCCGTCCACGGACACACCTGTTCGCTGCTTGTACATTTCTTGGGCGAGCGGGCCATCGAAGGTGAAGTCGGGAACCTGCGTGAGGTTCTGGAAGAAGCGTGCTGGTCTGGTCTCGTAGATGTTCTGCACGTCGGCGGGTAGGTCGACGACCGGATTCTTGATGCCGCTCGACAGGGAGGTGCCGGATTCGGTGTTTGCAAGGCTGATCGCACCCTGGTTGGTCTTGAGGAGAATTGCCGTGCCGGCGATGCCGCCCAACGACCTCCACTCGGCGTTGTTTTGAACAAGCAGCAGGTAGTTGCGTTCACCGTTCTGGCCCAGGACGTCGGGGAGTAGGCGTGTCGCCCGCGAAAGCGCGTCGAGACTCGTCGCGGCTTGTTCGAAAACCGTGGACGACTTGTCGACTGCGCGCTCGAGGACTCCCACGAGGGGCGTCCGATTCAGACCCTGCAGTTGATCGGATGCACCTGCGGCGGCGGATGCCGCGAGTTGGGCAGGTTGTGCGAGAACAGCTAGGCCGGTGGTATCAATACGGCCATTGACCGGCTTCAATGCGTCAAAAGAGGTGTCTTGGGCTGCCGTGACGAGGGGCAAAAGTGCATCGCTAAGGAGAGCGTCGCCCGCGGACGCCACCGTGCCGAAGGCCTCCAGCTGGGGACCGACCCACGGAGCCCCCTCCGCGAGGTGCCACACCGGGTCGGAGGTGAGGTCGTGCGCGTCTGAGGCGTCGGTTGCCAAGCGGGCGACGATTGCGCCCGCGGCGCCGGGGTCAGACGCGAGTGCCGAGGACGCCTCGCTAATGCCCGCCTCTACGCGCGATAAATGCTGGTAGGCCATCCACCCCCGCACGCCGACCCAGGCGGCGACGACGACGGCAAAAACGAGGAATGCGCCGACGGCCCAGGCCACAACGCGACCGGCCCTGAGCATGGCCGGGGGGAGAGGTGAGGAGCTCACGCTGGTGCCCTTCGGTTTCGTGGTCACGGCGGTCTCCGTTCGCTGGCGCGAGACCCCCGCCGACCCGAGATGAGTCTGTGGGTCAGACTTCGCGCTGCGATTCGCGCGACGTACGGCGCGGCGAGAAACCCAGTTCGTCCAAAGAAACCTCTTCCGAGGCGTCCGCGTCGGCGCTGCTCTTCTCCTTTTTCCGCGAGAAACGGCTGGTCTTCGCAGGCAGCTCGCGATATCCGTATCCGTATCCGTATCCGTACCCGTATGCGGCGTAGTACGAGTCCGGCCCTCGGGTTGGCACCATCGACATGATGAAACCGGCGAGCTTGGCCCCGACAGTGTTGAGCGCCTCCGTGGCACCTGTCAGCTGATGCTTGGTGGTCTTGCCCGCCGAAACGACCATGAGTGCGCCGCTCGTGGCCCGAGCGAGGATCGCGGCGTCGGTGACGGGAAGCAATGGGGGAGCGTCGCACAGCACGACATCGAAATCGCGCTCGAGCATTTCGAGCAAGACTGTCATCTGCTGCGATCCCAACAGCTCACTGGGGTTGGGCGGGATCTTTCCCGCAGGTAGCACGTAAAGGCTGCGGCCGCCCCAGGGAAGCATGACCTCGTTGACTTTGGCCCGCCCGATGAGAACGTCCGTCAGACCTGCGCCACCCTCAATGCTGAGGTACTCCGCAACCTTGGGCTTGCGTAGGTCGGTGTCGAGCAGTGCGACCCGCTTGCCGGCGTCCGCCAGTGCGATCGCCAGGTTGATAGTTGTCGTCGACTTGCCCTCACTCGGGATCGAGCTGGTCACGACAAAGCTCGAACGCCCGCCCATGTCGAGGAACTGAAGGTTCGTGCGGAGCGCACGGAACGATTCCGCTCGCGGACTCAGCGGATCCGCGTGGACAATGAGCGGCCGTTCCTTCGCCTTGGCGTCGTAGGCGATGGCACCAATGGAGGGCGCGTCCGTAATCTGCTCTGCATCTCGAGGAGTCCGCACTCGGGTGTCCAAGGCAGTGCGCAGTACCGCGGCTCCAATACCGATTGCTAGCCCAGCGAGCAGGCCAAGAGCCAAGTTGAGCGCGACATTCGGCGACGTGGGGTTCAACGCTGGTTGGGCGTCTGTGACCCGAGTGAGCCGAACAGGGCTGGCACCGCCGTCCACTGCCGGCTCAAGCGCCGGTACTACGGTCGAAAGGCTTCCCGCGACGGCGTTCGCGATCGCGGAGGCGGTCGCCGGGTCAGAATCTGTGGCTGCAATGGTGATGAGTGTGGAATTGAGCGCAGCAGACGCTTTGACGTTTTTCGCGAGCATATCGGCCGTGGTTGCAAGCCCAAGGTCCCTTATGACGGGATCGAGTACCGTGGGTGTGGCGGCCAAACCCACGTACGTATTGATTCTTGCCTGGGTGAAATTGGATCCCTGCTGCAGCTCGGCCGTCGTGCCGCCTCCCTGCGTCGAGACGAAGACCGTGCTGGAAGACTCGTACGTTGGTGTGCGAGTCAGCGTGAAGACGGTGGCAGCAGCAAGCGCGACGGTCGTGAGGACCACGATCACGAGCCAATTCTTCCGAAGGATTCGGATGTAGTCGCTGAGCTCCATGAGGCCTCTCGAGGTGTCGCCGGCACACGTCGTGCGGCACTGGGGGAATGACGTCAGTCTGTCATATGGATTGTTTCCGGTTGGTTTTAGCGGGGGCGTGAATAGCCCGGGTCGGCCCTCAGCGGCTGCTGACTCCAGAGCCAGTCATCACTCCGGCGGCGCGACCCTGGGTAGTGTGGCGGCTCAATCGTGAGCAAGACGGACCATGCGGGGGACTACGGGCAGCGCCGACATGAGTTGTTCTGTAGACAATGCATAGGTTCGCCCGGATCGACGGTATGGATCGACAATGTCGTCGTCCTCGGCCACCGTCGGGGGAAGTACGACTCCTCGACGATTCGCAGCGAACAGCAGCATCGCAGAGAACCTGTTCTCAGGCGTCAAGGGGCCTGATGTTCGTGTGGACTCTTCTCGCAGCTGATCGTCGCTGACGTCAGCGAGTAGGCGGCTGAGCTCGCGGACAGTGAAAGTTCGTCGCACAACTGACGGGCTCGTCTCGACGATCTCACGGCGATGTTCCCGAGCCATCGCAAGCGCAAGATGTGCCGGACGAAGGTGCTCGGCGGTAAGGGATCTAGCTCGGTGACTATTAACTCGTGCGGGATCACATCCGTTGGTGACCGCAATCTGGGCAGTCTCGGCCGTCATCGGCACCCCGCTTCGTGCCCGCGTGCCGGCGCTGCTGACGCTTACGTCAAACCCGGACACGAGATTGGAGAGAAGCTGTTCGGCCAGGGGCGATCGGCACACATTGCCTGTGCACACGGCGAGAATGTTCAGCAAGCTGCTCCTTCGAGGTGTCGATCTGGGGATGCCCGCACGACCAAACTCCGAGTAGGTTGAGCCCGTGCGTGATCAGCATAATCAGACCGCCGTTGCGAACGGGGCCGGCACAACGGCCGAATTCGACGCCGGCGCCCATCGCGCAATTTCCGACTCGTCTCGGATCCGCAGGCGTAGGCGCACCGACTGGCGGATGGGCGGACAAGAGGTCAGCAAATGGGACCTGAGGGTCCTTTTGTGCGCGCTTCTCGGGGCAGGAGCCGGAATCCTCGCCAGCGTTGTCCTCGCCCATTCGAGCGCAGCCGGGGTCGCCGCATTGTCGCTACCCGCGTTGTGGATTGGCCTGCTTGTGCCGGTGGCCTACGCAGTGCTCCGGGGACGCCCGGCGAGCCTGTTCCGCCTGAGACTCCTCGATGTGCTTTGGGGAGTCGGTTTGGGTGTGGGGCTTCGCCTCCTGCAGGGGAGCCTCAGTGATGCGAATGCCGCATCGTTTCCTACTGCCACATCCCTCTCGCTCGATCTCGCGACGAGCTCGCTGACAGCGATCACCTTGGCTGCCGCCCTTATCGGCCCTTTCGTTGAAGAGATCTTTTTTCGTTCCGTTCTTATCGTCGTCATCTTCCAGATGCTGCGCAGGTCTTTGGGTGCATTCACGGCGGGTGCTACTGCTCTACTCGTGTCTGCCGGCGCTTTCGTGTGCCTGCACGGGGCGTATGCCCCGCTCTCCCTCTCAAGTGGGTTGCAACTGTTCCTGGTCGGCGGCGTCTGTTCCCTGCTCGTACTGCTCACGGGCCGGGCTTGGTCTGCAGTTATCCTGCATGTCGTCTACAACGCGGTGTACCTCGTACTCGTGGGGGTCGGTACCGCGGGTGCGTAGTGCGACGAACTTCATCTCCACACCGTGGTGAGGTCTCGCTCGCGTGGATGGACGAGTCAAGCGTCGGGCGGTCTCCTAGGCGTTCGGCACGGGCCTGGGCGACGGTAAGGTCCACGCCGCGCGAGCGTAGGCGGCAAACCGCCTCGCATCGCTGCGATAAGCCGGACGAACCGATGTGAGTAGAGCGAAGACACTGGAGCGAGCGGCGAAGCCGACAGCGACGACGCCTCGCCACGATGCTGCGCGGAAAGTGCTCGGGTGATAACGGAGAACGAAGAGGTCATACAGGTTCTCAAGCCACACAGTCCTCACCGGCCCGGAAGAATCGTCACTGCTACCTCCGACGCTGTGGTGCGCGAAGGCCCAAGGGAAGACAGCTACCTTCCAGCCTGCGCTACTTGCGCGGAGACAGAATTCCACGTCCTCGGCGTACATGAACCACCGCTCTGAGAGTCCCCCCAAGTTTTGCCAGACGGTCCGTTCAACGAGCATGCAGCCGCCGGACACCCACTTCACGAATTCCGGCCGATTCGGCCGGATTTGATCCCGCAGAAGATAGTGCCCACGCAGTCGGGCTGTGTGCCTCCCCAGGCGCGACAGGCCGGATGAATGCAGGAACATGCGCCTAACCGAGGGCTCGTACCCCGCAGCCATGGTGCGGAATTCCCCAGCACCCTCGATGACGTCTGGGGCTGCAACGCCGACTTCCGGGTAAGCGCTCATAGCTACAGTCAGAAGACCGATGTTCTCGTAGTCCATCGAAGCGTCGGGATTGAGGAGGAGCAGGAATTTTCCGCTAGCGTTCTCCGCCGCGCGGTTCACTGCCTTCGCGAAGCCGAGGTTCTCCCCTGACCGGATCAAGGTAACTCGCGAGCCGTAGGCACTCTCGATAAAATCTGCGGTGCCATCGAGCGAAGCGTTGTCGACCAGGACGATCTCGCAGTTGCCCACGAGTCCATCGATCGCCGCTCGAATAGTGGACCGACTGTTGTACGTGACAATGAGTACCGTCACGAGCGGGACGGGGGCGGCCGGTTCATCCGTTTCGATCACCTTGTCGTCTCTTTCATTCTCGCGGTGCTATGGATGCGTACCGTATCCGAGAAGCGATGTCTTCCCAATCGGACTCGGCGTCTCGCAACCTGTCGACGGGGCCAGCGGTGGCGCGCCTTTGCGGCACGCTTGCGAGGACGGTGGCCAAGGCTGACGGTGCGTCTGGATCGACGAACGCATGGGCATCTGGAACAAGCTCCCGCATAACGGGTATGTCGGAGACCACAACCGGCGTACCGAAGAAACGAGCCTCGGCGGGCGGCAAGCCATAACCCTCATCGCGCGACATGAATATTAGACAACTGGCGTTGGTGTAGAGCCATCTGAGTTCTCCATCCGAAACTCGTCCAGCGAATATAACGTGCCCCACGTCGACCAGCGTGCGAATGTTCTTTGGCAATTCGGTGGTGGCGCCGGAATACTCAGCGCTACCTACGATGATCAGCGGGTGCGTTGGCGAGAGAAGTCCTGACGAGACCGCCCCGCGAAGAGCGGTGTCGAGGTTCTTTCTCCGGTTCAATCTTCCTACACAAAGCCAGAAGCCATCCCAGTTGGTCGGCACCACTTCGGGGGTACGAGGTGACGCGCCCGCGAGCGCCGGCGAGATCGCAAGGCTCGTCGCAAGCACCGGCGAGAGGCGTGGGTGCAGCCTCTCAATCCGCGCCGCTTCTGTGCGCGAGGACGTGAACACGGTCGAGGCGCACGCCGCGAGACGGCTCATGGGCCAGAAGTACAGGCGTTCTTTTCGGGTGAACCAGTGCGGGGATTCCTCGAAGAGCAGATCATGAATGAACACTGCGTTGCGAGTGAAAGGGGAGGTGTAATTATGCGACACGACAAGGTCCACCCGATGGCGTCGAGCCTGAGCGGGCAGTTCCACGACATTCGCAAGTGCCTGCGGAGACAGCCGCGTTGTAACAACCCTCCCCTCGGGCGGCACATCCACAAGGTCTCTATGTCTTGCGCGCACGGCGAGAAGTATTTCGTCTTCGGGGAAGCGTCGCGACCATCCGAAGACGATCTCGCGCATTACGGTGCGGTTGGCGATCGGCCCCCTGTGCCACCAGAACGCGTCAAACAGGACGCGCATTCAGCGCCCCCCTTAGTGCGGATTCGTAACGTTCGCAGACCAACTCCCAGGTGAACAATTCCTGCTGACGGCTGCGGGCGGCGCGTGAAAGAGCGGACTGGCGGTCACTATCTTGCATCAATTCGGACACGGTGTCCGCAATTCGACGTGGGCTTGGTTCGGTGAATACGCCCGCGTCTCCCAACACCTCGCGATTGTATACAGTGTCTCGGGCAACAGCCGGGGTGCCGCACGCCATTGCCTGAACGAGCGCAGGGTTAGTGCCGCCGACACTGTGGCCGTGAAAGTAGACGCCACAGTTCTGCATGAGCCGGTGGAGAAGCTGATCGTCCGCGACATGTCCAAGCCAGGTGATGTTCGGTGTCGACTCCGCAAGCAGCCGTGCACAGTCATCGAGTTCTCCGCCGTAGCCAGACGATCCCACAATTACCACCGGCCACGATTTCGCGATTGATTTTGCTGCTTCGAAGAATTCTGGAATAGTGTTTTCCGGTACGAAGCGGGCGACAACTAATACATAGCCGCGGAACTTCAGGCCAAGTGGTGGTTCACTACTTTGTGCGGGGGCGTCGCCCCCGTAGGGGATGTAGATCCCGTCCCGACCGAACTTCGCTCCCCACCAGCGCTTGATCTCATGCGCGTCATAAACGAGCGTGTTGGCCCAGCGTGCTGTGCTCCTCGCGCCGCTGCGAAAGACAGTCTTCGCAATCCGCCCCCACTTGGCACGCTCCCACTCGATTCCATCGACGTTCACGAGTGTCGGGATGCGTGCTGCTCGAAGCAGGGGAAGCCAGAACCCGTTCGCAACATTCATGACGAGTGCGACGTCGCAACCGTCCTTGACTGCTCGTCGCGCAGATGTGAAGCCGTATGTGAGAGTACTAAGGGACTTCCGCTCAAATCCTCGCGTGGCGACGGAGTGCACCCGTTGGTCTCGCTCGGGGTCGTCCAACTTCATGGCCTGCGGTCGTCCATACACGACAACGTCCCACCCGGCGTCGCTCAGGTAGGGCGCAAGCTTTCTCACGGCCGTCTCAAAGCCGCCGTAATAGCTCGGGTAACCGCGTGTGCCGATGATTGCGACTTTAGGCAAAGTCTACCTCCTCGTGAGAAATGAATAAGTGCGACACGATCAATCGGGCAAGGCGGCGACGATATCGCCGATCGCTGAGGACATTGTCTTCGTGGAGTGTGACGTCTGCACCCGATGTTGGCCAGCGCGTCCCAGATCCCTCAACTGCTGGGGGCTGTCCAGGAGTCCGACGACAGCTGCTGCCATGGCGCTTGCGTCGCCAGCTGGCGTGAGGCGGCCGGAGGCCTCGTCGACATAATCAGACATCCCGGGTGTGTCTGTCGTGACGACTGGCCGTCCTGTGGCCGCCGCCTCGAGGGCGACGGTCATCCCGGACACGTGATGATTGAAACGCGTAGCGATAGCCACGATGCAGGCGCGGCCGTAAAGATCGCGCAGATCTCGATGAGAGAGGCGTTGCACGCGAACAACACCAGCGGGCACCGGATGGTCGGAGGCAGTCTGAACTACGACCTGGGTTTCCGGTCGGGCGGCCTTGATCTCAGCCATTGCGGCGTACAGCGTTGGTATGTCTCGATCGCGGTCGCCGCCGGCGCTTAGTACAAGCGGCTGGGGAGGGAGGGGCGTTGGCCTGTAGAAGTCCGTGTCGATACCAAACTTTAAGAAGTGCACCGGTGGGCTGTCGAGGCCGAGAAACGCTTTCACCAACGCGACCTGGGGGCGACTAAGGCACCACAGCGCACTCGCTTGCCTAAGGGCCCTCCGGTAGAGGGCTTTGACTGCTCGGTCTCGCGCGTTTACTGGCGGGTCGGTATTCCAGATCACGCCCCCAACTACGTGCTCGAATTGACGGGAAGCTACGAGCCGAGAGACGCTACTCTCTTCCCACCCGATCGCCACACTTCGCCTCTCCGATTGACGAGTCCAAAGTCGGGGTAGGAATGCGTTGCTCGACAACGGGACGGTTTGTAGATCATACCGATCGTCGAGGCGGTCCAGGCCGTATGGCCAGCGATCCGGTCGTTCCCCCTGCGCGTGCAACGTCTCCCACTCTGCAATGTCCCATGCGGCGGGAAAGCCTATCGAGACGGTGCGGGTCATCGGTTTTCCACTCGGTTCAGAAAATCTGACGAAAGGACGTCGGTTGCCTTGGGAGCGAAAGTCCCCGAACGAAGCACGTGCGTGTAATTCTGGAAGATCGGCCCGATTTTCCCGTAGTTGTTCTCCGTAACGACATACGGAACGCTGAGTAGGCCAGCCAGCACATGCGCATGCAGTCTGTTCGTGATGACTGCACGCCTGCCTCGCACCAGCGTCAGGCCAGCCAGAAGGTTCTGCTTTCTATTGAATTCGTTGGCGTGCCGGATAACGCGAAACATGAGCGCACTATTACGGAGCCAGGGGACGACCCGGGCTAACCGTCCTGGTACACGCGTCACTCTCCACAGGGCTTTCTGCCAACCGGTCAGGCGCCAGTCGCGCACCTCGTCAGACGGCCCAAGGTGCAGTTCGATCTCCGCGGCGAGATCTCCAGCCGCTTCCTTGTCTTCGCGCGCCAAGACAAGGATGCCTCGACTCTTCCCGCGCGTTTGAGCCTCTCTGGGTGTCCAACCGAGCGCCATGTCGGGGCACAGTCGAACATTCACATCGGGCAGAGCAGTACTAGCCCTCTCGAGAGAATCCGTGTCGCGGACGAGCAAGGTGAAGTCGGGATGTGCTGAAAGGATCGCATTGGCCTGCGCCGCGCGCGATGGGGACTGGAAGTACACGGTCTGCGGGAGCTGAACGATGCGGCGGTCGTGATTGTCAGCTACGACCCGTTCACGAAATTCCTGAAACGACGGCCATACGTCCCCGAAGTTTCCGCCTCCATGCAGCAGAATCGGTGTGCTGGGAGCGAGTCGATCCAAGAGCTTGCGGCTGTGCCGGAAAATATCAGCTTCGTAGGCCACTCGAACGTGAAGCCGTTTCAGATACTCAATCTCTCCCTGCCAGATCATGTTGTCTCCGACATTCTCATGGGTCGGTATGTCTAGCAGAACGACCTCAGAAGCGCTCGACAGGGTGTCCTGCAAGACAGAGGAAGTGAACGCCCGAACTGCGTCAAGCGATTCGAATACGGGAAAGGCGGTTTCGCTCACCTAGATATTCCATTCCGGAGGACGGTTGGCTACAGCTTCGCGCGAAGAAGCTCGCGAATTCGCTGGGTGGGAAGGTGGTTTCGCAACATTATTGCGAAGACCACCGCGGATACTGCAAATGTGAGCGTACTGTAGAAGGAAAGTGGTTCCAGTCCAGCGAAGAACTGTATTACCGCCGCGACGAAAGCGAGTATGGCGGAGGCGCTGACTATCGCGAAAATTGCGAAGATACCACTTGCCCGCCAATCATCAGCCCCTAGCTCGAGCACTGAACGAGCCCGCCAAAGGTAGAGGGGTGCAATGAGCGCGAGGGGGGCGCTGAGGGCCAGCGCGGCGCCGACGATTCCTAGACCGTGCACCAGCGGGAAGACCAGCGCGGCGAAGGCGACAAGCCAGGTGAGTTGGATTAAGAAGAACGCCCCCGGACGTCCGAGAGCGTCGCCGGCGGGAACCAGCGGAATCTGTATCGCGTTGACGACGAACCCGACGAGGAGCACGATCATTGTCAGCGAGATGGTGGCAGTCGGAACGGAGGCGCCGAGCCAGAGATGGACGATGTCGCTCGCGCCGAATACGAGGACGCCTGCGCCGAGCGCGGACGCGCCGAACGCCGCCGCGCAGAGAGTCGTCAGTATTCGTCTGGCTCTTGGGGGGTCCTCTACAAATTGCCGGCTGAGAGTCGAGCGAAACGGGTCGACGATCCAGGTGAGTAGCTGGCGGGCAGCCGTGTAGACCCGAAATGCTGCGTTGTAGTAGGTCACGTCGCTTGGGCCCATCAGGCTGCCCACAACAACGGTTCCCAGCTGAAGGATCGTCGCTCCTACAAGCGCGACCCCGAAAGAGCGGATACTGTAGCGAAGCATTTTTCGCAGGGCGCTGAAGGCGCCGTGTCGGAAGGAAATCTTCAACAGCTTGCGCCTCGCAAGTGCGATGACCGCCGCTGCGTGAGGAGTAATCGCGGCGATGACTTCGGCAGCCGCAAGCCAAACGATGCTGTCAAAGACCAGGCACGCAGTTAATGTGCCAGCGCAACGTACTGCAATCCCGATGGACTGATTTCTACGTTCAACAGGGAGAAGCCCCGACCCGATCAGCGCTGAGGCAAATGGTGAGACAAGAAGGCACGCCAGCATGAGGGTCGCTAGGAGTGCGAGGGCGTTGGCGTCGGCTGACGACACTCCTGCCGCACCTGCGTTCGACGAGGTGATGAAGATGGCAAGTACTGCGAAGAGCGGTACCACCGCGGTTGCGACCAACATGTTCCACATCAGCCCGCCAGACACGTACTGGGAGAAGGTGTGGCCTTGGACTCCCGCTCTCGAACGGGAACCGAAATGGACAATGGCAGATCCGACACCCACGTCGGCGTACTGGAGGTAGACAGAAACCGCGGAGACTAGAAGCCAAAGTCCGTAAGCCCCGCTACCAATGGTTGCGATCACCAGAGGAAGCAGAGCCAGTCCGACAACGATGCCAAGAAGGCCTGCGCCGGCGCTGCTCAAGATGCCAGCCGCACCACCGTGCTCCTTGTCGCGTCCGCGGAGGGGTCTGCGGGAGGGGGAGCCCGTTCTGTTACCCATCGGCAGGGTGGGCGGTGCCGGTACTGGCTGAGATCCGAGCTGAGAAGTCTGGTGAGCCAAGCGGGTTTGTACGTGCGCTCGACCTTGCCGAGCTGTTGCTGAGGTCGCTCGACATCTGGCGGGGTCCCTTCTTAGATTGCTTCATCTTCCGCTCTCCTGGGCTGAACGCTATCAGCAGGCTAGAAACGCTCGATCACCTTCGCGTGAATATTGCATTTCTTCTGATGAGGATCTGGGACTGAAAGTGACGTCTTACGTTCTGTTCGTGGGTGTCATTCAGCTGCGTTGTGTAGCGGTCCGAAACAATGCCATCTGCTGGACTGAGAGCCTTCTCAGAAGGGGGGCGACCCTCTGCATGGTTGCGTTCATCGCCAGCGGCAGTCGCCTGGATCACAGCGGTGTCGAGAGTGGGGTCCCCGCGGAACGTGAGCGATGGAGTCGAGGCACAGCGCGAAGCGGGACCTTGCGCGTACTTGTATAGAGGAGAGTCCAGAGAGCGCTGCGGCGGTCTCATCAACTAGATGCATCGCGACCCTTGCCGGAGCTTCGGGGCGACGACGCGTCAACAACGCGCTCGAGCGAATCAGCCAGATAGAGAGAAGGCCCCGGATCGTACGATCCGGGGCCTTCTTATTGTTGCGGGGGCAGGATTTGAACCTACGACCTCTGGGTTATGAGCCCAGCGAGCTACCGAGCTGCTCCACCCCGCGGCACAAGAGAAAACATTACCTACAGATGAACGAACCCGCAAATCCGCGCATGCTGCCCGGGAGTGTCGCGAGAGAATAGGCTGGTGAGCACTGATATCGATGACCTCGCCGACGGGCGGCCCGAAACGCCGGCACAGCGAGCCGACCGCAACTGGAGCGAGATTCTGCAGGAGTTGCGGGTGTTGCAGACCGGCACGCAGATCCTCACAGGGTTCTTGCTTGCCCTAGCGTTCCAAGCGTCGTTTAGCGAGCTCGAGACCGCCCAGCGTTTGCTCTACCTCGTGCTCATCTGCCTCGCCGCACTGAGCGCGGTGGTAGCCCTCGCACCGGTGGCGCTCCACCGCGCCGTGTTCCACCTGCAGGTTAAGCCTGCGCTCGTGAGGGTCGCGCACGACGCCCTCCGCGCGGCGCTCGCCCTGGTCTCTCTCTTGTTGGTCGGTGTGGTCGCGTTCGTCTTCGACGTCGTCGTAGGGTTTTGGGCGGCCGTGGCGTCCGGGGTCGTGCTCGGCGTGGTCATCCTCGTACTGTGGATGGTGGTGCCGATGGTGGTCCGGCACCGGGGGAGGGAGAGCGCGCAATGAGTCACGAGACCCTCGGAATCGCCGTCGCACAATTCGCACCGTCGGCCTCTCGCGAAGGCAACCTCGCGGTCATCTCTGACCTTGCCCGCGTGGCCGCCGATCGCGGAGCCGACGTCGTCGTCTTCCCGGAGTACTCCAGTTACTTCATCGACCCCTTCGATCCCTCGCTCGCCGAGAATGCTGAAGATCTCGACGGGTCGTTTGTGCGTACGCTGACGGCGCTCGCAGCCGAGCTCGACCTGGTCGTCGTTGCAGGCCTCCTCGAGAAGGCGGACGACGGTCGCCGGGTGCGGAACACCGTTGTAGCGGTAGGAGCCGGTGGCATTCGATCTGTGTATCGAAAGCTGCATCTCTACGACGCGTTCGGTCAGCGTGAGTCTGATTGGGTGGAGCCAGGGGAGATCGCACCGCCCCAGCTGTTTGAGGTGCGGGGCCTGCGGTTCGGTCTGATGACGTGTTACGACCTGCGGTTCCCCGAGGTGTCGCGGACGCTGGCCGACGCAAGAGTCGACGTGGCACTAGTTCCCGCCGAATGGGTGCGTGGTCCGCTGAAGGAGCACCATTGGACAACGCTGCTGTCCGCTAGAGCAATCGAGAACACGTTCTTCGTGGCCGCGGCCGATCACCCGCCACCGCTCGGTGTCGGGCATTCGATGATCGTCGACCCACAGGGAGTCACGCTGGTACAAGTCGGCACGGCGATCGATGTGGCGGTAGCGCACGTTGATCTGGCTGCGGTTGAGCGTGTGCGACGTGTAAATCCCGCGCTGGAGCTGAGGCGATATCGAGTCACGCCTCGCTGAGCCCGTGGAGCCTCAATACAGCTGGAGGCGTTGATCAGTTCGCCGTCGCAGGAGGAGTGACACGCGGTTGCTCCGCTTCTTCGCCGTGCGCACCGCAACAGGGCTTTACGTCTACGGGCGCAATGTCCGCTGCGAGCCGGCCAGCCTGATAGTTCAATGTCACTTAAGTGGTGGCCGGCGTCTCGAGGTGACCAGCCGCGGCGACCTCTGCCTCGGTATGATCCCAACCATGAGCTCACCCACCGCCCCCGCCATCAGGGCGGTTACGGTGGGCGAGCGCTTCCTCGCCGGGGCAATCATGTTTCTGCTTGTCGTGCACGTCCCCGGCTTCTCGCTCGTGCCGATTGCGGTCTTCCCCGCGCTGTTTCTCGCCGTCCCGTTCTTCCATAGCGCGCCGCTCGCGGCGAAGAGGTTGGCGGCCGCGACGGCCGTTGCTCTCATTTCCGGTGCCATCGTTGCGGGCGTGACAACATCGATGGGCAATCGGACGTCGTCAATCGCGGTCTGGGGACCGATCGTTCTCTGGGTGATCTGCATTCCCGTCCTCGTCGCGGCTGCAGCATGGTCGCTCCGGCGCATCTCCGTGCGAGTCGGCGTGCTCCTCATGCTCGCTGGCGGTATTGCTAGCTCAGCCATTGCGTCGTTCGAGTGGAAGGGCACGTTTGGCATCTTCGCGACGGCGTTCCTCCTGGTCCTATTCGCCGGTCGCGGCTTCATGTCATTCATCGCCCTCGGTGCTGTGCTTGTCCTCAGCGCGACGAACGATGCCCGCTCAATGGCCGTGGCGGCGGCGGCGTCCTTGCTTGTTCAATGGATCCTTCGCGAGCGGCGAAAGCCACGAGGCAGCGTGCAGCGAGCGGTCCGAATCATGGTGATTGGAGCCGTCGCGGCGGGCCTCGCAGTATGGGCTATGGCATCCGGGGTAGCGGGGCAACAGGTGCAAGCGAGGACCCTGGACCAGCTCGAGAAGGCCAACCCGCTGTTCGGCGTTCGCGCGGAATGGGCGGCCACCACGGCACTGGCCGAGAACCACCCGTTTGGTTTCGGCGTCGGCGTCGCCCCCTCCGACTCCGCGATCGGAGAAGGCATCCTCGCCGTACGTGCTGCTGGCGGTGACTGGACGTCGCGCTACTTCAGCAATGTCGTCTTCGGAGAGCGCGTCGACCTGCATTCGACGCTCGCCAATCTCTGGTTCCACTTTGGCGTCGGCGGTGTCGTGGTGGCCATCGTTGTCGGGGTAATTCTGTTTCGTGGTGTGCGCGACGCTGCAGACAGTGCACGGGTCTTCGGCATGGGCGGCATCTTCCTGATGCTCATGGGTATCTGGGATCTATTCTTCTCGCCGATGGCGGACGTGGGACGCATCATCGCGGCGATCGCTGTAGCGTTCGCTGTCGCGGATATACGCGGGAGAGCCCGGGCTGCGGCTCGGGCGATTAGCGAACAAATGACGAACGGTCCGGATGGGAAGACGCCGGAGGTTAAGACCAGCATCCGCCGCGAGTTGAGTGGTGGAATGAATTAGCTTCTACTCGCTTGGTACGTCACGCTCTATAGCGGGCTGGCAGCATCGGGCGAGATGGGGCACGGAGCGTGCTGGCAGCAAACCGTTGCGTACGCACTTTCGCCAACGTGCGGCCAATCAGATACGAGCGGACATCGCGAAGCCGATAGGAGCGCAACCCCGCCAACGGTGACGCGAGAACAGTCGTACCTACTTGCTTGGAGCAGTAGCTGTGGCCCGTGCCCGTATCGTGCCCGACTTCATCACTCGACAGTAGATCGCGCCGCCAGCGGCGACACGGCCTTCGCGGTCCTGCGCGCTTCGGCCTACGAGATTCGGTTGGTCTTCAGTGCGACTGCTCAGGCATGTACTCGCGCCTCGGATCTTGTGAGTCGCCTGCCAAGGTCGATCGACGGCTTTTCCACGAAGTGATGTGCTGCCCAGGCGACGACTAGCGACAGCGCGACGGTCACGAGGACGAACACGGGAGCTGGGAACCCGAACGGGAGGAGAGCTGTCATGACTATCGTGTGGACGAGGTAGAGCGCGTAGCTGATCTTCCCCAGCCAAAGGATGCTGTCAGGAGTCTCACGATTGCGGAAAAGATAGAAGGCCGCGAATAGGGCCAGGCCGACCGCGTAGGAGGCGTCGAACCCCACCGGCGTCCATGCGCTCGTTACCCCGTTTCCGTCGTACTCGAGGAAGTATCCAAGCACTGGGACGCCCAACATTGCAGCGATTCCGAGGGGCACGAGCGCCTTCGATCGCTTCTGATCCCAGAGATAGAGGGCGAAGCCGAGCGACGCCGTGAACATCATCAGCGGAACAACTGCTGTGAAGTCGCTGCCCCGTATGAAGTTCGAACCGGCCATCGTGCCGAAAAGTGCGAGCCAGAACAGCCCGAGCCAGACGGTCCAGTCCAGACGTCTCAGCAGCTTCCCTGCCACGGATTGTGCGTAGAAGACAATCTCGATACCGAGGGTCCACGCAACACCGAGAATTGTCGATACTCCAATAAAGCCTTGAAGCATCGTCACGTTTATGGCTATAACGAGCAGGCTGTAGTCGATCGGTGCGGAGCCAGTAATAGCGACGGTGATCACAAAGCCGATAGTCGCTGCCCAATAAATGGGATACAGCCGCCAGAACCGTCGCACGGAGAACACGCGCGGGGATTGCTTCGAAAGGGTAAGGCCTACAACGTAGCCGCTGACCAGGAAGAATGCGACGATTCCGACACGTCCTGCGTTGACCCACTCGACTGACCAGCGAGCGTACTCGGGGTAGGCGAGTTCGAGCGGGTGCTGGATGGCGACCATGAGGGAGGCAACGCCTCGGATGCCATCGATGTACTCGATTCGGCCGGCACGAACGATTGCGGTCTCGGTCACATCCGGATCATATCGAGCCCTCATTGCGCGCCGGTTTCAGCAGCTATCAACCTGCACTATTTTTTGCTCACGCTGAGGCGGCTGCGCTCAACGCGCACCTTCTGTTCAACATCGACGAAGCTTGCGAAATATCCCACCCCCGGGCTTCGTCGCCTGCCGCCGAGAGGGGCGCCAACCGCCCACACCGGGTATCTCGCTGCGTTTCGAGTCACCACCCGCCTCAGTTGAACGTCATCCCCGCCAACCGCCCCGCCGCATCCTCCAGCACGTCCACCCGCTTGCACGCGGCGAAGCGCACCAGGGTGGCGTAGTCGCCGCGGTGCTCCGGTGTGACGAAGGCGGTGAGCGGAATGCCGGCCACTCCGGCGCGGGCGGGCAGCTCGCGGCAGAACGCGTCGGCGTCGGTGGCGCCGAGTGGGGCGGCATCCACCACCGTGAAATACGAGCCCGCGGGGGAGGACACGTCGAACCCCGCCGCGCGGAGCCCCGTGCCCAGCAGGGCGGCCTTGGCGGCCATCTCCGACGCGACCGAGGCGAAGAAGGCACCGGGCAGGCGCAGGCCGACGGCGATCGCCGGTTGGAAGGGCGAGCCGCCCACGTAGGTCAGGTACTGCTTGACCGCGAGCACGGCCGACACGAGATCGGCGGGGCCGGTGACCCAGCCGGTCTTCCATCCGGTCAGCGAGAACGTCTTGCCGCCCGACGAGATCGACAGGGTCCGCTCGGCCGCCCCGGGGAGCGTCGCGATCGGCACATGCGGCCCGTCGAACACGAGGTGCTCGTACACCTCGTCGGTGACGATGATCGCGTCGTGCCGGTGGGCGAGACGCACGACCTCGTCGAGCACCTCGCGAGAGAACACCGTGCCCGTCGGGTTGTGCGGGTCGTTCACGAGGATCACGCGCGTGCGATCGGTGACGGCGGATGCCAGGCGCTCGAGGTCGGGCTGGAAGTCGGGCCACCGCAGGGGCACCGGCACGAGCTTCGCGCCCGAGAGGGCTACGCAGGCCGCGTACGAGTCGTAGTAGGGCTCGAAGACCACGACCTCGTCGTCGGGGGAGTCCACCAGGGCGAGCAGGGTCGCGGCGAGCGCCTCCGTCGCCCCGACCGTGATGAGCACCTCGCGCTGCGGGTCGAGCTCGATCCCGTAAAAGCGCTGCTGGTGCTCGGCGACGGCGGCCAACAGGTCGGGAAAGCCGCGCCCCGGCGCGTACTGGTTGACGCCCGACGAGATGGCGGCGCGGGCGGCATCCAGCACCGCTTCGGGCCCGTCCTCGTCGGGAAATCCCTGCCCCAGGTTGAGAGCCCCGGTCGCGGTGGCGAGGGCACTCATCTCGGCGAAGATCGTGGGGACCGACGAGCCGTCGGGAGCGAGCAGGCCCGCGCCGCGGGCGGTGCGCTGCCAAGCGCCGGGGATGTGTCGCATGGATCCAGGATGCCGCACGGCGCGCCGGCGCAAGCGGGAATGCCTCGCGGTCCCTTACTGCTAGACCCATAGAGAGGGCCCACGCCCGTCATAGGTGGTCCACAGGATTGGTGGTCATCGTAGAAGCACCTGGAACAAGGAGCATCCCATGAGCGACAACACGGACAACCGCCCCGCGGGCGACCACAACAGCCACCTCGACAACTCCGCCGCGAACGGCGCCGTTCCCGCGTCGCCGCAGCCCGAGTCCACCACCCCCGCTGCGCCGCGCTACGACGTGCCGCCGGTGCCCACGCGTTCGCCGGCCTCGGCCGCCGCCGCCTGGCCCCCGCCCGCCGCCGGCACCGCACCGCAGCACCCCGGTTATGCCTCGGCCCCCACGGGTGCGACGACGCCGACCGGTCAGGCCTTCGGCCCCGCCGCCACCGACGCGCACCCCACCCTCGCGATGCCGTCGTCGACGTCCACCACCCCCCGCAAGAAGAGCTCGGTGCCGCGCGTCGCGGCCCTTCTCGTCGCGGCCGCCCTCGTCGGCGGTGGCGCGGGCCTCGGCGGCACCTACGCCGGCCTCAACCTCTGGGGCGGCTCCAACACCTCGGCGGCGTCGGGCCCCTCGGCCATCACGGTCAACAACCCCGACAGCGTCAACAACACCTCGGCGGTCGCCGCGAAGGTCGTCCCCAGCGTCGTCACCATCAGCGCGACGGCCGGGCAGTCGGGCGGCACCGGTTCGGGCGTGATCCTCAGCCAGGACGGCTACGTGCTCACCAACACGCACGTGGTCACCCTCGACGGTCAGAGCGGCAGCGCGAAGATCTCGGTCACCACCTCGGACGGCAAGGTCTACTCGGCCAAGGTCGTCGGCACCGACCCCACCTACGACCTCGCCGTCATCAAGCTCGACAACGCCTCGGGTTTGACTCCGATCGAATGGGCCGATTCGTCGAAGCTCAACGTCGGCGACAACGCCATCGCGATCGGCGCCCCGCTCGACCTGCCGAACACCGTCACGACCGGTATCGTCAGCGCGCTGAACCGTTCGATCCAGGTCGCCTCGTCGGCCGCCCCGAGCGACGGCACCGACCAGCAGCAGCAGGAGCCGGGTCAGGAGAGCCCGTTCCGCTTCGACTTCGGTCAGGGCCAGGAGCAGCAGTCCGCCAGCCAGACGATCAAGATCGCCGTCATCCAGACCGACGCCGCCATCAACCCCGGCAACTCCGGCGGAGCGCTCGTCAACAACGAGGGCAAGCTGATCGGCATCAACGTCGCCATCGCGAGCGCCGGCGGATCGTCGTCGGGCGGACAGTCCGGCAACATCGGCGTCGGCTTCTCGATCCCCTCCGACATCGCGAAGCGCATCTCGCAGGAGATCATCGACAACGGCTCCGCCACGCACGGCCTGCTGGGTGCCTCGGTTCAGGATGCCGCCTCCATCCAGGGAGCGACCACGACCGGTGCCTACATCGCCGACGTCTCCAGCGGAGGGGCGGCGCAGGCTGCCGGACTCCAAAAGGGCGACGTGATCACCAAGGTCAACGGCATCCCGGTGACGAACTCCATCGACCTCACCGCCCAGGTGCGCGCGCTCGCCGCGGGCAGCAAGGCCGAGATCACCTACAACCGCTCCGGCCAGGAGAAGACCGCCGAGGTCACCCTGGGCTCGATGCCCACGAGCTGACCTGCTCCGAGCAACGAAAACGCCACCCCGCCAGACAGTGCGGGGTGGCGTTCTCGTGAGGGAGTGAGCCGTCAGCGCAAGGGCGCCAGGCGCCCGATGGCGGCGAGGGGGATGCCCACCCAGTCCGGGCGATTTCGCGTTTCGTAGATCGCTTCGTACACGGCCTTGTCGAGTTCGAACGCCTCGAGCAGGGGATCGTCGTCGGTGCGGGGGCGACGCGTCGTGTCGGCGTATCCGTCGAGGAAGGCCTGCTGCGCGGCGATGACCCACGCGCGCACGGCCTCGCCGTCGTCGTCGGCCACGGCACCCGAGACGTAGTCGAACGAGCGGAGCATGCCGGCCACATCGCGGACCGCGACATCGGGCTGGAGGCGCTCATTGATCGGACGAAGGGGCTCGCCCTCGAAGTCGAGGAGCACCCATCCGTTCGAGGGCGTGTCGAGCACCTGACCGAGGTGCAGATCGCCGTGAATTCGCTGCAGAGCAGGCCATTTCGCGGCCAGAGCGCGGGCGTAGACGTCGCGGATCTGCTCCTCGTAGGGCTGCAGAGCGGGCACTTCCCCGAGCGCGATCGTCAGTCGTCGCTCCCAGGCACCGGTGATCGCGGAGCGATCGGCCTCGCTCGGATCGAGGGTCGAGAACTGCTCGGCGAGCGCCACGTGCATGCCAGCGACGCTCGCTCCGAGGGCGTACGCGCGGTCGGCGAAGTCCTCTCCGGCGGCCGCGGCGTCGAGCGCGACGCGCCACGCATCTTCGACTCCCTCGAAGAATTCCTGAGCGAAAGCGAGCGATCCGCTGACCGGAACACCCTCGGGCGTCATCCAGATTCCGCGGACTTCGCCGATCGCTCCGGGCACGAAAGCGGCCCCTCCGGCGGCGAGAGCGGACTGCAGCTCGACGTCAGGATTAATCCCCGGATTCACCTGCCGGAACAACTTGCAAATGACGGGTACACCCGGCTCTTCACCCTCGGGCCGGTAGATGATCGAGGTGTTCGACTGCTCGCCGCTCAGCACGCGCGCGGTCATCTGCGGAGCCAACGCCCGCCCGCCCGTCGCCCCGAGCGGAATACCCCGGAACCCGTCCTCGTCCGAACCCACCTCGCCGCCGACCGTCACCAGCGCGTACAGCGCATCGGTGAAGGCGGGGTCGGTCGTGGCATCCGTCCACACGAGCCCGTCGTCGGCGGCGCCGATCAGACTCCCGGGAGGAACGGACCCCTCCGGCCGGCGCGCAACCGGCACCTGGTACACGATCGCCGGTTGCACGGCTTCGTCGCGCACCAGCAGCAGTCGCGCATCGGCGGCATCGAGCGGCCAGTCGGCCACGAGAGTCAGCCGCGGATCGCGGCCCTTCGTGCCGTACCAGCGCTGACGCGGCATCCAGACAGCGAGGAGATCGAGGAGGTCGCCCATGTCGTGAGGCTAACGCGCGGGTCTTCGCATCGCGAAGGTCTTGCGCGCGCCCCCGTGTCGATGAGAAAGGGTGAGCTTCAGGATGCCGACGTGCGGTCGTCGTCGCCCGCCTCGAGCCCCGACTTCTCGGGGCGGTTCTTGCGCCCCGGGAGGGCCTTGCGGGCCAGCGAACCCGTACGGCGACCGGCCCCGGCGATGGCCTCACCGACGCGGCGGACACCGCCCACCGCGGCGCGTTCGAGCCGCTCGCTGCCGGGCGTGGGCTCGAGGTCGGCCGGGAGCGCGAGCGGGGGAGTGCCGAACGCGCGACGGGCGTTGACGAGCACGCGACGGCCGAGGATGTGGTTGCCCGCACCTCCGACGACGGCGCCGACGCCGAACGGCAGCGCCTTGCCGATCCACGACGCACCGCCGCGCGTGGCGAACTGCCGCACGAACGTCGTCTTGAGGCGGTCGACGAGCGGCCCGACCATGGCGCGGGGGAGCGTCTTGGTCACCATCTCTCCCCAGTAGCTCGAGCGCGAGACGCCGCGACCGGCGGCCTGCGACGCCAGCTGCGACACGAGGTCGATGCCCTCTTTGCCGAGCATCAGCGCGAGCACCAGAGCGCGGGCGCGGTCGGGGTCTTCGACGACGACCCCGTGCACCTCGGCGACCGATTGCGCGTAGAGAGCCGTCGCCTCGAGGAAGCCCACGGTTTCGACCCCGCTCAACGCGAGCGTCACGCCCGTGCCGATGCCGGGCACCACGGCCGTGGCGCCGACTGCAGCTCCACCCGTGGTGACGGCCGCGAGATAGCGGCGCTCGAGGATTCTCAGGATCTCGTCGACGGTGGCATCCGGATGCCGCAACCGCACGCTGCGCAGGTGCGCGAGCACCACGGGTCGCTGCACCGAGAGCACGCGATCGAGCAGACGGATCGTTCGCGGGTGCTCCTCGGACCCCACCGGCGGGAGGCCCCCTTTCCAGGGGGCGTCGTCGGGCAGGGTGTGGATGCGGTGCACCTTCTCAGCCATGTTTCCATCCTCACCCCGGTGGCGATTTGGCCGGGGGCGGTTGACGGCGGGGCGCTCCCGGGGCGCGACGGGGCGTGAGGGGTCAGGAAGCGACAGGATTTGACCTTTCATGCGGAGCAGGACGGAAAGCCGGCCGGATGCCGAAAACGACGTCATCCGTTCAGATGAAATGTTTCGCACTGGTCGCCGGGCCTTTCGTTATCTGTGAGTGTGTGCGGCGCGCGACCAGGCGTCGGTCGGTGTCGGAGGGGGTTGGTAGTTTGGTGCGATGACAGCGTCGCTGCCGGTGCCCCCCGAAAAGTCCTCTTCAGATACCGAGGGCGCGTCGGCGAGCGCCGAAGCCTCGATGTCGCCCCCGCCCAAGCCCCGCGCTCCGCGGACGACGACCCCGCGTGCGCCCCGGCGCCCCGCCGCGGCGACGGCGTCGGACGACGCCGAGTCCGAGTCGGCCACGGCGCCCAAGCCGCCGGCGAAGCCGCGTGCCCCGCGCACGACGGCCGCGCGCGCCGCGTCGGGCACGTCTGCGACCGCCCGCACGGCCGCCGCGAAGAAGCCCGCGACTCCGCGAAAGCCTGCTGCCCCGCGCACCACGGCCGCGTCGAAGGCCGCGGGTGCGAAGCCCGCCGCTGGAGCGAAGCCCGCCGCTGGAGCGAAGCCCGCCGCCGGAGCAAAGCCGGCGGTTCCCAAGAAGCCGGCCGCCCCGCGTCAGACGGCGGCGGCGAAGGCAGCCGCGGCGAAGGCTGCAGCTCTCAAGGCCGCCCAGGACGAAACGTCGACGACGGCGACCGGTGCGGTCGCGCCGAGTGTCGGCATCCCTCCGCTGCTTCCCGATGACATCGTGGTGCCCCCGCGTCCGCCGCTGCCGGGTGCTGAGCCCTCGGGCGAGGCCGCGCCGGCTGAGGTGGTGGTCGAGGAGCCCGCTGGTGACTCTGCGGCTGCGCCGGAGGCGGCGGTCGGGGAGCCCGCTGGTGACTCTGCGGCTGCGCCGGAGGTGGCGGTCGGGGATCCTGCGCCTGAGCTGGCTTCGGCTGGGGCGGCTGATGCTGACCTGGAACCGGCGGATGCGGAGCCTGTGGCTGATCCCACGCCCGCCGATGTCGCCGTCGAAGAGCCCGTGGTCGAGGCCACGGACGCGTCGGTGTCCGAGTCTGGGCCCGTCGACGCGGCGGAGCTCGAGCCCGCTGAGGCGTCTCCGTCGGAGTCTGCGTCTGCCTCGGCGCTCGCCGCCGAGCCGGTCGCCGAGATCGTCACCGAGAAGCCGCTCGAGGACGACGCCCGAGCCGAGGTCTCGGGCGACGCGTCGAGCGCCGTCGCCGAGTCCGCCGGCACCTCCGACATCGACGACGCGGCCGAGCCCCACGACCCGACCCCCGCCGACGTGCACGTGGACGAGGTCGCGGCGGGGTCGAACGAGTCTGAACTGCTCGTCGAGGGTTTCGCCCCCGACGGAGCGGACGCATCGGTCGAGGCCGAGGAGACGCCCGAGCCCGAGACCGCCGTGTTCGCTGCCGCCTCGGCTGAGTCGAGCGACGACGAGGCGAACGATGACGCCGCCCACCACGGCGACGACCTCGAGCCCGCGGTCGTGGCTGCGCCCGCGGTCGATGGGGTCACGGCATCCGCTGATGAGACCGCCGTCCCCGCTCTCGCGCTCCGGACGATCACGAAGAGCTTCGGCGAGCTGCGGGCGGTCGACGCGATCGACCTGACCGTTCCCGCCGGTGCGTTTTACGGTCTGGTCGGCCCCAACGGTGCCGGCAAGACCACGACCCTGTCGATCATCGCGGGACTGCTGCGACCCGATCGCGGCACCGTCATGATCAACGGCGTCGACGCGGGCAAGCGCTCGCGCGAGGCGAAGAAGCTCATCGGCGTCCTGCCCGACCGGCTGCGCACCTTCGACCGACTCACGGGCCGTCAGCTGCTGTCGTACTACGGCGCCCTGCGCGGGCTCCCCGCCCCGCTGGTCGAGAGCCGCACCGCCGACCTCGCCCGCGCGTTCGACCTCGTCGAGGCGCTGTCGCGTCCCGTGTCGGACTACTCCGCCGGTATGACCAAGAAGGTCATGCTCGCCGGCGCGATGATCCACTCGCCGCGCCTGCTCGTGCTCGACGAGCCGTTCGAAGCCGTCGACCCCGTCTCAAGCGGCGTCATCCTCGACATCCTCGGCACGTACGTCGAACACGGCGGCACGGTCATCCTCTCGAGCCACGGCATGGAGCTCGTCGAACGCGTCTGCTCGCGGGTCGCGGTGATCGTCTCGGGTCAGGTGCTCGCCGAGGGCACCGTCGACGAGGTGCGCGGCGAAGGAACGCTCGAGGAGCGCTTCCGCGAGCTCTCGGGTGGGCTCGGCGACGTGGAGGGCCTCGAGTGGTTGCACACGTTCTCCGCCTGAGGCTCGCCATGATGCTGGGCGCCCTGCGGGGCGACCGGCGCGAAGTCATCCGGCGTGCCATCGGCGTGGTCATCCTGATCGCCGCCACCGTCGTGGCCGCGATGAGCGCGGCCGGTCTCGCGGATGCCAGCAGCCTCACCACGGCCGTCGTCACGGTGCTCGCGGGCTCGGCGGTGACGCTCGGTTTCGCGGTCGGTCCGCCCGTCACCGCGTCGATCGACCCCCTCGACCCCCGGCGCTTCGCCGTCGTCGGCCCCGAACCCCGCCCCCTGGCCGGAGCGCTCCTGCTGGCCGGCTTCCTCAGCGTCCCCGTGCTCGTGGTCCTCGCCCTCGGGGTGAGCCTCGCGGTCGCGTGGGGCGCTCACGGCGCGTCGGCCTGGGCGAGTGTGGCATCCGTGGTCCTGGGCCTCGCGACATGCGTCTTGTTCGCACGGGTGAGCATGGCGCTCGGCGCTCTCGTCCAGCGCCCCCGGCAGTCGCGCGAGCTCATCGGCGTGTACCTGGTCGCCGTGCTCGTCGTCGTCGTGCCCGTGGGCGTCTTCCTCGGTTCGCTCGAGTGGCGCGGCGCCGTGCCCTCGCAACTCGCGTCGGCCGCCGAGGTGCTCGCGTGGACGCCGATCGGCGCCGCGTGGGGCATCGCCCTCGCGCCCTCGGCCGGAGCCGCCGTGGGAAGCTTCGTCGTGGCCTTGGCCACCGTGCTCGTTCTCGCCCTGGCGTGGTTCGCGCTCGTCAACACCTTGCTCACCACGACCCGCCGCCCCATCGCTGTGCGCGAGCGCGGCGGTCTCGGGTGGTTCGCGATCCTGCCCGGAACGCCCGGGGGAGCGGTCGCCGCCCGCAGCCTCTCGTACTGGCTGCGCGACCGTCGCTACATCGTCAACGTCATCATCGTGCCGATCGCCGCCGTCGTCTCGACGGTGCCGCTGCTGGTCGCCGGGGTGCCGTTCGAACTCGCCGTCCTCTTGCCGGTGCCGATCATGGCGCTGTTCTTCGGCTGGCTGCCGCACAACGACCTCGCCTACGACTCCACCGCGCTGTGGATGCACATCGCCAGCGGCATGCGCGGGGCTCCCGACCGCATCGGACGACTCGTTCCGGTGCTGCTCATCGGCATCCCGATCCTCGCCATCACCCTGCCGCTCGCCACCGTCGCCCACGGGCGCTGGGCCATCTTCCCCGCCATGGTCGGCGTCTGCGCGGCGCTGTTCCTGGCCGGGCTCGGACTGTCGAGCATCTCTTCGGTCGTCGCGCCCTATGCGGTGTCGCGGCCCGGTGACAGCCCGTTCCAGCAGCCGCAGCGCACCGGCTCGGGCGGCGTCGTCGCCCAGGGTCTCGTGATGGCCGGGGCGATCGCGGCGGCCTCGCCCGCGGCGTGGCTCACGTGGCAGGCGATCAACGGTCAAGAGATCGACTCGATGCTCGCTCTCTGGGTCGGCGTCGGCGCCGGAGCAGTCGTGCTCGTCATCGGTGTCACCGTCGGTGCGGCGCTGTTCGAACGTCGCGGAACCCGGCTCATGGAGTTCGCCGAAGCGACCTGACCTCGCACCGCACCGACCGCTCGGGGCGTACCGCGGCTACACTGGCTCTCCATGAGCACGCCTCTCGACAGTCCTGACAGCGGGGGTCTCGCGACCCTGGATCGTGAGCTCGAAGAGCTCATCCGCGAAGAGAACATCGAGCCCGGTGATCACGAGCGCTTCTCGCATTACGTGAAGAAGGACAAGATCCTCGAGTCCGCCCTCAGCGGCAAGCCGGTGCGTGCGCTGTGCGGCAAGAAGTGGACGCCGGGGCGCGACCCCGAGAAGTTCCCCGTCTGCCCGCAGTGCAAAGAGATCTACGAGTCCCTCATCAACTGAGGGTTTCTCACCCCGCGTGAGGGGTCAGAAAGTGTCGCCGGCGCTGACGCACAGCGACACTTCCTGACACCTCACGCGCGTTTCGGACCTGGTGCGCGAGGCACCTTGCTTCACTTGCCGCAGTTTGTCGCAGCGCGGCCCGCCCGGTGGCCATTCGCGGCAACTCAACCCGGTGAGGGTGGCGGACTCGCGCGCCATGGCCGCGCCCCGCTTCACTTGCCGCACTTTGTCGGTGCGCGGCCCGCCCGGCCGCCATTTGCGGCGACTCAACCCGGTGAGGGTGGCGGACTCGCGCGCCATGGCCGCGC
The DNA here is from genome assembly GCF_041079455.1 of Microbacterium sp. 16-032. Classification (NCBI taxonomy): domain Bacteria; kingdom Bacillati; phylum Actinomycetota; class Actinomycetes; order Micrococcales; family Microbacteriaceae; genus Microbacterium; species Microbacterium sp. 16-032. The sequence continues at coordinate 325,533 of NZ_JBFYGQ010000003.1, read as the reverse complement.
CCCGCTTCACTTGCCGCGCTTGGTCGGTGCGCGGCCCGCCCGGCCGCCATTTGCGGCGACTCAACCCGGTGAGGGTGGCGGACTCGCGCACGCGCCACGGCCGCGCCCCGCTTCACTTGCCGCGCTTGGTCGCTGCGCGGCCCGCCCGCCCGCCATTCGCGGCAACTCAATCAGCCAAAGTCCCTTGCGCGCGTGGCTCACCTTCCGGGGGCTACGCGCACGCGGCGACAGTTTTTGACCCCTCACGCGCGGCGGGGCGGGCGAGCGCGGCTCACTCGGCGTTGCGGTACTCCGTCGGGAGCGCGGGGTCGGCCTTGCTCAGCGCGAGGGCGCGCACGGGCAGTTCCTCGCGGACGCGCGAGTGATGAGCCCGAGCGGCCTGCACTCCCGCTGCGCCGAGGGAGGCGGCATCCGCTTCTCCGTCCTCCATGAGCGCGGTCTGCAGCGCACGGGCGTCGGGGTGCTCGGCCGCGGTCGAGAGCTCTTCGAAACCGTCGCTGACGATGATCAGCTCCGAGGTCGCGGTGCCCGCGTCGAGGGTGCGGAAGGCCGCCTTGCGACCGCCGTGCGAGGCCTTCTGAGCGGATGCCTTGGCCACACCCACCCACGAACCGTCCGCGGCCTCGCGGGCGACGAGTTTGAAGACCAGGCCCGCCGTCGGAACGCCCGACCCGGTCGCGACCGAGGTCCCGACGCCGTACGAGTCGACGGGGGATGCCGCGAGTGCAGCGAGCGCGTACTCGTCGAGGTCGCTCGTCACGGTGATCCGCGTGTTCGTCGCGCCGAGTTCGTCGAGCAGCGCCCGCACCTCGCCCGCGACGATGGGCAGGTCGCCGGAGTCGATGCGGACCCCGCCCAGCTCGGTGCCCGCGACGCGGACGGCCGTGCGCACACCCTCGGGGATGTCGTACGTGTCGATGAGCAGGGTCGTGCCCGGGCCGAGGGCCTCGACCTGCGAGCGGAAAGCGTCTTCTTCGGTGTCGTGCAGCAGCGTCCACGCGTGGGCCGCGGTGCCCATGGTCGGGACTCCCCAGCGGCGTCCGGCCTCGAGGTTGCTCGTCGCCGAGAACCCGGCGATGTACGCCGCGCGGGCGGCAGCGACGGCGGCCTCTTCGCTCGCGCGCCGCGAGCCCATCTCGGCGAGGGGACGCTCGCCCGCGGCCACGGTCATGCGGGCGGCGGCGGTGGCGACGGCGGAGTCGTAGTTCAAGATGCTCAGGGCGAGCGTCTCGAGCAGCACCGCCTCGGCGAAGGTGCCCTCGATCGTCAGCAGCGGCGACCCGGGGAAGTAGACCTCGCCCTCGCGGTATCCCGTCACCGAGCCGGTGAAACGGTAGTCGGCGAGGAAGTCGATGGTCGTGGCATCCACCACCCGGTTGTCGCGCAGGTAGCGCAGCTCGTCATCGCCGAAGCGGAAGTCGCGGATCGCCTCGAGCAACCGCCCCGTGCCCGCGACGACGCCGAACCGGCGCCCGCCGGACAGGCGGCGACCGAAGACCTCGAACACGCAACGGCGCGAGGCCGTGCCGTCGCGGAGCGCCGCGTCGAGCATCGTGAGTTCGTAACGGTCGGTGTGCAGGGCGGTGCTACGGCTCATTCGGTCAGCCTATTGCGACACTCGCGGCACATTCGGGCGTCGCCGCGACGCTTGACATCCCCGCGGCGACACAACTCCTGCAGATCCCGGTCCTTCCTGGCCGGATGGCGCGCTGCACTCTCGTACTGCAGGAGTTGTGCACGCGTGCATCCCGCAACGGCCCTGCCGGCAACCCGCCTCCGCGTCTCGCACGCGGGCGCACCCGCCGCCCGCCCCACCCCCGCCCGATAGGCTGGGTCCCTATGAACGACGCGCCGATCGGGATCTTCGACTCAGGAGTCGGCGGCCTCACCGTCGCCCGCGCGGTCTCTCAACAGCTGCCGCGCGAGTCCATCCTCTACATCGGCGACACCGCGCGTTCGCCCTACGGCCCGAAACCCATCGCCGACGTGCGCAAGTACTCGCTCGAGGTGCTCGACACCCTCGTCGAGCAGGGCGTGAAGATGCTCGTGATCGCCTGCAACACGGCGTCGTCCGCCATGCTCCGCGATGCCCGCGAGCGATACGACGTGCCCGTCGTCGAGGTCATCGGCCCCGCCGTCCGCACCGCCATGTCGACCACCCGCAACGGCCGCATCGGCGTGATCGGCACGGTCGGCACCATCGGATCCCGCGCCTACCAGGACATGCTCGAGGTCAACGCGAACCTCACGGTGTTCGCCGAGGCCTGCCCGCGGTTCGTCGAGTTCGTCGAGGCCGGAGTCACCGACTCACGCGAGGTGCTCGCCACCGCCGAGCAGTACCTCGCCCCGCTCCGCCACGCCGGCGTCGACACGCTCGTGCTCGGCTGCACGCACTACCCGTTCCTCGAGGGAGCCATCAGCTACGTGATGGGGCCCGACGTGAGCCTCGTCTCGAGCGACAGTGAAACCGCGAAAGACGTCTACCGTCAGCTCGTGTCGCGTGATCTTCTCGCGAGTCCGGATGCCGTGCCCACCGCCCGCTACGAAGCCACGGGCTCATCGGCCGACGACTTCGTGCGCCTCGCCCACCGCTTGATGGGCCGCGAGGTGCGCGAGGTGCAGCTCGTGCAGACCGGCGCCATCGACCTGCCGCGCTGAGGCGTGGCATCCATTTCCCGTTCCTCTGGAGGACTCATGACCCGCAAAGACGGTCGCACCAACGACCAGCTCCGCCCCGTCACCATCGAGCGCGGCTGGTCGGCGCACGCCGAGGGCTCGGCTCTCGTCACCTTCGGTGGCACGAAGGTGCTGTGCACCGCGTCGTTCACGAACGGCGTGCCGCGCTGGCTGACCGGCAAGGGCAAGGGCTGGGTCACCGCCGAGTACGCGATGCTCCCGCGCGCGACGAACAGCCGCAACGATCGCGAGTCGATCAAGGGCAAGGTCGGCGGTCGCACGCACGAGATCTCGCGCCTGATCGGCCGCGCGCTCCGTGCCGTCGTCGACACCAAGGCACTGGGCGAGAACACGATCGTCATCGACTGCGACGTGCTGCAGGCCGACGGTGGCACGCGCACCGCGGCGATCACGGGTGCGTATGTGGCCTTGGCGGATGCCATCGCCTGGGGCCGCGAGAAGAAGTTCATCGGTCAGCGCGCAGAGGTGCTGCGCGACTCGGTCGCGGCGGTGTCGGTGGGCATCATCGACGGAGAGCCGATGCTCGACCTCGCCTACGTCGAGGACGTGCGGGCCGAGACCGACATGAACGTCGTCGTCACCGGCCGTGGCCTGTTCGTCGAGGTGCAGGGCACCGCCGAGGGCGCGCCGTTCGACAAGCGCGAGCTCGATCAGCTGCTCGAGCTGGGTGTGAACGGCTGCGCCGAGCTGCGCGGCATCCAGACCTCGGTGCTCGAGGGCTGACATGGCGCGCATCGTTCTGGCGACGCACAACCCGCACAAGGTCGAGGAGTTCCAGGCGATCGTCGCCGAGGTGCGCCCCGACCTCGAGGTGATCGCGTACGACGGGCCCGAGCCGGTCGAAGACGGCGTGACCTTCGCCGCGAACGCGCTGATCAAGGCCCGCGCGGCCGCGGCGCACACGGGTCTGCCGGCGCTGGCCGACGACTCGGGCGTGGCGGTCGACGTACTGGGCGGATCGCCGGGCGTCTTCTCGGCGTACTGGGCGGGACACAAGAAGGACGCGACCGCCAACCTCGAGCTGCTGCTCGACCAGTTGTCGGATGTCGCCGACCCGCATCGCACGGCGCAGTTCGTGTCGGTGATCGCGCTGGTGCGTCCGGACGGCGGGGAGCAGACGGTCGAGGGCCGTTGGCCCGGGCGTCTGGCGACGGCACCCGCCGGCCCCGGCGGTTTCGGCTACGACCCGATCTTCATCCCCGACGGCCAGCCCGCGGGCGAGGAACGGACCGTGGGGGAGTGGACGGCCGCGGAGAAGAACGCGGCATCGCACCGGTCGCGGGCGTTCCGCGAGTTGGCGCCACTGCTCGAGACGCTCTGAGCGAGACCGACACCCGTTCTCATTCCCGAGTTGCTCGAACCGACGCGGCCGAGGCTGTGCCCGATCTAGCCTGGAGCTATGCACGATCACGCGCCCTCCGGTGGCATCCGGGATGCCAGCAATAGGCGCCTGCTCGCGACCGCCCTGGCCCTGACGGCCACGGTGATGGTCGTGCAGGTCGTGGGCGCGATCCTGACCGGGTCGCTGGCGCTGCTGGCCGACGCGGCGCACATGTTCACCGACGCCGCGGCCCTGGTGGTGGCGCTGATCGCCACCGCGATCGCCGCGCGCCCGGCGGACGATCGCCGCACGTTCGGCTACCAGCGCGCCGAGGTGCTGGGAGCCCTCGCGAACGGCGTGATCCTCCTCGTGCTGTGCGCCTGGATCGGCGTCGAGGCGGTGCAGCGCCTTCTCGCCCCCGCCGAAGCCGAGGTGCAGGGCGCGCTCATGCTCGTCGTCGCGGTCGTCGGCCTCGTGGCCAACGCGGTGTCGATGTTCCTGCTCTCGCGCGCGCAGAAGCGCAGCATCAACGTGCGCGGGGCCTACCTCGAGGTACTCGGCGACCTCATCGGTTCGGCCGCCGTGATCGTCGCCGCCATCGTGATCGTGACGACCGGATTCACGCAGGCGGATGCCATCGCCTCGCTGTTCATCGCCGTGATGATCGTGCCGCGGGCCATCGGCCTCCTGCGCGAGGTCGTGGTCGTGCTGACGGAATCGGCGCCCGTCGGCGTTCACGTCGCCGAGATCCGCGAGCACTTGCGTGAGGCGGACGGCGTGGTGGACGTGCACGACGTGCACGTGTGGCAGCTCACGCGTGGCGCCCCGGTGTTCAGCGCGCACGTCATCGTCGAGGACGCCGCCCTGACCGATGGGCGCGCGGCCGCGATCCTCGCGTCGCTGCAGACGTGCCTCGCCGACCACTTCGACGTGGAGCACTCGACGTTCCAGCTCGAGCCCGCAGGTCACGTGGAGCACGACTCGCGGCACGCGTGAATTCCGCCGCGGCTCGACCTTTCTCGGACAGCCGGCACCCCGACAAGCGGGTGAAGGCGGAGCTTGCTCAACCGCGTCGAGGGTGAATTCGCGGGTGGATTTCGCGTCGAAAACCCTTCATTTTCCGCGCCTCCGCGTTTTCGAGGGTCGAAGTGGACGCCATCCTGACGTGTGCCCTCTCCTCGCTTCGCCGCGTCCGTCGCGGTCTTCCTCGCCCTCGTCGGGGCTCTGACGCTGTCGCCGGCCGTCGCCCGTGCTTCGGGTCCGGTCACCTCCGCCAGCCCCGGCGACGTCGACGGTGACACTATCCCCGACACGATCGAACGCGCGGTGTGCGGCAGTTCGACATGCGCCACGGGCACAGAGGACGTGGACGGTGACGGGATCACCGACGCTGTCGAGGTTGCGTCGTGCGGAACGACGCGCTGCGCAGACCCTCGTGCCGACGCGGACGGGGACGGCATCCCGGATTTCGTGGAGCGCCTGGTGTGCGGTTCCGACACGTGCACCTCCGGCCGTGAGGACACGGATGGGGACGGGGTCCCCGACTGGGTGGAATTTGTCATCTGTGGGACCGCGACGTGTGCGACCGGCTCGGAAGACCTCGATGGTGACGGCGTCGCCGACGCGGTGAGCCTCCAGGCGTACGCGCTCTACCGGCAGAAACTCGCGACGACGGGTCAGGACGGGGATGGGGTTCCCTGGGCGGTCGGTGTCGGGGCGGCATTGATCTTGTGCGGTGCGGGCGTGCTGGCGGTGCGCGCGCACCGCCGCCCGAGACGTGACGCCAGCGAAGGTGCGGAGGTATTCGTTTCAACCTCGAAAGAGAACTCCCAAGCTGATAGTGGGGAGTGGTAGCGCTGATGCCTCTGTGCTGGCGAGCGTCTCAAATTCTCATCTAAGGAGTGGGTCTAAGATTGTCTGTTTTGGTGTCCAGAGAGTGGATGAGTCCGGCGAGGGCTGAGCCGCGCGGCTTGAATTTGCTCGCATTTAGCTGCGTAATTATTTTCGTCTTTCTGGCTACGCTCGGGGCCTGGTGGGCGCTGACAAAGCGCCATGACAGCGGTGAACTTATGATGTGGATCATCATGGCAGTGATTGTCCCGACAATCGCGGTCCTCAGTATGGCGCAACGTCATCGAAGCCTGCGGAATTGGGCAGTGGCGGAGTGCGGCTCAATCACGGGGGAGATCATAATTTTCTCCGACTCCTTCCATGGTGGCCCCATCTCTTCATGGAAAGATTGGAGGCGTGATCATCGAACAGGTGACGGCGCTCTCGTGCTGAGCAAGAACTTGTTAGAAGTAACTTTTCGCGGTTCGAACGAGCATTGGGTAACCCCTCTGGCATGCGTTTCGGAGGTGAGGGTCCTTAGGCTCTGGTTCGCGTCTATAGCCTCCCCGCAGCTTCGCCTTACGTTTACGGACGGACAAGTCTTTGTTGCAGCGGTGACCCGCGAGGGCGTGAAAGGAGCATTTGGTGTATCAGTCAGGCGGTTGATGCGAATTGCTGAGCAGATTGACGCGCAACGTTAGCGCGCGGCAGGTCTGGGTGTCTCTGATATTTCGCACCCTGCCGCGAAGGCAGTAGCGCGGAGGGTGTTGAATGATGAACGTCGAATATGCCTTCGCCGGGAGGGAAAGCGGAACGCAGATCAGGCCTACCTGCGTCGTGATGAGCGTTACGGAAGACGACGCCTCGATATGGCTTTCATGCTTTCGTGAAGCTATTCAATCCCTGGGTGTCGGTCCCCCTCTTGAGGACAAGGTGGGCGCCTCAAGAGCTGAGCTCGACCGTGGGACGCAGTTTCTGTTGAATTACCCCAGGATTCGAGGACAGCAAGCGATTCGCCATATTCTTATGAACGCTTTTGCGCTCAGTTCGGCTGAAGAGAAGTTTGTCCAACAGAACCTCCGCGCCACGGCTCGATTTGTCGAAATTTTCTCGGTTGATACCAGTGCTCCGCTGCTATTAACGACCTTGAACACGCTCCAGGCGACTCTGTCATGCGCGCATGAGATGGTGGCATACTTGTGGCCTCAAGAGGTGCGCACAATCACGGGCTACGACCCGCCGGAAATCAGTCAATTCGTTTCCTCTTTAACTCGAGGTCGTGACATCGGGCTGCTCATGAGTGGGGGCTGACGTTGCTCCTTACGGGCGACGGCTCCACTTTTCTATCGGTGAAGCCCGAGCGGGCCGCAAGATCGGCGTCACGGACGGTGGATGCCACTCGCCCGATGAAGCGTTTGATCGCGTCTCTATTGAAGGCATGGCGTCGAACGACCCCGACCGAGTGCACGAGCGGCTCATTCACCGACCCGAAACAGACTCACAAAACGACCATACTGAGGAACCATCGTGGCCAATCCACACGGCCTCCGAGATGACAACAGCGCAGCAATCGCACGCGGCGCCAACACCAATGTCCTCGACGCTCATCACCGGGTACACCGACAGCGTGGCGACGGGTGGGCTAACGGGGCGCCTCGACCCTCGTTCGAACAGATAAGACTTGCTTTGCAAAAAGGGCAGCCCTTTAGGCGGCCTGGAAATGATGGCATTGTCTTCGACTACAAAGGTGTTCGTGTAATTATCAAGAGAGCAATCCGTTCAAGTCGACTGGGTTCTTCAGTCCCGGAAGGTGAGTGATTTGTCAAAGTTTGATCAATTGGTGAGGTGGCATGATGAAACCATCACGTTCGGATCCGTGATCGGCCTATGGTCCGCGCAAGTTCTGAGAATGTCTGCAGACATGCGGGAATTCCCAGCTGAGGTAGTGGGAGAGTTTGGCTACGACGACTTCATGGACGCATTGTTCACGCGCACGTACCTCGAGCAGGCGGCGCTAGAACTAGAAATCACGCAGGGTGACCATGAGTACTACGCGATAAGGGCTTCCGATGAGCTCTTCCGTATTCTTACGCGTGACGATCCGAATCTCGTCATTATCGAATCCGAGCCAATGTTGGAGAAGCATCGGGCGGACGCAAATTTTTGGTGGACGCGTCGAATCCCCGACGGCGGTGCTCTCGGATATGAGGTCTGTCGGATGGTTCGGGCGGTGCGCGGCTTGAAGTACTAGGGGTGCGGCACACGAGTATCGAGTGGTCGGACTGGGGCGTCCCCAGCTTCTCCATCTCCGGGTGAAACGCCGCGGCCAGAAACTCGGGCGAGCGCGTCGACCCCGTCGCCGGTCTGGGGATGTTCTAAACCCTCGGGTACGACCGCCGATCGTGGTCATGGCATTCGAGAGACTCCTGGGAAGGCGTCCTCGGATCACCCTCCTCGATGAACGGGTACGCGTACGTCGAACGTAACCCGATCACGTCACGGGACCTCCTCGGCTTCCGGCTACTTGAGGGGGTGACTGGACTGACGGGAACTCCGTGCGGCCGCGATTCACCGCACCGGGGGTGTGGCCGCAGCTGAACGCAAGGGCACCGCGGTCGTCCTACAGCCCGTCCAAGACGTTCACGGGCTACGCGCTGACGCCTGCCTCGAAGACGGTGAAGCCCGTGGCTACGACACCACGATCGACGTCCGTGCTAACGGCGAGGCATGCCGCGGCTTGGCGCGAGACGACCGCAACGGTTGCGAATGTTTTGAAGTACGCCTCTTATGGATTGTCTGTGCTCTCGCTCGCGCTGACGGCCTTGGCCGCGAGGCCGAATTATCCGTTCGCGTCCCTCGCGACACTCGGGGCGCCAGACCTGATAGGAAGGATCGCACTTGGGGTTCACGGGCGAAGAATTGACGCTCGGGCTAGATCGCTAGGGGAGGTCGTCTTTTAATGTGTTTCCCAGATCAGCAAGACGGTATTTAGTCCGGGCGGATCTTGCACCGCGGCATAGATAGTACTCGTAAGCTTGAGCTTTTTACCGTTGGTTTCTTGATAAAATGAGGTATCAGTAATGAAATTCGGAGAAATCCTATCCTGGAGAGAGCGGCCAACGACACTGGCCGACGTGATGGGGTCGTGGACCTCTTACGTTCTTCAAATGGCGGCGGACATGAGAAAGTCCCCCGCGAGGGGGCTCTCGGGTACGAGATCGCGAGAGTAGCTCGCGCTAGAGCTGGTCTCGCGTACTGAGCAAAGATCGGGTCGATTGCGACGTACCAGTGGAACGAGCGCACGGTTGGCCGATCTCGGCCTCACCACGCTGCCCGAATTCCGCGGACGGGGGCTCGCCCTACCGTCCTGGCGATCGCTGCCGACGCGCTCGAAGGCGGCCACGAACCGCAGAACCGATGCCAGCTCGAGAATGCGCCGTCGGTGGCGCTGGCATCCGGGTTCCGCTCTCTTGGTGAATGGGCTGTCATCGTCGACCGAGGCAGATCGCGCGGGCGCGTGCGTCGCCCGCGGACGACTGTGTCCGGTGACGTGAACTGCGGCGATCAGTTCTCCCGCACGACCTCGCTGGGATCTTTGTCCGGCCGCAGCCCACGCCACCGCGCCTGCCGCAGGATCCCGCCCGCGGTGAACTCGGCGAACTCGACTTCGGCGACGAGCTCGGGCCGCACCCACAGCGCATCGCGCGCATCGGCCGCGGGTACGCCCACGAACGGATCGGCGTCGACGCGCAGCGGTTCGAGCAGCTCGGTCAACCGCGCGAGGGTCTGCTCGCCGAAGCCCGACCCCACCCGGCCCGCGTATTGCAGGCCGTCGGCGGTGGGCACCCCCACGAGCAGCGAGCCGATGGTCCCCGACCGATTGCCCTTCCCCGGACGGATGCCGCCGATCACGACCTCCTGCGTCCGCGAGTGCTTCACCTTGAGCCACTGCTCCGAACGCACCCCGCGGCGATACGTCGAGGTCGGGTCTTTCACGACGACCCCCTCGAGCCCGAACCGGCCGCTCGTCGACACCGCGGCATCCACGTCATCGAAGACGGGCGGCACGACGACCGGACTCCCGGCGTCGGCGGTGAGTTCTTCGAGCATCTCCCGCCGTTTCGAGAGAGGGAGGGATGCCACATCCCGGCCCGCCACCGAGAGCACGTCGAACAGGTACAGGTGCACGGGCGTGCGTTTCGCCTCACGCTCGACCTCGCGGGGCTGGGCGAGGTTCATGCGTTTCTGCAGGAGGGGGAAGCTCGGTCGGCCCCTGTCGTCGAGCGCGACGATCTCGCCGTCGAACACGGCCGGGTCGGGCCCGAGGCCCAGGTCGACGCTCGTCAGCTCGGGATAGGCGGCGGTCAGATCGTTGCCGTTTCGCGAGCGCAGGCGCAGTCGCTCACCGTCCCACACGCCCAGACCCCGGATGCCGTCCCACTTCATCTCCACCCAGGGAGAGCCCCAGCGGTCGGCGGCGGCGCGGGCGATCCCCGGCGTCGCGGAGGTGGCGAGCATCGGCCGGAGTTCGGCGACGGTGGGAGCGTCGATGGGCGACGGGGTCTTGGCACGGACGGGTTCGGGGGCGGGGGATCCGTGATCGAGAGCCACGACGGGGGTTCCCTCGCTCTGCGGTGTGCCCTCGGCATCCGTCTTCATCCGGTGCAGCAGCCACTGCGACTTCTCGCCCTGGCCCTCCGTGCGGATCAGCGCCAGGCGCACACGTCCCAGTGGGCCGTCGTCACGACCCTCGAGGGTCGCGATCACCTCGTCGTCGCGCCACTTCTCGAGCTCGTACGTTCCGGTGTCCCAGACGGTCATGATGCCCGCGCCGTACTCGCCGCGCGGAATCTCGCCGGCGAAGTCGAGGTACTGCAGCGGGTGGTCCTCGGTCATGACGGCGAGGCTGTTCTTCGCGGTCGTCGGGGGAACGCCCTTGGGGACGGCCCAGCTGACCAGCACGCCGTCGCGCTCGAGGCGAAGGTCCCAGTGCAGGCGGCTGGCGTGGTGCTCCTGGATGACGAAGCGGGGGAGCCCCTCGGGATCGGGCTCGCCGTGAGGAGCGTCGGGCACCGGCTCGGGGGTCTTACCGGCTGTGCGCTTGGAGATGTACGCGCGCAGGGGTCCGTGCGCTTCGTCGACCGGAGCCAGCGGATCGTCGGGACGCTCGAGCACCTCGCTGAACAACAGGTGTCGCAGGTCGGGGTCGTCGAGCTCTTCCCACGTACGCGGGGCGGCGACAAACGGACGCGGACGCCCGCGCAGGGAGTACGGCGCGATCGTGGTCTTCGAGCCGTTGTTCTGACTCCAGTCGATGAAGACCTTGCCCGGACGCGCGGCCTTCGACATCTGGCTCACGACGAGGTCGGGGTGGTCGGCCTCGATCGCGCGGGCGAGCTCCTTCGCGACCGCGCTCGCCGCATCGCTCGACTGGCGGCCGTCGAGGCGCGCGTACAGATGGATGCCCTTGCTGCCGCTGGTCACCGGGAACGGCTCGAGGCCGATGTCCTGCAGGATCGCGCGCGCCCACCGGGCAACTTCAGCGCACTCGGCGAGACCGACGCCCGGGCCCGGATCCAGATCGAGCACCAGCCGGTCGGGGTTCTGCCGCTCGCCGTCGGAGGCGAAGCGCCACTGCGGCACGTGCAACTCGAGGCTCGCGACCTGCGCGAGGTAGACGAGCGTCGGCAGGTCGTCGACGAGCGGGTAGTCCTTCGCGCCGCTCGAATGATCGATCGGAAAGCGCCGCACCCACGCCGGAGCGCCGGGCTCGAGGGCCTTGGCGAAGAACGGTTCGCCGGGGTCGGCATCCGTCCCCACTCCATCGGGCCAGCGCTTGCGCGTGAGCGGACGATCGGCGACGTGGGGGAGCAAAAGCGGCGCGATGCGCGTGTAGTAGTCGATCACCTCCCCCTTCGTGGTGCCGGTCTCGGGGTACAGCACCTTGTCGAGGTTCGACAGGCGCAGGCGGCGACCGCCGATGCGCACCGTCTGCTCCGTCATCGCCCCAGCGTAGAGCGGAGGGGGCGGCGGATGCCGAGGGGGTTGCGGGGGACGCGGCGGCGTCGTGGGATCACGGACACACCGAAGGAGGCAGGCGGCGGACGGCCGTCGGCGTGGCGCGGAGGGGCGGTGGGACGGCCGGATCTCCTGCACAGTGCACCCGGAGCGGGCGGCACAACTCCTGCAGATCGCGACGGATGGCGCGCGGGAGAGGGGCGCGGGGGTGGATCTGCAGGAGTTGTGCGCGGAGAGCGGGCACAACCCCCTCGGCATCCACCGCCTTTTCGGTGTTCACTGATCCCATGCGATCGATCTGGAAAGGCGCCCTGACCTTCGGCCTCGTCAACGTGCCCGTGAAGGTGTACTCCGCGACCGAAGACCATGACGTGTCTCTGCACCAGGTGCACAACGCCGACGGCGGGCGCATCCGATACCAGCGCATCTGCGAGATCGACGGCGAGGTCGTGCCATACCAGGACATCGACAAGGCCTACGACGATGGTGAACAGACGGTCGTGCTGACCAAGGATGATCTCGCGTCACTGCCGAGCGAACGCAGCCGCGAGATCGAGGTCGTCGAATTCGTGCCCAGCGACCAGGTCGATCTGCTGACCCTCGACAAGGCGTACTACCTCGAGCCCGACTCGTCGTCGCCCAAGGCGTACGTCCTGTTGCGCAAGACGCTCGAGCAGACCGACCGCACCGCGATCGTCCGCTTCTCGCTGCGTCAGAAGACGCGGCTCGCGGCCCTCCGCGTCCGCGGGGACGTGCTCGTGCTGCAGACCCTGCTGTGGGCCGACGAGGTGCGCGAGGCGGCGTTCCCCGCGTTGGACGAGAGCGTGCGCATCTCGGCGAAGGAGCTCGAGATGTCGGCCTCGCTCGTCGACAGCTTCTCGAAGGACTTCGACCCCGAGGAGTTCACTGACGAGTACCAGGCCGAGCTGCGCACCCTCATCGACGCGAAGCTCGAGCAGGGCGACGCGCTCGACACCGACGCCACCTTCGGCAAGAAGGAAGAAGAGGACGGCGGTGAGGTCATCGACCTCATGGAGGCGCTGCGCGCGAGCGTCGAGCGCAGCCGGGCCGCCCGCGCCGATAAGACCGAGGACGCGCCGAAGAAGAAGGCTCCCGCGAAGAAGAAGACGTCGAAGGCGTCTTAGCGCGTCGGCTGGTCTCCGTCTTCGAGGGTCTTCGGGTCGAGCGTGAGGGCCTCGGCCTCGGCGGGGGTGACGGCACCCTCGCGCTTGGCGGCGGCACGCTCGCGGAAGTAGTGGATCGCGATGAAGATCGCGGTACCGGCGACGGCGGCGAGCAGGATCACGTCGATGTACTCGGTGACGATGTCGCGGATGAAGGGGATGTAGCCGACCGCGTAGCCGAGCATCGTGAGACCGATGCCCCAGATGACCGCACCGATGAGGTTGTACAGCGAGTACTTCTTCCACGGCATGTGGCCCACGCCCGCCGCGATCGGGGCGAACGTGCGCACGACCGGCACGAAGCGCGCGAGAATCACGGTCAGTCCGCCGAAGCGCTCGAAGAACGCGTTCGTGCGCTCGACGTTCTTCTTGCTGAAGATGCCGGAGTCCTTGCGCTCGAAGATCGAGGGCCCGGCCTTATGACCGATGAAGTACCCGACCTCACCGCCGATGAAGGCGGCGACGCCGATCGCCAGGGCCACCCACCACGCGTTGATGCCGAACACGCCGTTAGGAGCCGCGGGAGTCGAGTGCGACAGCAGCCCCGCCATGATCAGCAGGGTGTCACCCGGCAGCAAGAAGCCGATCAGCAGACCGGTCTCGGCGAAGATGATGAAGCACACCACGAGCAGCGCCCACGGCTGCGAGTTGGTGATGATCGCCGCAGGGTCGAGCCACGGGAGCAGCGCGGTGGTGGTGTGGATCACATCGGTCCCGTCGGGTCGGAGAGTCGGTGCTGAGAACAGCGGATGCCGTGCGGAAGGGGGGACTTGAACCCCCACGCCCGAAGGCACAGGAACCTAAATCCTGCGTGTCTACCGATTTCACCACTCCCGCGAGTGTGCTCATTCTAAGCGTGCGGAGCGCGCCCACGATGTGAAGCAGCCGTCAAGCCCACGCCTGTTCCACCCGGCGCGACACGCCGCGGGGGAATGCTGGACGACATGGCATCCGTTCTCCCCTCCATGAAGGCGATCACGTACTCCCAGCCCGGTGACTCCTCCGTCCTCTCGCTCGAGGACCGTCCGCTGCCCGAACCCGGCCCCGGAGAGGTGCGCGTGCGCGTGACCGTCTCGGGCGTCAACCCGACGGATTGGAAGGCGCGGGCCACGACCGGGCGGCCCCTTCCCTTCGACGAGGTCACCCCGAACCAGGACGGAGCGGGAGTGGTGGATGCCGTCGGCGACGGCGTCGACACCCTGACTGTCGGTCAGCGGGTGTGGGTGTACCTCGCGGCGCACCAGCGTCCTCTCGGCACGGCGGCCGAGTACACGGTGCTCCCCGCGTCGCGTGCGGTCGCCCTGCCCGACGACGCCTCGTTCGAACTCGGCGCGAGCCTCGGGGTGCCCGCGATGACCGCCCACCGCGCGCTCACCGTGCACGAGGACGGCCCCTCGCGTCTGGCCCCCGGCGCGCTCGCCGGACGCACCGTCCTCGTGCAGGGTGGCGCCGGAGCCGTGGGGCACGCGGCGATCCAGCTCGCGGCCTGGGCCGGAGCCACCGTCATCGCGACCGTGAGCAGTGACGAGAAAGAAGCTCTCGCGCGGGCCGCCGGCGCCCACCACGTGCTGCAGTACCCGAGCGACGCGCTGGCCGACGGCATCCGGGAACTCGCCCCGAACGGCGTCGAACACATCGTCGAGGTCGCGATCGCCGACAACGCCGCCCTCGACGTCGAGGTGATCGCCAACCACGGAACGATCGGGTACTACGCCGACAACGGCGGAGACGACTTCACCGCCCCCGTGCGCGTGAGCTTCGCGAAGAACATCCGCTGGCAGGGACTGCTGCTGTACACGGTGGGGGAGCGGGCGCTGCTCGCCGCCGCCGAGGACGTCGCCGCGGCTGTAGCCGACGGCGCTCTGCCGGTGGGGGAGGACGCGGGGCTTCCGCTGACTTTCTTCGACCTGGCCGACACCGCCGCCGCGCACGACGCCGTCGAGCAGGGTGCGCTCGGCAAGGTGCTCATCCGCGTCGCGGAGTGATCTCCGCCTCGCGTTGCGCGTGAGGGGCCGGAAACTGTCGCTGGGGCGGACCCGAGGCGACAGTGAGTGACCCCTCACGCGAGAGACGACAGGGGAGTGAGGCCCCGTCAGCGGGTGCGCGGGACGTAGCGCGGCACCCACCGGATGAAGCCCGCCGCACCCAGGACGGCAATCAGTCCCATTGCGCCGACACCGACCGACAGGGATGCCACGGCCGTCAGGGCCGACACGATCAACGGAGCGACCGCGCCCCCGGCATCCGTCAACGTCCTCCACGAGCCGAGGAACGCCGCGGGATCGGTCGGCGGGGCGACGTCCGCACCGAGGGTGAGCAGGATGCCGCTCGACAAACCGTTCCCGACACCCAGGACCGCCGCGAACATGGCGTACCACATCGCCGCCGACGCCAGATCGTGCGTGAACGAGAGGGCGAAGAACCCCGCGCCCATCAGGATCATGGCCGGAAGGGCGGCCCAGAGGCGACCGAAGCGGTCCATCACCTGGCCACTCGCGTAGAAGAGCGCGAAGTCGATCGCGCCCGAGACGCCGACGACCACCGCGATCGTTCCGGCATCCAATCCGAGAGAGACGCCCCAGAGCGGGAGCACCACCTGCCGCGCCGAGCGCACGGCCGACAGCGACGACGCCGCCAGGCCCAGACGGGCGAGCACTCCGCGGAAGCGCCACATCGTGCGGAACACCCCGACCCGCTCGACGGTGGGGATCGCCCCGGTGACCGGCTCGCCCGTGTCTTCGGCATCGCGCGAGTCCCCGCCGCCCCGCCGCGTCGGCGACCCCGCGCCCACCGGCACGGCCTTCTCGGGATCGGGGCCGAAGAACACGAGCAGGATCGTGGCGACCTGGCACACGGCGAAGAACATGATGGATGCCGTCTCGGTACCGAAGACCGCCAACAGCGCCGCCGAGATGAACGGGCCGACGAACATCCCGAGACGGAACGTGCCGCCCAGCAGCGACAACGCGCGAGCACGGAAGGTCAGGGGAACCCTCGTGGTCATGAAGGAGTGACGGGCGAGCGCGAACGACGCCGCACAGAAGCCGATGAGGAACACCGCCGCGGTGAAGAACGCCAAGGACTGCGCGAACACGATTCCCAGCAGACCCGCCAGCACGACGATGCCGGCCACCCCCATCGTGACGCGCTCGCCGAAGCGGGCGACGGCCCAGCCTGCCGGGATGTTGCCGCAGAGCTGGCCGACGACGAGGGCCGCGGCCACGAGGGCGGAGAGAGCGACGTCGGCGCCGAGGCGGTTCGCGATGACCGGAATGAGGGGGATCACGGCGCCCTCGCCGACCGCGAACAGCAGCGTGGGGCCGTAGATCATCGGTGCGAAGCGCACCAGCACGTTCCGGGGAGAGTCGGCTGTCACCGTCTCCACGATAGGCTTGATGTCAAATGCTCGAACTCGATTTGACCGCCGACATCCAGGCGCTGCGCTCGACCTTCGCCGATATTCAGGCCGTGGTCGACGTCGACGCACTCAAAGCCGACATCGAACGCCTCAGCGAAGAGGCCGGTGCCCCCGACCTCTGGGACGACGTCGACAACGCCCAGAAGGTCACCAGCCGCCTGAGCCACAAGCAGGCCGAGCTCAAGCGGGTCACCGAGATCGAGCAGCGCCTCGACGACCTCGAGGTGCTCGTCGAACTCGCCATCGAGATGGACGACGACGAGTCCGCCGACGAAGCGCGCCGCGAGCTCGCCTCGCTGAAGGACGTCATCGGCCAGCTCGAGGTGCAGACGCTGCTCGACGGCGAGTACGACCCGCGCTCCGCGGTCGTCACGATCCGCTCCGGCGCCGGCGGCGACGACGCCACCGACTTCGCCGAGATGCTGCTGCGCATGTACCTGCGCTGGGCCGAGCGCCACAAGTACCCCGTCAAGGTCATGGACACGTCCTACGCCGAAGGCGCCGGCATCAAGTCGGCCACCTTCGAGGTCGACGTGCCCTACGCCTACGGCACGCTGTCGGTCGAGGCCGGAACGCACCGCCTCGCGCGCATCAGCCCCTTCGGTGGCGCCGACAAGCGACAGACGAGCTTCGCGGCCGTCGAGGTCATCCCCGTCATGGAAGAAGCCGTCGAGGTCGAGGTGCCCGAGGGTGACATCCGCGTCGACGTGTTCCGTTCGTCGGGCCCCGGTGGACAGTCGGTCAACACGACCGACTCCGCCGTGCGCATCACGCACCTTCCGACGGGCCTCGTCGTCTCGATGCAGAACGAGAAGTCGCAGATCCAGAACCGCGCGGCCGCCATGCGCGTGCTGCAGACCCGCCTTCTGCTGCTCAAGCGCGAAGAAGAAGCGGCCAAGAAGAAGGAGCTCGCCGGCACGATCACCGCGAGCTGGGGCGACCAGATGCGCTCGTACTTCCTCTACGGCCAGCAGCTGGTGAAAGACCTCCGCACCGGATACGAAGTCGGAAACCCGGCGGTCGTATTCGACGGCGACCTCGACGGCCTGATCGCGGCCGGCATCCGCTGGCGCAAGCGCAAGGACGACGACGACTGAGTCGTCCCCTCTCACGACAGAGAGCCCTCTGGATGCCGGCACCTCGGCATCCATAGGGCTCTCTCGGTTTCGCCACCCGGCGCGTCCTGTCGGCCTGCCTGAAGCCCGCGCTTAGGCTCGTCAAGCCATGATCCGGTTCGAGAACGTCACAAAGCGGTATCGCGGCACCGCGAAGCCCGCCCTGAACGCCGTCGACTTCGAAGTGCAACGCGGGGAATTCGTCTTCCTCGTCGGCGCTTCGGGCTCCGGCAAATCGTCGTGCCTGCAGCTCATCCTGCGCGCCGAGACCCCCAGCGACGGCCGTGTCGTCGTGCTCGGTCGCGACCTGCGCACGCTGTCGAACCGCAAGGTTCCCTACTTCCGCCGTCACATCGGTTCGGTCTTCCAGGACTTCCGTCTGCTGCCGAACAAGACGGTGCACCAGAACGTCGCCTTCACACTGCAGGTGACCGGCGCCTCGCGCGGGTTCATCCAGCAGGCCGTGCCCGAGGTGCTCGCGCTCGTCGGTCTCGACGGCAAAGAGAAGCGTTTGCCGCACGAGCTCTCGGGCGGTGAGCAGCAGCGCGTCGCGATCGCCCGCGCGCTCGTGAACCGTCCGCAGGTGCTGCTCGCCGACGAGCCGACCGGAAACCTCGACCCCGGCACCTCGATCGACATCATGCGTCTGCTCGCGCGGATCAACGCCGGCGGCACGACCGTCGTCATGGCCACGCACGAGGCCGGCTTCGTCGACCAGATGCAGCGCCGCGTGATCGAGCTGCGCGGTGGCGAGATGGTGCGCGACGAGCGCCACGGCGGCTACGGCGACACGTCGAGCCTTCCGCGCCTCGCGCCCGAGGTCGAGCGCGGAGCGGCCGCGGTCGCCGCCCTCACCGCGGTGCTCGAGGTGCAGCGCGAGGTCACCGGTCTGACCGGGCCCGTCGAACCGCTGACGAAGCCGGGCGCGGACGCGACGCCGGCGGCACGACGCGACGAGGCTGCTCCGGCGGCGCGACGCGAAGAGACCGCTGCGGCCGCGTCGGACGACGCTCCGGCCCCCGCCGACGAGCCCCGCGAGCCCGGCACCAACACGCGCTCCATCCCGGTCACCCGCCCCGACGTCGACGCTCTCGGTCTCGCCGACCGACTCGGCCTGGGCCAGAAGAAAGACCGCAACGACGAAGTGGGACCCACGTCATGAGGTTCGGGCTCATCCTCTCGGAGGCCTTCACCGGTCTTCGCCGCAACGCGTCGATGGTCATCTCGGTCATCCTCGTCACCTTCGTCTCGCTGACCTTCGTCGGCGCGGCGATGCTCATGCAGATGCAGATCGGCAAGATGCAGTCGTACTGGGCCGATCGCGCCCAGGTGGCGGTGTTCATGTGCGCGGCCTCGTCGAACGCGCCGACCTGCGTGGCCGGTCAGCCCGCGACGCAGGATCAGATCGACGCGGTCACCGCGAAGCTCGACGGCTCCGCCCTGGCCCCGCTCATCCGCGACTACACCTTCCAGACCAGTGACCAGGTGTTCGAGAACGCCAAGGGCCTGCTGTCCGAGGACATCCTCGGTGTCGTCACGGCCGACCAGTTCAACGCGACCTTCAGCATCAACCTCGTCGACCAGAGCCAGTCCGACGTCATCGCCGAAGCCTTCAGCGGACAGGACGGCGTCGAGAGCGTCACGAACCAGCTCCAATACCTCGAGCCCCTCTTCCAGGCGTTGACGGTCGCGACCTACGTGGCGGTGGGCATCGCCGGACTCATGCTGATCGCGGCGGTACTGCTGATCGCGACGACCATCCGCCTTTCGGCGTTCGCTCGACGCAAGGAGCTCGGGATCATGCGCCTGGTGGGCGCTTCCAACCGCTTCATCCAGACGCCGTTCATCGTCGAGGGTGTCCTCGCTGCGCTGATCGGGTCCGCTCTGGCGAGCGTCGCCGTCTGGGCGATCGTCGGCGTCGGCGTGAACCAGTACCTGAGGGATCGGATCGGCTTCATCACCTCGTGGGTCGATTTCGGCGACGTCGCGATCGTCATCCCCGCGCTCGTGGTGATCGGTATCGTCCTCGCCGCCCTGAGCGCCAGTTTCGCCATCCGTCGCTGGCTGCGCGCCTGACCTCCGGTCGCGCGCGGAGTCGGCATCCGCCGTGGGGTAAACTGTAGGGCTCTGTGTGCCCATGATCATGAGGAGGTGGCACCATGCCTCGTGAGCAGGGTGAAAAGCTCATCGCGTCCAACAAGAAGGCGCGTCACGACTACGCCATCGAGAAGACGTACGAAGCGGGACTGGTGCTCACGGGCACCGAGGTGAAGTCGCTGCGCCAGGGGCGAGCGAACCTCACCGACGGCTACGCCTACATCGACGGTGGCCAGGCGTTCCTCGATGCCGTGCACATCCCGGAGTACTCCCAGGGCCACTGGACCAACCACTCGGCCAAGCGAACGCGCAAGCTGCTGCTGCACAAAGAAGAGATCATCAAGCTGTCGCACGCCGTGTCGGCGGGCGGGTACACGCTCGTGCCGCTGCGGCTGTACTTCCTGGACGGCCGCGCGAAGGTCGAGATCGCCGTCGCGAAGGGCAAGCGCGAGTTCGAGAAGCGTCAGACGATCCGCGAGCGCGAAGACAAGCGCGAAGCCGAACGTGCCATGCGCACGAAGAACCGTCTGGGCGAGTGACGCACTGAGTCACTCCGCGCGGAAGCGGCCCTCGACGACCGAGGTGACCACGATCTCGGGCGGCTGCAGGCTGAACGACGGCCCCCCGGCTGGACCGGAGGCCGCCATCATGCGCGCGGCGAACGGCGCCGGCTGTTCGGGGTGCGCGCCGAGCAGACCGGCATCCGCGATCTCGACGGCGGACACGGATGCCAGCCCCAGAGCGTCCGCATAAGCCGTCGCCCGTTCCACGGCGACGTGGACGGCATCGGCGGCCACCTCGCGCTCGACGCGCGCGCGGGTGGCGGGGGACAGGCGCCACTCCACCGCGGTGACCTGCACGTCATCGGACTCGGCCACATCCCCCAGCCACCACGACAGGGCACCGGCGTCGGTGAACGTGGCGGAGAGTTCCACGGCGGCGTGATGGACGAGGGGGAGCTGCGCTCCCTCGTTGTTCCACGGCCGGTCGGACCACACCGACACGCGCGCGCTCGACCACTCCGACACCTCGCCGGAGCGCAGGTGAGCGACCAGGCCATCCTGCACGCTCGCCGCGCGCTCCTGCGCCCGTTCGACCACCGGCCCGCGAGTCGGACCGTCGGTCGACACGGTGACGCGGACGGCGGCCTCTTCAGCGCGGGCACGGGCGTTGCTCTCGCCCCGGACGGTGATGACGACGTCGCTCATGCGGTGAGCCTACGGGAGGGGCGCGCTCGGGTGGGGGTCGGGGTGGGCGCGACGACGTCGCTCAGGCGGTGAGCCTACGGGGCGCGGGCGAGACGGCTTCGGGTGGGAATCATCGCGCGCCGCGAACCGTTGTAGACTGTGATGCTCGGGTGCTTCCGCCCCCGAGGTGGCAACTCAACAGCGTGACGATGGTCGCTCCTTCACGGAGTTCCCGGGGCTGATCGGTTTCGACAGCGCCTGCGAACCCGCGAGAAGCGGGCCGAGGATGTGGGGTTATCTCGTAAACGCTCCCTGCAAAACAATAAGTGCCAATGCTAAGCGCACTGACTTCGCCCTCGCTGCGTAAGCGAGCCCGATAGTCCGTCAGGCCGTGTGCGACCCCGCCACGGAATCTGGCGTCATTTAGGGGTCTTGCTGTGTGACGGCGTCTGGACGTCACGCGGGACTTTTCCCAGGCTGGGCTTGTCGACTTAGGTGTCTGTGACAAAGGTCGGAGCCGAGCAGAACGTCTGCACAGACTGCGCCCGGAGAAAACGCGGAGACCCAGCGTTGGACGGGGGTTCGATTCCCCCCAGCTCCACGAACCATCGTCACGAAGAGGTTGTCACGTGAGAAAGCCCCCATCTTCGCCCGTTTCGGCGAAGGTGGGGGCTTTCTTCATCTCGGGATCAGCCCGCGGAGCGCGTGTGGATGTCGCTCTCGCCGGCAACGCCGTTCAGCTCGAGATAGATGCGCCCCTCGGTGCGCGTCAGCGTGGCGGTGTTGCGTCGTTCGATGGCATCCGACAACTTCTCGACGAAGCCGGGCTCGAAGCTGTGCAGGAGCACCTCCTCAGCGCGATGGATGCGCTTTCCCGCCCACGGGGCGGCGACCTTGTCGGGATCGCGGTGCGTATAGATCGCGACGCGCTCGGCCTTCATGCTGCCGGTGTGCAGGCGCGCGGCATCCGGAGCTCCGACCTCGACCCACGCCACCAGGGCGCCCGTGAGGTCGCGGATCATCACGGCGGGCTCGTCGGTCGCGGCGACGCCCTCGCTGAAGCCGATGCCCTCCTCGTACTCGAGGCAGTAGGCCAGCACGCGCGTCAGCATGTACGGAGCGGTCTCCGAGGGGTGCCGAGCGACGCGCAACGCCAGCTCGTCGTAGACGCCGCGATCGACGTCGGAGAGCTGCACGGTGAACTGATGAATGGTCGAGCCGATAGCCACGAGGGTCGAGCCTACGTTGTCGGAACGGCATGCCCGTGCGCGTTGTTCTGTGCGCGCTGGGCCGTGTGCGTTGTGCCGTGCCGCGCCTACGCGGTCGCGGGGGCGGTGCCGGGAAGGCGGTTACGCCACTGGGGGAGGGGGATCACGATGCGGTGCGCGGGGTCGCCGTCCCACTCCACCGGCAGGCCGGCTTCGGCGAGAGCATCGGCGACGATCCGGCCGACGCGGGCATCGGTCTGTCGCCAGACCTCGCTGCGCGCGGCCTCGTCGCCGACGTCGGCCGCCGCGAGAAGCCCGGGGTCGAGATCGCGCAGGGGTGCAAAGGCGCTGAACGTGAGGAACAGATGTGCGGGCTCCTCGGCGAGTCGCTCGGCGTCCTGCTGGTGGAAGAAGGTGTAGGCCCACTCGCGGAACTGCGGTGTACCCGTCTCGTCGCTCGGCGCGGGCGTGCGCTCGTCGTCGATCTCAGCGGTTCCGCACGTGTTGCAGCAGGTGAAGTCGGCGCGGGCGACGAAGCCGCGTGCCTCGAGGATCGCGAATGCCGTGCGCAGGCGGTCGCCTTCCGTGACGGACGGCCACCCCTGCTCGACGCGGCGGCGCTCGGCCCAGACCTCGCGCACCACGGCCTCGGCGGTTGCGGCATCGTCGAGCTCGTGGACGTCCTGCACCTGCTGCACGACCTCATCGAAGTCGCGGAAGCCGGGGATGACGGCATCCTGAGCTGTCCGTCTGAGCTCTGCGAGACCAGGATCGGACGCGAGGGGAGCGGCCTGCGGGGCCGGCACGTTCTTGCCGAACAGGCGATCCAGGAATCCCATGCGTCCCAGTGAACCAGCTAGCGTCGGGGAATGCCCGATCCGCGTCACATCCGCATCGATGTCGGTCCCTTCCACCTCGACCCCGTTCCCGATTCGGCGCGGTGGCGGGCCGAGGGGAGAGGCGGCGACGCCCCGGTCGAGGGCGGGTGGAGCGACTGGGTCGCGTTCGCACAACGGATCCTGCAGGTCGACGAACGATGGCGTGGTCTCGAGGCGCGCGGAGACGCGTGGGACGAGGGCTTCGCCGCCGGCCGGGATGCCGCGGCGGTGAATCCGTACCGGTGAGCGAAGCGCCCGCGTCTGCAGCGCGCTACTGAGGCGTCTCGACGAGGAGCAGACTCTGGCGGGTATCCGCGAACTTCACCCACCCGTCGCCGAACAGGTACGTCAGCCCGTAGCCGTCGGCACCGCGCCCGCCGAGCCAATCGGGGTTCTCGGTGACGTAATCGCCCGTGCCGTCGCGCTCGAGCTTCCACCCCGAAGCGACGAGGTCCTTCTCGGCCTGCTGCGCCGTCGCGTCGTCGATGGGAGCCCACCCGAAAATCTGCACGCGATCGGATGCCACCTTGGCATCGCCCCACTTGCACTGGATGCCATCGTCAAGCGCCGTCGCGCCGATCCGGAACGGCTCCTCCTGGTAGGTCCACCCGAGGCTCTTGAAGTCGTCGACGGTGGCGGTCGGAATGATGTTCTCGCAGGTCGGGGTGATCGGGTCCGTCGTGGGAGTCGCGCTGGCACCGGGGTCGGGAGCGGGTGCATCGGTCGTCGTGGCGCTGGCCGCGACGCTCGGGGCGGCGTCAGGGGTCGACGTGCACCCGGCGAGAGCCGTTGCGACGATGGCGCCGCCGGCGGCGAGGAGAGCGAGGTGGGCGCGTGTCATCGGGCACCGTCCTCGTGCAGCAGAGCGAAGAAGTCGTCGTGCAGCAGGCCGTTCGTCGCGAGGGAAGAACCGGCATCGAGACGGTCGGTCCCGTCGAACGCCGTGAAACGTCCGCCGGCCTCGCGCACGATGGGGGCGATCGCCGCGATGTCGTACTCCTTCACCCCGAACTCGGCCACGAGCTCGAGACGGCCCTCGGCCAACCACATGTAAGGGAGCGCATCCCCGTAGGCGCGATCGCGCCAGACAGCGCGCGTGAGCTTCTCGAGAGTGGGGACGAGATCGACGTCATCCCACTGCTCGATGCTCTGGAAGCTGATGCTGGATGCCGAAACCTCGTCGACCCCGGACACGTGAATGCGTCGGATGTCACCGTCGGCGGTCGTCGTCCACGCGCCCTGGCCCGTTGCGGCCCACCAGCGGCGACCGATCGCGGGCTGGCTCACGACGCCCACCCGGGGGACGCCGTCGACGGTCAGGGCGATGAGCGTCGCCCAGACCGGAATGCCGCGCATGTAGTTGTGGGTCCCGTCGATCGGATCGATGACCCAGCGGCGGGACGTGTCACCCGACGTGCCGTATTCCTCGCCGAGCACGGAGTCGCCCGGGCGCTCCGCGTCGAGGATCCCGCGAATCGCGCGCTCCGTCGCCAGGTCGGCCTCGGTCACGTGCGTGCGGTCGGGCTTCGTGTCGATCCGGAGGTCGGCGGAGTCGAAGCGTTCCATCGCCACGGCGTCGGCAGCGTCAGCCAGGCGGAGGGCGAGTGCGAGATCGTCGGTCAGGTCCGCGGCGGGCGCGGCGGGCTCTTCGATGCGGGACACGGCTCCAGGATAACGGTCGATCCTGGCTCGATTTGGCGTGCCCGAGTCACGCCTGGTAGTGTCATTCCTCGGCGCGGAGAGCGAAACTCCGGCCGAACGGAACGCACCTCTAGCTCAATCGGCAGAGCAACTGACTCTTAATCAGTGGGTTCTGGGTTCAAGTCCCAGGGGGTGCACCAGCACAGAAAGTCCCCTCCCGCCCGTGTGGTGTGGAGGGGATTTTTGTTTCTCAGATCAGGGCTTCTGCGCAATCCCTCCGCCTCCTCGATGGCACTCGGCATGATGGGACCAGCCCCGTCTCCAACGGCGGCGCGTGACCCGGGAGGTTTCCATGGCCGACGACGAGATGTGGGATGTCACCGACATCCAAGGCACACCGACCGGAACCCTCCATCGGCGCGGGGACGGCCCTGTGCCGGCCGGGTTGTTCCACGTCGTGGCATCCGTCTGTCTGGTGTCGTCCACCGGCCGCGTGCTGATGAGCCTGCGCGCCGCGGGCAAGGACTACCCCTTGGCGTGGGAGTTCCCCGCCGGCAGCGCATTGCGCGGAGAGACCAGCCGCACCGGCGCCGTCCGGGAACTCGCGGAAGAGACGGGGATGGTGCTCGCCCCCGACGACCTGGTCTTGGTGGGTCGCGTCGTCGAAGAAAGAGCCCTGTTCGACCTCTGGGTCGGCCGTGTCGACGGGGAGCCCGCGCCCGTGCCGTATCCGGAGGAGGTCCAGGATGCCGAGTGGGTCACCCTCGACGTCGTGCACCAGCGCTGGAAGGACGGGGTGTTCGCGACACCGTGGAACGCCCGGTTCGATCAGCTGTGGGACACGCTGGGGGAACGGGTGCGAGAGGAGCGCCAGGTCGGCGCCGCCAAAGATCAGAACGGCGGCGGATCCACCTCGATGTCGTGACCCAGGGGTGAGCGCCACCTCAGGTCGACATCGCCGGGGTTTTTGAGCGGTTCCCATTTCGTCTCGTGGCGGAGGCGGTGGTGGTGGCGGCACTCGGGTTCGAGGTTGTCGTGGTCGGTGGCCCCGCCGTCGGCCCACGCGGTGAGGTGATCGATGTCGCAGTCGCGGGCGGGGCGGGCGCACCCCGGGAAGACGCACGTCGGCGAGGTGACGCCGAGCCAGCGCCGGAGTGCGGTCGTCACTCGGTATCTGGTGCGATCGAGGGCGAGCGGAACCCCCGTGACCGGGTGGGTGAGAACGCGGATCCACGACGACGCCTCTCCGGCGAGTCTTCGTGCCGTGTCGAGATCGATCGGGCCGTACCCGTCGAGGGTGGCTGGGGTGTCGTCGCGGCCGAGGAGGGTGAGGGCGGGAACGGTCACGACGACGGTGGGGCGGCCGGAGCCGGATGCCCTCGAGTCCCCTGCTGTGGGAGCCGGCGCCGCCGCGGGACGCTCCGCGACCGATCCACCCGCGAGCAGATCCGCTAGCGCATCGGCTCTCAGCTGCGCCAGCGTGCGCTCTTCGCCGGCTGTCGTCGCCAGATGCCGTGCGGCGCGATCCAGGCGGGTCATGGCGGCGTGAGCCTTGTCGGCCGGAAGCAAGGCCGTCAGCGTCGCCATGCCGTCGAGCTCGGCGGTCAGCCACACCCCGCGGTCGCGGGCCGCGCGGCGATGCCGCTCCTCGATCGACTCGGCGTGGGCCTTCTCGCGCAGCGCGCGAGCGGCGGTGTCGAAGCTCGAGGGTGTGAGGCGTTGAGCGCGCTCGGTGGCACCGGTGTCGAACGCGGTCCAGGCCTCGCGGTTATCGGGGAGGGAGTCGGCGAGCCGGGCGATCCTGATCGCGTGGCTCTCGGAGATCCGTCCGTCGAGGAATGTCCGCCAGGCCAGGCCGCACCGCGCCTGCAAGGTCCGGGCGTGGCCCACTCGCGTGCGGACCGTCTGCTCGGCCAGTCGCAGGTGAACGGCGATCTCTGCGGCGGCGGCGCGCTCCGCGAGGTCGGCACGGTCGCGCCGCACGGCGGCCACTGACCGCCCGCGAGAGTCCTCCCACGCGTGATCCAGGGTGGGATCGGGACCGACCCACGGGTCGGGATCGGCAACGGCGCGGTCGAGGATCAGCGTCATGAGCCGGTATTCCTCGGCGGTGTGCTGGCGACGGCGGACGGCGACCGCGACGAGGGTGTGCACGAGGTCGATGGGACGAGCGTCGGCTTCGGACTCGGAAACCGCGGCGGCGTCCTCGCTGGGGGAGCCGAGGTCGTGGCTCACCGGCCACGGAGTGCTGTCGTCGGAGAACAGCTCGTTCCAGTCCGGCTCGAACCGTCCCTCTTCGATCGTGCGGATCTCATCGGCCCAGGCCTCGAGCTCGTCGTCGCTCGGGGGAGGCGCCAGAAACACGGCGGGCACGAGCGCAGCATCCGGTGTCGACCGGTGCGGTGCGGGGGTCGGGCTCGTCATACGAGCACGGTATCGAGGACCTCCGACATCAGGAGGAACCGCCGGTGGAGGGCGAAATCGAGCAAGTAGCGCCCACCCACGCGAAAGCGCCGGGCGCCGACACGACGATCCGAACGGTTCGTCCTGCCGGCACCCGACGTGAGGAGAGGTGACGCCGACGCCTTACGCCGCATCCCCCACGAGAACAGCTGCGCCCTCGTCAGCGGCATCCGGGTGTGCTCCGTCGACGTGTGCGAGCAGACGCCGGCCGAACAGGATGCAGGCGGCGGCGATCACGACCGACACCGCGGCCATCACGTAGGGCACTCCGGCGCCGTACGCGTGCCAGAGCAGCGCGGCGAGCGGGGGAGCGACCGCCCCGCCCAGGAAGCGCACGGCCGAGTAGGCCGACGACGCGACCGAGCGCGGGAGGTCGGTGGCTTCCATGACCGCTTCGGTCAGCGCGGTGTTCACGACGCCCAGCACGAGACCGCCCACGATGATGCACACGACCAGAGCGACGGCCGACGACACGATGAACGCGGCGACGAGCAGGTCGAGGGCCAGCAGAGGCAGGGCGATCAGCAGGACCGTCGTCAGCCGCAGCCGGCGCAACAGCAGAGGGGCGACCCAGACGCTCGTGATCGCCAGGCCCACGCCCCATCCGAAGAAGGTCAGGCCGATGCCCATCGCCCCGAACCCGAGGGGGAACGGCGAGAACGCGAGCAGCGTGAAGAAGCCGATGTTGTAGAACAGCGCGGTCGCCGCGAGGATCGCGAGCGCCGGACGGCCGAGGGCACGGAACGGGGCACTGAAGGGGAGCGGGGTGCGCGCGGGCTTGGGGCCGCGCAGAAGGACCGCCACCGCGAGGAACGCGATCGCCATCAGGACGACGACGCCGAAGAACGGCCCGCGCCAGCTGACTTCACCCAGGATGCCGCCGAGCAGCGGCCCCACGGCGATGCCGAGGCCCAGCGCGGCTTCGTAGAGGATGATCGCGGCCGAGCTCCCGCCGGATGCCGCGCCCACGATGGTCGCCAGCGCGGTGGAGATGAACAGAGCGTTGCCCAGACCCCATCCGGCGCGGAAGCCGATCACGGCGTCGACGCTGCCGCTGATGGCGCAGAAGAAGGCGAACACGACGATCAAACCGAGACCGACGAGCAGGGTCGCCTTGGCGCCGATGCGGCTCGAGATCCAGCTGGTGATGAGCATCGCCAGGCCGGTCACGACGAGGTAGCTGGTGAACAGCAGCTCCGTCTCGACCGGGGTGGCCTTCAGGGAGTCCGCGATGGCGGGGAGGATCGGGTCGACGAGACCGATGCCCATGAAGGCGACGACGCACGCGAAGGCGACGGCCCAGACCTGCGCGGGCTGTTTCCAGACGCTGGGCGCCTTGCTGAATGCTGCGGTTCCGGCACTCACCGGACCACCTCCTGTTCTTCTGCGGATTTCGTGAGGGCTCCGCGGTCTTCGGTGGGGTCGGCGGCGCCATCGTCGTCGGGGGTTCGATCGTTAGTGGTTTCGTATCGACCCGCGGGAGTCGGCGCCATTCCCACGCGCAGTGAGAGCGCGGAGGCGGCGACGCTCACGGCATCCCACTCCTTCTCGGAGAGGTCGGCCACGTGCGGCGCAAGGGCCGCGCGGAACTGCTCGTACCACCCGGTCAGCGCGTCGAGGCCCTTCGCCGTGGCGGCGATCACGCTGACGCGCGAGTCGTCGGGCAGGCGGCGGCGCTCGACGAGTCCCGCGGCGTCCATCTGGTGGACGAGTCGGGTCATGCCGGGCTGTGTCACGCGGCTGAGGGTCGCGAGGTCGCCGAGGCGCTGGGGGCCGTGGTCGCGCAGGAGAGTCAGCGTGCGCCACTGTGCGGCGGGGGCGTCGGTCTGGGTGTCGAGAGCCGCGACGCGGGTGAGGGCGTGCACCGCGAGCAGAAGCGTCTGCAGGTCGTCGTGGCGGGTCATATGTGGAAGTATACCCCCGGTATATACCGTGGGTATCTATTTCGAGGGATTCAGCGAGACGCGATGCGCGTCGACAACTGGTGCGCGTGCGCGAGAAGGATCCGTCCGAGCTCCGCGAGGCGCTCGCCGCCGAAGCGGAACTCCACCCCGGTCAGGCTGAGAGCCCACTGCGGGTCGCCCGCGCGCGTGAACACGGCCGCGCCGAGCCCGTAGCTCCCCTCCACGATGAGCCCCGGATTCACCGCGTATCCACGTGCCTGCGTGTCGCGGATCCGCCCGCGCAGACGGGTGGGGGAGTGCGACGCCCCCCATTTCTCGGGAAGTTCCGGATGCCGCTCGAGATACGCATCCACCTCGCTCGACGGCAGGAACGCCAGGATCGCCAACCCCGCCGAGGCCACCCCGAGGGGAAAGCGCACCCCCTCCGACAGCACGAACGAGCGGATCGGGAAGCTCCCGTCCTCGCGCACCAGGCACACCGTCTCGTCGCCCCGCCGTACCGACAGGAACGCGCTCTCCTCGGTTCGGACCGCCAGGGAGCGCACGATGTCGCGCGCGGTCGAGGTGATGTCGAATCGGGATGCCGCCACACTCCCCATCAGATAGAGCTCCGGCCCCGGTAGCCAGTGACCGGTCGGCTCGTCGCGGTCGACGAGCCCCTCGGCGCGAAGCGCGCTGAGGAGGCGGTGCGCGGTCGGTCGCGTGAGATCGGCGTCGCGCGCGAGGTCGCCGACCGACGCGCCGGTCTCGCCCGCGGCCGTCACGAGGCGCAAGAGCCGGGCCGCCCGCGAGATGGCCTGGGCGCCGGGAACGGATCGCGATGCAGTGTCCACGATGTGGACGCTAAGCCCCACGTCATCCACATGACAAGAGCGCGGTCGACTCGGCGGGCCCGAACAGCGCACCGTAGGAGGACGAAACGAAGGAGTTCGCGTGATCGACAAGACCGTCGCCTCGGCCGCCGAGGCCGTCGCCGACATCACCGACGGAGCGTCTCTCGCCGTCGGCGGGTTCGGCCTGTCCGGCAACCCCATCGCCCTCATCGAGGCCCTTCTCGCCCAGGGGACCCGCGACCTGTCGGTCGTGTCGAACAACTGCGGCGTCGACGACTGGGGGCTCGGCATCCTGCTCGGCGCCGGTCGCATCCGCAAGATGACCTCGTCGTACGTCGGAGAGAACAAGGAGTTCGAGCGGCAGTTCCTCTCGGGCGAACTCGAGCTCGAGCTCACCCCGCAGGGCACCCTCGCCGAGAAGCTGCGGGCCGGCGGCTCGGGCATCGCGGCCTTCTACACCCAGACCGGTGTCGGCACCCAGGTCGCCGAGGGCGGACTGCCGCGTCGCTACGACGGGGCCGGCGGCATCGCCGTCGCCTCTCCGGTCAAGGACGTCCGCACCTTCGAGGTGAACGGCGAGCAGCGCGAGTTCGTGCTCGAAGAGGCCATCACCACCGACTTCTCGCTCGTGCACGCCCACACGGGCGACCGGCACGGCAACCTCGTGTTCCGAAAGGCCGCGCGCGCCTTCAACCCCCTCGCCGCGATGGCCGGCCGCACCTGCATCGTGCAGGTCGAGCACCTCGTCGAGCCCGGTGACCTCGACCCGGACGCCGTTCACCTCCCCGGCGTGTACGTCCACCGCATCGTCGAGGTCGGCCCCGACGTCCCCAAGCGCATCGAGAAGCGCACCGTGAGTGAGGAGACCCGCTGATGGTTCTGTCCCGCACCGAGATGGCCGCCCGCGCCGCCCGCGAGCTCGCCGACGGCTCGTACGTCAACCTCGGCATCGGCCTGCCAACCCTCGTGCCCAACTACGTGCCCGACGCAGTCACGGTCGTGCTGCAGTCCGAGAACGGCATCCTCGGCGTCGGTCCCTACCCGACCGAGGACGCGGTGGACGCCGACCTCATCAACGCCGGCAAAGAGACCGTGACCACCCTCCCGGGGTCGGCGTTCTTCGACTCGGCCCTGAGCTTCGGGATGATCCGCGGGGGCAAGATCGACGCCGCCATCCTCGGGGCGATGCAGGTGTCGGCATCCGGAGATCTGGCGAACTGGATGATCCCCGGAAAGATGGTCAAGGGCCCCGGGGGAGCGATGGACCTCATCCACGGCGCCGCCCGCGTGATCGTGCTCATGGAGCACGTCGCCCGCGACGGCTCACCGAAGATCGTCGACGAGTGCTCGTTGCCGCTCACCGGCCGCGGCGTCGTCGACCGGATTATCACCGACCTCGCCGTGATCGATGTGACGCAGGATGGACTCGTGCTCGTCGAGCTCGCCCCCGGGGTGAGCGTCGACGAGGTGCGGGCCGCCACCGAGCCCGAGCTGACCGTCCGACTCGCTGAGGAGCAGCACGCATGAACGCACAGAAAGACGTCGTCATCGTCGCCGCCGCCCGCACCCCGCAGGGCCGACTGAAGGGGCAGCTCGCCCCGTTAACCGCCGTGCAGCTCGGGGCGGCCGCCATCCGCGGGGCGCTCGAGCGCGGCGGCATCCCCGCCGACGCCGTCGATGCGGTGCTCGTGGGCCAAGTGCTGCAGGCCGGAGCGGGGCAGAACGCCGCGCGCCAGGCCGCGATCGAAGCGGGCATCGGTGGGGACGTGCACTCCGCCACCATCAACAAGGTCTGCCTGTCGGGTCTCACCGCGATCATCGACGCGGCACGCATGCTGCGCCTGGGAGACGCGACGGTGGTCGTCGCCGCGGGCATGGAGTCGATGACCCGTGCCCCGCACCTGCTGATGAACTCGCGCGACGGCTACGCCTACGGCTCCGTCGAGGTGCTCGACCACATGGCGTACGACGGCCTCACCGACGCGTACGACCGCGAGAGCATGGGCGCCTCGACCGAGCGCGCGAACGCCCGGTACGAGGTCACGCGCGAAGCTCAGGATGCCGTGGCCGCCCGCTCCCACCAGCGCGCCGCCGCCGCGCAGGCGGAGGGGATCTTCGACGCCGAGATCGTGCCGGTGTCGATCCCGCAGCGGAAGGGCGACCCCGTGGTCGTCTCGGCCGACGAGGGCATCCGCGCCGACACGACGGTCGAGACGCTCGCGAAGCTGCGTTCCGCCTTCGCCGAGGGCGGCTCGATCACCGCGGGAAACGCCTCGCAGATCTCCGACGGCGCCTCCGCGGTGGTCGTCACCACCCGCGCGATCGCCCACGAGCGCGGGTGGGACGTACTCGCCGTAGTCGGGGCCGCAGGTCAGGTCGCCGGCCCCGATAACTCCCTGCACGCCCAGCCCGCCCGCGCGATCGCGAAAGCGCTCGAGAAGCAGGGCATCGCGGCATCCGACCTCGACCTCATCGAGATCAACGAGGCCTTCGGCGCCGTGGTCGCGCGGTCGCAGGCCGAGCTGGGCGTCTTCGACGAGGTCGTCAACCCGCACGGCGGCGGCATCGCGATCGGGCACCCCATCGGCGCCTCGGGCAACCGTCTCGTCGTCCACGCGGTGCACGAACTCGTCCGTCGCGGCCGCGGGACGGCCGCGGTGGCGCTCTGCGGTGGCGGCGGTCAGGGTGACGCGTTGATCCTCACCCGGTAGGGCCGGCCCGAAACGAACGGATGCCGCGACCTCGAGGCCGCGGCATCCGTGAGGTCTCCGTGGGTCAGCGCGCGAGCCGCTTCTTGAACAGCTTCTCCTGCTTCTTCGAGACGGGGGAGTCCCCCGAGATCACGCGACCCCGACGCGCGCGGCGCGTGTCGACGACCGCGCCGATCGCGAGCGCGAGAGTGATGCCCCAGCTCAGCCACGCCAGCGCCGTGCGCCAGGTGAACGGCTCGTCGTTCTTGAGACCGCGCAAGAGCGTGACGCCGCCGGTGATGGCGCTGAGAAGACCGGTTCCGAAGATGTACTGCCGCATGAGCCCAACCTATCGAGCGGCGTGATCCGGCGCCGCACCTTGACAGCGGAGCGCGACCGGCCCGCGCGCGAGAACGCACGTATCGCATCCCGTCCACCCCCGTGCGCGGATCGGGCCCGCTGTTAGCCTGAGGACGATCCCCGAGGAGGACCTGTGACCCAGGCCGATTTCGTCGTCGTCGCCAACCGACTGCCCGTCGATCGCACCCCCGACGGCGAGGGGTGGCGACGCTCACCCGGCGGTCTCGTCACCGCTCTCGAACCCGTCATGCGTCGCGCCGAAGGCGCCTGGGTCGGATGGGCCGGTCAAGCCGATGCCACCGTCGACCCCTTCGACTTCGAGGGCACGCACCTCGTTCCCGTGACCCTGTCGGCGTCCGACGTGCAGCTCTACTACGAGGGCTTCTCGAACGACACCATCTGGCCGCTGTACCACGACGTCATCGCCGCGCCGACGTACAAGCGCGCGTGGTGGGACGCCTACGTGAAGGTGAACGAACGCTTCGCCCGCGCCGCCGCCGACGTGACCGCCGAGGGCGGCATCGTGTGGGTGCAGGACTACCAGCTCCAGCTCGTCCCCAAACTGCTGCGCGAGCTGCGCCCCGACCTCACGATCGGGTACTTCCACCACATCCCGTTCCCCGCCTACGGCCTGTACTCGCAGCTGCCCTGGCGCAAGCAGGTGCTCGAGGGACTTCTCGGCGCCGACGTCATCGGATTCCAGCGCGTGGCCGACGCCGGCAACTTCGCCCGGGCCGTGCGGCGACAGCTGCGATACGAGACCAAGGCCAGCGGCATCCTGGTGCCCGACTCCCAGGGCGGCACGCGCGTCGCCCTTGCGAAGGCGTTCCCCATCTCGATCGACGCCGAGTCGTACATCGAGCTCGCGCAGAAGCCCGAGATCCAGCAGCGCGCGAAGGAGATCCGCGAGGGGCTCGGCAATCCGCGCAAG
Source organism: Microbacterium sp. 16-032 (assembly GCF_041079455.1). Classification (NCBI taxonomy): domain Bacteria; kingdom Bacillati; phylum Actinomycetota; class Actinomycetes; order Micrococcales; family Microbacteriaceae; genus Microbacterium; species Microbacterium sp. 16-032. The sequence goes on along the minus strand of NZ_JBFYGQ010000003.1, from coordinate 291,758 downwards.
ATCCTGCTGGGCGTCGACCGCCTCGACTACACCAAGGGCATCCGCCACCGCCTGAAAGCGTGGGGCGAACTGCTCGAAGACGGCCGTGCCACCGTCGAGGACGCCACCCTCGTGCAGGTGGCGAGCCCGAGCCGTGAGCGCGTCGACGCCTACGTGCAGCTGCGCGACGAGATCGAGATGACCGTCGGGCGCATCAACGGCGATTACGACACCACCACGCACACGGCCATCCGCTACCTGCACCAGTCGTACCCGCGCGAAGAGATGGTCGCCCTCTTCCTCGCGGCCGACGTCATGCTCGTCACCGCGCTCCGCGACGGCATGAACCTCGTCGCCAAGGAGTACGTCGCCAGCCGCATCGACAACCGCGGCGTGCTCGTGCTGAGCGAGTTCGCGGGAGCCGCCGACGAGATGGGCAGCGCGCTGCTCATCAACCCGCACGACATCGACGGGCTGAAGGACCAGATCCTGCGCGCGATCGACATGCCCGCCGCCGAGCAGGGCCGCCGCATGCGGGCCCTGCGCAAACGCGTGCGCGATCACGACGTCGAGGACTGGTCGCGGGAGTTCCTCGAGGCGCTCTCGGTCTTCCACGAGAAATCGTCGAGCGCCGCCGCCGCCGAGGTGGTCGAACACGACGACGGTTCGGTCCCCGAACGCGAGCCCATCGACGAAACGGATGCCGAATGACCGCCGCAGACGCGACGGTCGAGGCCGTCGCCACCACCGACACGCTCCTCGTCGCCCTCGATTTCGACGGCACGCTCTCGCCGCTCGTCGACGAGCCGATGTCGGCGCGGATGACCCCGGGTGCGCGGGCCGCGGTCGACGCCCTCGCGGTGCTTCCGCGCACGGTCGTCGCCCTGGTGTCGGGGCGCTCGCTCGGGCACCTGCGCGAGATCGCCGAGCACGACGACTCCTCGCCCATCTGGCTCGCGGGCTCGCACGGCGCCCAGTTCTGGGTGCCCGGTGCGGGGATCGAAGAGACGGGCGACGACGCCGCCGAGCTCGAGCTGCGGGACGAACTGCAGAAAGAGGTCCTCGAGCGCACGGCTGACATGGCGGGTGTCTGGATCGAGCCCAAGGAGTACGGTCTCGGCGTCCACACGCGTACCGCGGACGCCGCGACCGCTCGGCCCGCCCGTGCTCTCGTCGATGAGATGCTCGCCGATCGAGCGCCCTCGTGGCGGCGTCGCACCGGCCACGACATCCTCGAGTTCTCGTTCCGACACGAGGGCAAGGACTCCGCCGTGGCGCGCTTGCGCGAGCGCGTCGGGGCGACGGCCGTGCTGTTCGCGGGCGACGACGTCACCGATGAAGATGCCCTGAGCTCCCTGGATGCCGGTGACCTCGGCGTGCGCGTGGGCGGGGGAGACACCGCGGCGACGCTCCGCGTGGACGACATCGACGCGTTCGTCGCGGTGTTGGAGGATGTGGCGCGCCTGCGTCGTGCGCACGTCGACTGACGCGACGCCACCTCGACGATCCGCGTTCGCGCGGAAGTCGATGCGGCCGGCACCGGACGCGGGGTTCACGCGCGCCGATTAATCGAGCGTTCACGGCCTGCGGAGCATCGGGTGTCGTACCCGCGCAATAGACTTCGAGAATGCCCGCACCGCAGAATCCGAACACCGGCGAATTCGACATCAAGCCCCGCAGTCGCGTCGTCACCGATGGCATCGAAGCCACCACGTCGCGCGGAATGCTCCGCGCCGTCGGCATGGGTGACGAGGATTGGGACAAGCCCCAGATCGGCATCGCGTCGAGCTGGAACGAGATCACGCCCTGCAACCTCAGCCTCGACCGCCTCGCGCAGGGCGCGAAAGAGGGCGTTCACGCCGGCGGCGGGTACCCGCTGCAGTTCGGCACGATCTCCGTCTCCGACGGCATCTCGATGGGCCACGAGGGCATGCACTTCTCGCTCGTGTCGCGCGAGGTCATCGCCGACAGCGTCGAGACCGTGATGATGGCCGAGCGCCTCGACGGCTCCGTGCTGCTCGCCGGCTGCGACAAGTCGATCCCCGGCATGCTCATGGCATCCGCTCGCCTCGACCTCTCGAGCGTCTTCCTCTACGCCGGTTCCATCGCCCCGGGCTGGGTCAAGCTCAGCGACGGCACCGAGAAGGACGTCACGATCATCGACTCGTTCGAGGCCGTGGGCGCGTGCCTCGCGGGCAAGATGAGCGAGGCCGACCTCAAGCGCATCGAGTGCGCGATCGCCCCGGGTGAGGGCGCGTGCGGTGGCATGTACACCGCCAACACCATGGCGTCCGTCGCCGAGGCCCTCGGTCTCAGCCTCCCCGGCTCCGCAGCCCCGCCCTCGGCCGACCGCCGCCGCGACTACTTCGCCCACCGCTCGGGCGAGGCCGTGGTCAACCTGCTGCGCCAGGGCATCACCACGCGCGACATCCTCACCAAAGAGGCGTTCGAGAACGCCATCGCCCTCGCCATGGCGCTCGGCGGCTCGACCAACGTCGTGCTGCACCTGCTCGCCATCGCGAACGAGGCCGAGGTCGAGCTCAACCTGCACGACTTCAACCGCATCGGCGACCGCACGCCCCACGTGGCCGACATGAAGCCCTTCGGCCAGTACGTCATGAACGACGTCGACCGTCACGGCGGCATCCCGGTCATCATGAAGGCCATGCTCGACGAGGGGCTGCTGCACGGCGACGCGCTCACCGTCACGGGCAAGACCCTCGCCGAGAACCTCGCGGACCTGAACCCCGACCCGGTCGACGGCAAAGTCATCCACTCGTTCAACGACCCGATCCACGCGACCGGCGGCATCACGATCCTGCACGGCTCGATGGCGCCGGAGGGCGCGGTCGTGAAGTCGGCCGGCTTCGACGGAAACGTCTTCGAAGGCCCCGCCCGCGTGTTCGAGCGCGAGCGCGGCGCGATGGACGCCCTCGAGGCGGGCGAGATCGCCGCCGGCGACGTCGTGGTCATCCGCTACGAGGGTCCCAAGGGCGGTCCGGGCATGCGCGAGATGCTCGCGATCACCGCGGCCATCAAGGGCGCGGGCCTCGGAAAAGATGTACTACTGTTGACGGACGGACGATTCTCAGGCGGCACAACCGGCCTGTGCATCGGCCACATAGCTCCCGAAGCGGTGGACGCAGGTCCCATCGCCTTCGTGCGCGATGGTGATCTGATACGGGTCGATATCGCCGCTCGCACTCTCGACTTGATCGTCGATGACGCCGAGCTGAGTTCCCGCCGCGAAGGCTGGGAACCGCTTCCCCCGCGCTATACCCGTGGCGTTCTGGCCAAGTACTCCAAGCTCGTGCACTCCGCCGCGGAGGGCGCGGTCACGGGCTGACGGCCGTCCCCCTTCTCACCTTTCTCCCGGTTCTCGAGGTACTCCCATGTCCATCGATTCCTCCACGGCAGCCATTCCCCGGCCGCCCGCCCGCACCGCTCCGGCGCCCGTGATGACGGGTGCGCAGGCGGTCGTCCGCTCGCTCGACCTGCTCGGCGTCACCGACGTGTTCGGTCTGCCGGGCGGGGCGATCATGCCCGTCTACGACCCGCTCATGGACGACGAGCACGTGCGCCACATCCTCGTGCGCCACGAGCAGGGCGCCGGTCACGCGGCCGAGGGCTACGCCGCCGCCTCGGGCAAGGTCGGCGTCGCCATCGCGACGTCGGGCCCCGGGGCGACCAATCTCGTCACCGCGATCGCCGACGCCTACATGGACTCGGTGCCGCTGGTCTGCATCACCGGCCAGGTGTTCTCGACCCTCATGGGAACGGATGCCTTCCAGGAAGCCGACATCGTCGGCATCACGATGCCGATCACCAAGCACTCGTTCCTGGTGAAGACCGCCGAAGAGATCCCCGGCGCGATCGCCGCGGCCTTCGAGATCGCCTCGACCGGTCGCCCCGGTCCCGTGCTCGTCGACATCACCAAGGACGCCCAGCAGGCCGAAGCGCCGTTCGTCTGGCCGCCCAAGGTCGAGCTCCCCGGCTACCGCCCGGTGACCAAAGCGCACGGCAAGCAGATCCAGGCCGCGGCCCAGCTGCTCGCCACCGCCAAGAAGCCCGTGCTGTACGTGGGCGGCGGCACGATCCGCGCGAACGCCTCGGCCGAGCTGAAGGTGCTCGCCGAAGCGACCGGTGCGCCCGTGGTCACCACGCTCATGGCGCGCGGCGCGTTCCCCGACTCGCACGAGCAGCACCTCGGCATGCCGGGCATGCACGGCACCGTTCCCGCGGTGCTCGCCCTGCAAGAGAGCGACCTGATCGTCTCGCTCGGCGCGCGCTTCGACGACCGCGTGACCGGCAAGGCGGCGCTGTTCGCCCCGCACGCGCAGGTGGTGCACGTCGACATCGACCCCGCCGAGATCTCGAAGATCCGCACGGCCGATGTGCCGATCGTGGGCGACCTGAAGGACGTGCTCGTCGACCTCGACGCCGCCTTCCGTGCCGTCGACGCCGAGCAGCCCCACGACTACACCGAGTGGTGGACCTACCTGAACGGGCTCCGCGAGGAGTTCCCGCTCGGCTACACGCCCACCACCGATGGTCTGCTTTCGCCGCAGTACGTGATTCAGCGCATCGGCGAGATGACCGGCCCCGAGGGCGTTTACGCCTCGGGCGTGGGCCAACACCAGATGTGGGCCGCGCAGTTCATCAAGTACGAGCGCCCGAACGCGTGGCTCAACTCCGGCGGTGCCGGCACCATGGGCTACGCGGTGCCCGCGGCCATGGGCGCCAAGGTGGCCCAGCCCGAGCGCGCCGTGTGGGCGATCGACGGCGACGGCTGCTTCCAGATGACCAACCAGGAGCTCGCGACCTGCGTCATCAACGACATCCCGATCAAGGTCGCGATCATCAACAACTCCTCGCTCGGCATGGTGCGCCAGTGGCAGACGCTGTTCTTCGACGGCCGCCACTCGAACACCGACCTGAACACGGGACACGGCACCCGCCGCATCCCCGACTTCGTCAAGCTGGCCGAGGCGTACGGATGCCTGGCGATCCGCGTCGAGAAAGAAGACGAGATCGACGCGGCCATCCAGCTCGCGCTCGACACGAACGACCGCCCGGTCGTGATCGATTTCGTCGTGAGCGCCGACGCCATGGTCTGGCCGATGGTCCCGCAGGGCGTCAGCAACAGCTACGTCCAGTACGCGCGCGACCACTCGCCCACCTTTAACGAGCAGGAGGACTGAGATGTCCCGCCACGTTCTGAGCCTCCTCGTCGAGGACAAGCCCGGTCTGCTCACGCGCGTCGCGGGCCTGTTCGCCCGCCGCGGCTTCAACATCGAATCGCTCGCCGTGGGTGTCACCGAGGTGCCGGGCCTCTCGCGCATCACGGTCGTCGTCGACGTCGAGGGTCTGCCGCTCGAGCAGGTGACCAAGCAGCTGAACAAGCTGATCAACGTCATCAAGATCGTCGAGCTCGACCCCGCCAGCTCCGTCCAGCGCGAGCACGTCCTGGTCAAGGTGCGCGCCGACAACGCGAGCCGCTCCAACGTGCTCGAGGTCGTGAACCTCTTCCGCGCGTCGGTCGTCGACTACGCCCCCGACGCCATCGTGATCGAGATCACCGGCGACTCAGGCAAGGTTGCGGCCTTCCTCAAGGCGATCGAGCCCTTCGGTGTCAAGGAGCTCGCGCAGTCGGGCCTGCTCGCCGTCGGTCGCGGCGGCAAGAGCATCACCGAGCGCGTTCTGCGCGGCTGAATCTTCCCTTCTTCCATTCACCAGCGGCCCCTGAGCGGGGGCCACGATTCAAGGAGAAACATCCTCATGGCAGAGATCTTCTACGACGACGACGCCGACCTCTCGATCATCCAGGGCAAGAAGGTCGCGATCGTCGGCTACGGCTCGCAGGGTCACGCCCACGCGCAGAACCTGCGCGACTCGGGTGTCGAGGTCGTCATCGCGCTCAAGGACGGCTCCAAGTCGGCCGCCAAGGCGCAGGAAGACGGCTTCGAGGTCAAGAACGTGGCGGATGCCGCCGAGTGGGCCGACCTGATCATGATCCTGGCGCCCGACCAGCACCAGCGTTCGATCTTCGCCGACTCGATCAAGGACAAGCTCACCGAGGGCAAGACGCTCGTCTTCGCGCACGGCTTCAACATCCGCTTCGGCTACATCGACGCCCCCGAGGGTGTCGACGTGATCCTCGTCGCCCCCAAGGCTCCCGGTCACACCGTGCGTCGCGAGTACGTCGCGGGCCGCGGCATCCCCGACATCATCGCCGTCGAGCGCGACGCCTCGGGCTCGGCCTGGGACACCGCCCTGTCGTACGCCAAGGCCATCGGCGGCACCCGCGCCGGCGTCATCAAGACGACCTTCACCGAAGAGACCGAGACCGACCTGTTCGGCGAGCAGGCCGTGCTCTGCGGCGGAATGAGCCACCTCGTGCAGGCCGGCTTCGAGACCCTCGTCGAGGCGGGCTACCAGCCGCAGATCGCGTACTTCGAGGTGCTGCACGAGCTCAAGCTCATCGTCGACCTCATGTGGGAGGGCGGCATCGCCAAGCAGCGCTGGTCGATCTCCGACACCGCCGAGTACGGCGACTACGTCTCGGGTCCCCGCGTCATCTCGTCCGACGTCAAGGCCAGCATGAAGGCCGTCCTCAGCGACATCCAGTCGGGTGCCTTCGCTGAGCGCTTCATCGCCGACCAGGACAAGGGCGCCCCCGAGTTCCTCGAGCTCCGCGAGAAGGAGCAGGGTCACCCCATCGAGGCGACCGGCAAGGAGCTGCGCGGCCTCTTCGCGTGGAAGCAGCAGGACACCGACTACGTCGAGGGTTCCGCCGCGCGCTGATCCTCTCGTCGAACGCCCCGGGACCTCGCGGTTCCGGGGCGTTCGCCGTTTCGGCGGGGCGCGGCCCGGCGGCGGGGGAGCGCCGCTACCGTGGAGCCGTGAGCACTCCGCGCGATGACGACGCCCTGTCCTGGGGCGGTGACGACGACCCCACCCTCGACGTCGGCGAGAAGCACGCGCCGACCCCCGTCCCCGGCGGCGAGGTCGAGGCCGGGCCGATCGAGCCCCTGCAGCCTGCCGCGGCGCCGGTCACCCGGCATCCCGAGCCCGTCCGCTCCGAGCCGGTCGCGGTCGACGACGTCGACGATGAGGATCCGGATGCCGCCCACGCGGCGCCCCTCGGAAACGTGGGTCTCGTGGGGATCGGCATGGTGGCGGCGACGTTCCTGCTCTTCGCGATCGGCTGGCTTCTCGCGGGACTGCGGCTGAACGGCCTCGGTCTTCCCATTCCGTCGGTGACGGTGATCGCCCTGACGATCGGCGCGGCGCTCGCCCCGGTCGTGTGGTTCGTCGCCGTGCTCGCTCTCACGCGCAGCTGGCGCACGTGGCAGCGCTTCCTGCTGCTGATCGTGGGGATCGTGCTTCTCGTTCCCTGGCCGTTCCTGTCGTTGGGAGCCTTCGCATGAGCACTCCCGTTCGCACCCGCCACCTGCCGACGTGGCTTCTCGTCACGATCGCGGGACTCTTCGGCCTGTTCTACGCGTACGTCGTGTGGAGCTCGGTCGCGCTGCTGATCCAGCAGGTCAACGGCCCCCTGGGGCTCAACGGTCTGGGCTGGTTCGTGTACATCCTTCCCATCGTGTTCCCGCTCGTCGCGTTCGGTGTGGCCTTCGCGATCGGCCAGCGGCGAAGGGCGGGCGAGCTCGCGATCGCCCTCCTCGCGGGGCTGACGCTCTCCGCCGCGTTCTGGCTCGCGATCGTGGGTTACGGCACCACCTCGTACGGCCTGTACGGCGGCTGAGGACGAGGGTCCCGGCATCCGGGGTCCCGTTCTGCTCGCGCGCGGCGTTGTCCTCCGCGAGAAAGCATCTCGCTGACATCTCGGCGTCACGCTGACGTGGGCTCGTCAGCGAGATGCGGTCTCATGCGGCGGAGGTGTCGGCGCGATGTCTACCCGGCTCCGCCCTGCTCGGCTTGCACACGGCCAGCGCAGCCCGGACGTGCGGCGTCACACGGTCAGGGCGCCTCGTGGCTCCGCGCTAGGCTGACAGACGGCCCGCACGGGTCGCGCGCCCGGTTCGCGCCGGCGGTGTGCGACGGTGCGCGGCAGTCCCCAGCACCGTTTCGAAGGACGTATCCGTGACGAAGCCCGTCGTGCTCATCGCCGAAGAACTCTCTCCCGCCACGATCGACGCGCTCGGCCCCGACTTCGACGTGCGCAACGTCGACGGGACCGACCGCCCCGCGCTGCTGTCGGCCCTCGCCGACGCCCACGCGGTGCTCGTGCGCTCGGCCACCCAGATCGACGCCGAGGCCCTCGCCGCCGCGCCGTCGCTCAAGGTCGTCGCCCGCGCCGGTGTCGGGCTCGACAACGTCGACATCAAGTCGGCCACCTCGGCCGGCGTCATGGTCGTCAACGCCCCGACCTCCAACATCATCTCGGCCGCCGAGCTCACCGTCGGTCACGTGCTGAGCCTCGCGCGCCGCATCCCGGCCGCGCACGCCTCGCTCGCGCAGGGCCTGTGGAAGCGCAGCTCGTTCACCGGAACCGAGCTGTTCGAGAAGACGATCGGCATCATCGGCCTCGGTCGCATCGGCGCCCTCATCGCCGCGCGCGTGCAGGGCTTCGACATGCGCGTGATCGCGTACGACCCCTACGTCACCGCGGCCCGCGCGCAGCAGCTCGGCGTGCAGCTGGTGTCGCTCGACGAGCTCCTCGAGCAGAGCGACTTCGTCACGATCCACATGCCGAAGACGCCCGAGACGACCGGCATGATCGGCGCCGAGCAGCTGCGCCGCATGAAGAAGAGCGCCTACGTCATCAACGTCGCCCGCGGTGGCCTCATCGACGAGGAGGCGCTCTTCGACGCCCTCACCACGGGTGAGATCGCCGGCGCCGGTCTCGACGTCTTCTCGACCGAGCCCCCCGCCGAGGGCGGACCCGCCCGCAAGCTCCTCGACCTGCCGAACGTCGTCGTCACCCCGCACCTCGGCGCCAGCACCGAGGAGGCGCAGGAGAAGGCGGGCGTCTCGGTCGCGCGCAGCGTCAAGCTCGCCCTCGAAGGCGATCTCGTTCCGGATGCCGTGAACGTCGCCGGCGGCGCGATCGACCCCTTCGTGCGCCCCGGTATCGCGCTCGTCGAGATGCTCGGCCAGTTCTTCAGCGGCCTCGCCGACAGCGCCCTCACCAGCCTCGAGATCGAGGTGCGCGGAGAGCTCGCCCAGTACGACGTCAGCGTCTACCGTCTGGCCGCCCTCAAGGGGTACTTCAGCCGCATCGTCAGCGAGAGCGTCTCGTACGTCAACGCCCCGCTCTTCGCCGAGCAGCGCGGCGTCGAGGCGCGCCTGGTCGTCGAGGCCGAGAGCCCGCTGTACCGCAACATCACGATCCTGCGCGGCACGCTGGCCGACGGCTCGGCCCTCGAGGTCGCGGGCACGCTCGCCGGCACGCGCATGGTGCCCAAGGTCGTCTCGATCAACGGCTACGAGATCGAGGTGCCGATCGAGCAGCACCACGTGGTCATGCGTTACGCCGACCGCCCCGGAATCGTGGCGATCTACGGCCAGAAGCTGGGCGAAGCGGGCATCAACATCGCGGGCCTGCAGGTGGCGGCTCCGGATGCCACGGGCCGGGCGCTCTCGGTGCTCACGGTCGACTCGCCGGTGCCCGACGAGATCCTCGTCGCGATGCGCGAGGCCGTCGGCGCCGACCTGTTCCGACAGATCGACATCGTCGAGGGCTGACGCCCCGGATTCTCGTTCCGGGGGAGGGGGTCGCTGCGGCGGCCCCCTCTTCCGTTCGTTTTCGGCGCGCACGTTCCCCGCTCTGGGGCGACGCATAATCGGGCGGATGACACTTCGCTCGTGGCCCTCGTCCTTCGCGTCGTCTCCGCCGGTCTCGGCATCCTGTTCGTCGTCGCCGGAGTGGCCGATGTCGTGCGCCGCACGCCGTGGGGCTTCGTCGGTGTGATCGGCGGGGCGCTGATCCTGCTCGGGGTGGTGATCGAGCTCCGGCGCGAGCGTCGTGAGCGGCGGGTCCAGCGGCTGCGCGACTGACCGGCGACTCTCGCGGTCTAGGTCGCCGCGGCGACGACGCGGGCGATGAGCGCGTCGAGGTCGGCGCCCTCGAGGGCCGGGCCGGGGAGGGCGTTGAGGTCGAGGACGGCGTTGAAGTACAGCCCGTCGCTGACGAGCAGCACCATCTGCAGCGCCGTCTCGTCTCGCGTGTGCGCACGGAGGCTGTCTTCCCAGAGCTCGCGGACACGACGGAGGGAAGCCGAGGCGGCGTCGCTGCCGTTCTGTGCGAGGCGGGACACGGCGAGGATGGTCACGTCGAGGGGGGAGCCGGTGTTCTGCGAGGAGCGCAGGTGAGCTGCGACCACGCCCTCGTCGGATCGCTCGATCTCGGCGACGTCCTCTTCGGCGAGCCTCTCCAGCCGCTCGACGAGGGCCGCTTCGAGAGCGCTCTTCGAGCCGAAGTGATAGAGCAGGCCGCCCTTCGACACGCCCGCACCGCGCGCGGTGGCATCCATCGTCGCGGCGCGTTCGCCCTCGTCGACGAGGATGCGGCTGAAGGCGTCGAGGACGGCTTCGCGGGCGAGAGGGGGACGGCTCATGACTCCTCGATCGTACTGGCGGCGGTCGGCATTGCTCTGATACTATACCGGCTGGACGGTTAAGAAACGGATTCGCACAATGCTCACCTCGTCGTTGCCCACCTCGGAGATCACCGTGACGCGTGCCGGTTGGCGCGGGTGGTTCGCGCTGGCCGTCCTCATGCTGCCGGTGCTTCTCGTGTCGGTCGACAACACGGTGCTGAGCTTCGCGCTCCCCGAGATTGCCCTGTCGCTGCAGCCCTCGAGCATCGAGCAGCTGTGGATCATCGACGTCTACCCCCTCGTCCTCGCCGGGCTCCTCGTCACCATGGGCACCCTGGGCGACCGGTTCGGGCGTCGCCGCATGCTCCTGATCGGGGCGACCGGTTTCGCGGCGGTGTCCGCGCTGTCGGCGTTCGCGCCCACCGCGGCCCTGCTCATCGCCGGCCGCGCGCTCATGGGCGTGTTCGGCGCCATGCTCATGCCCTCGACCCTGTCGCTGCTGCGCAGCATCTTCCGCGACCGCGACCAGCGTCGCATCGCCATCGCCGTGTGGGCGTCCGGCTTCTCGGCGGGAGCGGCACTCGGTCCGATCGTCGGTGGCTTCCTCCTCGAGCACTTCACGTGGGGCTCCGTCTTCCTCATGGCGGTGCCGGTGCTGGTTCCGCTGCTGATCCTCGCGCCGTTCTTCGTGCCCGAGAGTCGCGACCCCCACCCGGGCCGATTCGACCCCGTGAGCGTGCTGCTGTCGCTGGCGACCATGGTGCCGATCGTCTACGGCATCAAGAAGCTCGCCGTCGACGGCCCCCTCTCGCTCGCTCCCGTGCTCTTCGTCGTCGGGGTGGTCTTCGGCTGGCTGTTCGTCCGGCGCCAGCGACGCCTGGCCACGCCCATGCTCGACATGACACTGTTCCGTCAGGGCACGTTCTCGGGCGCGATCCTGGTCAACCTGCTCAGCGTGGTGGGGCTCGTGGGCTTCCTCTACTTCGTGGCTCAGCATCTGCAGCTGGTCGTCGGGCTGTCGCCGATGGTCGCGGGCTTCGCCCTGCTGCCCGGGCTCGTGCTCATGATCATCTCGGGCCTCGCGGTGGTCGCGGTCGCCAAGCGCTTCCCGGCGCGGGTCGTCGTGCCCGTCGCCCTGTCGTTCTCGGTGGTCGCCTACGTCATGGTCGCGCTCTCGACGGCCGATCTGACGCTGCTGATCATCGCGTTCGCGCTGCTGGGCATCGGTATCGGGGCGGCCGAGACCGTTTCGAACGAGCTGATCCTCTCCAGCGCTCCCTCGGCGAAGGCCGGCGCGGCCAGCGCGGTCTCCGAGACCGCGTACGAGGTGGGAGCCGTCCTCGGCACGGCGGTGCTCGGCGGCATCCTCGCCGCCTTCTACCGGGCTCAGCTCGTGTTGCCCGCGGGACTCCCGGATGCCGCGGCCCAGGCCGCCCGAGAGACGCTCGCCGGGGCCGTCGCGGTGTCGAACACGCTGGACGACGTCGCCCTGGCCGACGCCCTGCGTCTCGCCGCCGCGCACGCCTTCGACTCCGGGGTCGTGATCACGGCGCTCATCGGAGCGGGTCTGATCGTCGTGGCCGCGGTCATCGCTGCCACTACCCTGGGAGGATCCCGCAGCACGTCGAAGAAGTGACGTGCCCGAGCTCTGAGGAGAGCGATGTCGCGTGTCGTGAAGCTGGCCGTCATCCCCGGTGACGGCATCGGTCCCGAGGTCGTCACCGAAGCCGTGAAGGTGCTCGACGCCGTCACCGACGCGTCGGACGTCACGTTCGAGAAGACGCCGTTCTCGCTCGGTGCCGGGCGCTACCTCGAGACGGGTGACACCCTGACCGACGACGATCTCGCCGCGATCGCCGCACACGACGCGATCCTGCTCGGCGCCGTCGGGGGAGTCCCCGGCGACCCCCGCCTGAAAGACGCCAACATCGAGCGCGGTCTGTTGCTGAAGCTCCGTTTCGAACTCGACCACTACGTCAACCTGCGGCCCTCGAAGCTCTACCCCGGCGCCGCGGGCCCGCTCGCCGACCCGGGCGACATCGACTTCGTGGTCGTCCGCGAAGGCACCGAGGGGCCGTACGTGGGCAACGGCGGTTCGATCCGTCGCGGCACCGCGCACGAGGTCGCCAACGAGACCTCGGTGAACACCGCCTTCGGGGTCGAGCGCGTCGTCCGCTACGCCTTCGCCCTCGCCGAACGCCGTCGCCACAAGCTGACGCTCGTGCACAAGACCAACGTGCTCGTCTACGCCGGCGGCATGTGGAAGCGCATCGTCGACGCCGTGGCGCAGGAGTTCCCCGGGGTCGACATAGACTACCTGCACGTCGACGCGGCAACCATCTTCCTGGTCACGAACCCGAGCCGTTTCGACGTGATCGTCACCGACAACCTCTTCGGCGACATCCTCACCGACCTGGCCGGCGCCGTCACCGGAGGCATCGGCCTCGCCGCTTCGGGCAACATCAACCCCGACGGCGCTTTCCCCTCGATGTTCGAGCCCGTGCACGGATCGGCGCCCGACATCGCGGGATCCCAGAAGGCCGACCCCACGGCCGCGATCCTCTCCGTCGCCCTCCTGCTCGATCACCTCGGGCTCACCGACGAATCCGCCCGCGTTACCCGCGCGGTCGAGGACGACATCGCGAACCGCGACGGGGTCCGCACCACCGCCCAGATCGGCGACGCCATCGCCGAGCGCGTCCGGGCGTAACCTGGACCGATCGGCGAGCATCGCCCCCGGCACTCGACAAGCTTTGGACAACGAATGACCACCATCGACACCGATCCCGACACCGGACTCGACCCGCTCGAGTTCGCCGTCACCCGCAACCTCGCGGCCAAGAGCGCCACCGACCGCGATGCGATCCTCGCCAACCCCGGCTTCGGGCAGAGCTTCACCGACCACATGGTCGACATCTGCTGGTCTGTCCGCGGCGGCTGGCACCGCCCGCGCGTCTCGCCCTACGGACCCATCTCGCTCGACCCGGCGGCCGCGGTGCTGCACTACGGCCAGGAGATCTTCGAGGGCATCAAGGCCTACCGTCACGCCGACGGCTCGGTCCACACCTTCCGCCCCGACCAGAACGGCCGCCGCCTGCAGCGCTCGGCCCGTCGCCTGGCCCTTCCCGAGCTGCCCGTGCCGTACTTCCTGCAGTCGCTGCGCGAGCTCATCGCCGTCGATGGCGCATGGGTGCCCTCCGGCGACGATCAGAGCCTGTACCTGCGTCCGTTCATGTTCGCGAAAGAGGCGTTCCTCGGCGTCCGCCCCGCGCACAAGGTCGCGTACTACCTGATCGCCAGCCCCGCCGGCGCCTACTTCAAGGGCGGCGTGCAGCCGGTGTCGATCTGGCTCAGCGAGGACTACTCCCGAGCCGGCAAGGGCGGCACCGGAGCAGCCAAGACCGGTGGCAACTACGCCGCGAGCCTGCTGCCGCAGTCCGAGGCGTACGAGAACGAGTGCGACCAGGTCGTCTTCCTCGACCAGGACCGCAACGTCGAAGAGCTCGGCGGCATGAACGTCGTGTTCGTCTACAAGGACGGCTCGATCGTCACCCCGCAGTCCGACTCGATCCTCGAGGGCATCACGCGCGACTCGATCCTGCAGCTCGCTCGTGACCGCGGCCACCACGTCGAGGGACGCAACGTCTCGCTCGACGAGTGGCGCCAGGGCGTGGCATCCGGAGACATCGTCGAGGTGTTCGCGTGCGGCACCGCCGCGGTGGTCACCCCGATCGGCATCCTGAAGGGCCGCGACTTCATCGACGAGCAGCCGACCGGCACCCTCGCGCTCGAGCTGCGCGAAGAGCTCACGAACATCCAGTACGGCCGCGCCGAAGACAAGCACGGCTGGCTGTACCGCCTCGACGCCTGACCCGCGTCGTCTCACGGAGGGGTTCCCGGATGCCGGGGGCCCCTCCGTCGCTTGTGCGGGGTCGCGGCCCATCCGCGGCCCGAGCGCCCGGTGATCCACGCATGAACGCGACGCGCGCGCTGAAACGCGTGCCGCCCGTGTTTCTCGGCGAGGGGCGTCTTCACCCGGGGAGAGGGACGGGGGTGGCCCCGCGCGTGTCGGAGGCCGCGGATAGGCTGGCACGGTGAAGATCGCTCGTTTCAGCCACCAGGATGCCCTTCGCTACGGGATCGTCGACGACGGCGAGCTCGTGGTGCTCGCCGGAGACCCGATGTTCGCCGGATTCGACACGACGGGGGAGCGCATCCCCCTGTCCGAGGTCGCGCTGCTCGCCCCGGTGATCCCGCGCTCGAAGGTCGTCTGCATCGGCAAGAACTACCACGACCACGCCGCCGAGATGGGCGGGGAGGCACCCGCCGAGCCGCTGATGTTCCTCAAGCCCAACACCTCGGTCATCGGCCCGAACGATCAGATCGTGCGCCCGACGAAGCTCAGCTCGCGCACCGACTACGAGGGCGAGCTGGCCGTCGTCATCGGTCGCATCGCCAAGAACGTCCCCGCCGAGCGCGCGGGCGAGTACATCTTCGGCTACACCGTCGCCAACGACGTCACTGCTCGTGACCTGCAGGCCACCGACGGCCAGTGGTCCCGCGCCAAAGGCTTCGACACGTTCTGCCCCGTCGGCCCCGTCATCGAGACCGACCTCGACCTGAAGGCCGCGTCCATCACGACGCGCGTGAACGGCGAGGTGCGTCAGCAGGGCCCCGTGTCCGACATGATCCACGACATCCCCGCCCTTATCGCCTACGCCAGCGCCGTGTTCACCCTGCTCCCGGGCGACCTGATCCTCACCGGCACGCCGGCGGGCATCGGCTCGTTCGACGCCGGCGACGTCGTCGAGGTCGAGGTCGACGGCATCGGGGTGCTGCGCAACACCGCGCGAGATGCCTGAGATCCCGACGCCCGCGGGCGTCGATCTCGCCGCCACTCAGCGCCGGACGGTGCGGGTGCTCGCGGCGGGGCAGGTGCTCACGGGTGTCGCGTTCGGGGCGACGCTGTCGCTCGGGGCGTTGCTGGCCGCCGATCTGTCGGGTCAGGAGGCGTTGTCGGGCTTCGCGACGGCA
This sequence comes from Microbacterium sp. 16-032, assembly GCF_041079455.1. Lineage (NCBI taxonomy): Bacteria > Bacillati > Actinomycetota > Actinomycetes > Micrococcales > Microbacteriaceae > Microbacterium > Microbacterium sp. 16-032. The sequence continues at coordinate 276,183 of NZ_JBFYGQ010000003.1, read as the reverse complement.
TCGGTCACCCTGGGCGCGGCGCTCACCGCGATCCCGCTCGCTCGACTGGCCGGCCGCCGAGGTCGGCGTGTCGCCCTGACGACGGGCAACATCGCCGCGCTCCTCGGCATCGCGGTCGTGATCACCGCGGCGGCGCTGCGCGCGTTCCCCCTGCTGTTGGTCGGCATCGCCCTGATCGGCGCCGGCAACGCGGCGACCCTGCAGTCGCGGTTCGCCGCCACTGACCTCTCCACGACCTCGCGCCGCGGGCGCGACCTGGCGACCGTGGTGTGGGCGACGACGGTGGGCGGTGTGGTCGGGCCCCTGCTCCTGGCACCGGGTGAGCTCATCGGCGCGAGCGTGGGCATGCCTCCGCTCACGGGGGCGTACCTGTTCTCGTTCGCCGCGCAGGTCTGCGCCTTCGGGCTGTACGTGCTCGTGTTGCGCCCGGATCCGCTGCTGCTCGCCCAGCGCCTCGACCGCGAGCGCACGGCATCCGCCACCGCTCCCGCCCCCGAGGCCGATCGTCCGTTGACCGCCCGCTTCGCGATGCTCGCGGTCGCGGCCTCGCACGTCACGATGGCGTCGGTCATGGCGATGACTCCGGTGCACCTCTCGCACATCGTCGCTTCGGATGCCGTGACCCTGGCCGTCGGCGTCACGATCGCCCTGCACGTGTTCGGTATGTACGGGCTGTCGCCGCTGTTCGGCGGGCTGGCGGACCGGTGGGGGAGGATCCCCGTGATCCTGCTGGGGCAGGTGCTGCTGGCCGCATCGCTCGCTGTGGCCGCCGCCTTCTCGGACACGCAGGGCGGAGTCCTCGTCGCCCTCGTTCTGCTCGGGCTGGGGTGGAGCGCGGCGACCGTGGCGGGCTCCGCGCTGTTGACCGAAGCCACACCCCTCGCCCTGCGTCCTCGACGTCAGGGCCGCAGCGACACCCTCATGACCGCGTGCGCGGCGGTGGGTTCCGTGCTCGCCGGAGTCATCCTCGGCCTCGTCGGCTACGGCGGACTCGCGCTGTGGGCGTTCGTGCCGGTCGCGCTGGTGTGCGCGGGGGCGGTCGTCGTCGGGTCCCGCCGGCCGATACCCGCCGCGTGAGGTACGGGGCGTGTCGCTTCGAGCCCCGTCCTCGTGACGGTCCTCGGTGGCTCACGCGTCAACGCGCCGCCGGGTGAGCCGACGGGCGTGGGGCGCCTCAGATCGCGTAGACCAAGCCGTCGAAGGCCGAGAGGTCCTCGCCGCCGCGGACGCCGAGCGCGTGCAGAGCCCGGTCGACGTCGAGTTCGTCGTTGAACACGTGGAATGCCACGCGGGCTCGACCCGCGCGCCCCGACGCCGTGATCCCGTGGGCGGTCAGTTGGGCGAGGGCTTCACCCGTGGCATCCGGCCAGGTGACGATCGCCGAGGGGCGCTCGGGGTGCTCCAGGCCGAGGCCCTCGCGGAAGCGTGCCGCCAGGCCCGTCACGTGCGCGTAGGTCGCCGTGATGTCGGTGTCGGCGAACAGGGCGAGCGCGGGGGCGGCCCCCACGAACGCCTGCCACGCGGGCGAGACGTCGAAGCGGCGGGCATCGGCGGCGAGGGTGCCGCCCGTGCCGTAGCAGGACGACCACGGGTCGTCGCCCGCGTACCACCCGGCCTGCACGGGCCGGATCTCGCTCGCGAACGCGGGCGTGATCGTGAGGAAGGACACGCCGCGGGGGCAGCAGAGCCACTTGTAGGCGTGACAGACCGTCGCGTCGAACATGGTCGCGTCGACGGGGAGCCACCCCGCGGCCTGGGTGAGGTCGCACAGGGTGCGCGCTCCGGCGCGGGCGGCCGCGGCGGCGATGCCCGCGGCATCCGCGACCTCTCCGGTGGCCGACTGCACGAGCGAGAAGGCGACGAGCCAGGTGTCGGGGGAGACGGCGGCGGCGAGTTCCCGAAGGGGAGCCGTGCGCAGTCGCACGCCCCGGCCCGCGTGGGCGAACGGGGCGACGAGCGACGAGAAGTCGCCCTCGGCGCACAGCACTTCGGCGCCGTCGGGCACCGAGGAGGCCAGCAGCGCCACCTGGACCGACGTCTGCGAGCCGATCGCGACGTCGCTCACCGGGGAGCTCACGAGACGCGCGTACGAGGCTCGAGCCTCTTCGACGGCCAGGGACGCAGCGACGACGTCGGGTCGACCGGATGCCGCCGACTCGAGGTCGGCGCGGACCGCGGCCACCGTGGCGCGCGAGGGCAGGCCGAGGGTGCAGGCTGCGAGGTAGTCGCGGCCGCCGGCGAAGTGCGATGCGAGGCTGCTCATGAACCCAGGATCTCGCCGCGCGTGTCATTGCACCAGAACAGGTGTTGCATGAAAACCATCACGTCTGCTTATGTATGCCCATGGTCGACATCGACGACTCCCTCGACGCGAACGCCCTGCGGGTGGTCAAAGCCATCGCCGACACCGGGTCGATCACGGCCGCCGCCCGAGCCCTCGGCTACAGCCAGCCCGCGGTGAGCCAGCAACTGCGGCGGCTCGAACGACGGGCCGGGATGCCGATCGTCGAACGCGTCGGCCGAGGCGTGCGTCTCACCGAGGCCGGGTCGATCCTCGCCCGTCACGCCGCCGCCGTGACCACGGCCCTCGACGCCGCAGCCGGGGATCTCGCCGAGCTCCGGGGACTTCGCGCCGGCCGGGTTCGCATCGCCGCCTTCCCCTCCGCATCGTCGACCGTGGTGCCGCGCGTGATCGCCGCCGTCACCGCGCGCCGCCCGGGCGTCTCGATCAGCTTCGTCGAGGCCGAGCCGCCCGAGGCCATCGCCGCCGTGCGCGAGAACCGTGCCGACATCGCCCTCACCTACAGCTACCCCGGTGATCGGCGCGAACATCTCGAGTCCGCGGCATCCGGTCTCTCGTCCCGCCCCATCGGCGACGACGACACCGTCGTGGTCGTGCCCACCGGTCACCCGGCCGCCGCGCACGACCCCATCGACCTGTCGCAGCTCGCGGGGGAGCGATGGATCGCGGGCTGCCCGCAGTGCCGCGGGCACCTTCTCGAAGCGTGCGGCCGGGCCGGGTTCACGCCCGACATCGCGTTCGAGACCGACAACTTCATCGCCGTCGAGAATCTGGTCGCCCAGGGGGTCGGCATGGCGATCCTGCCGCGGATGGCGGTGGCGTCGCTCCCGATGCTCGCGGGCATCGCGGCTCCTCGACTGCCCGCGGCCGAGGCGCGCACCCTGCACGTCGTGACCGCGCGGGGGGCCGAGCACGTGCCCGCGGTCGGAGCGGCGTTGGAGGTCATGGGCGAGGTGCTGGCCGATCACCTCCGGCACTCGGGAAGCGACACCGCCCGCCGGTAGGATCGAGGGGATGTCTGCCACGCCCGATCCCCGCACCACGACCGCCACCGGCGCCGATGTTCGCGTCCGCTTCTGCCCCTCACCCACGGGGCTGCCGCACGTCGGTCTCATCCGCACCGTCCTGTTCAACTGGGCCTACGCCCGGCACAACGGCGGCAAGCTCGTCTTCCGCATCGAAGACACCGATGCCGCGCGCGACAGCGAGGAGAGCTACCGGCAGCTCCTCGAGGCGCTGCGGTGGATGAACATCGACTGGGACGAGGGTGTCGAGGTCGGCGGACCCCACGCTCCGTACCGTCAGTCGCAGCGCCACGAGATCTACCGCGAGGTGCTCGACAAGCTCATCGCCGCGGGTGCGGTGTACGAGAGCTACTCGACCGCCGAAGAGATCGACGCGCGCAACGAGGCCAACGGCCGCGCGAAACAGCTCGGCTACGACAACTTCGACCGCGACCTCACGGACGAGCAGAAGGCCGCCTTCCGCGCCGAGGGTCGCGAGCCCGCGTGGCGCGTGCGCGTGCCCGACGAGGACCTCACCTTCGTCGACCTCATCCGCGGCGAGGTCACCTTCCCGGCCGGGTCGTTCCCCGACTTCGTGATCGTGCGCGCCGGCGGCATCCCGCTCTACACGTTCGTGAACCCCGTCGACGATGCGCTCATGGGAATCACCCACGTCATCCGCGGCGAAGACCTCATGCCCTCGACCGCTCGTCAGCTCGCGCTGTACCGCGCGCTGCTCGACGCCGGCGTCACCGACTTCCTGCCGCGCTTCGGCCACATGCCGCTCGTGCTGGGCGAGACCGGCAACAAGAAGCTCTCCAAGCGCGACCCGCAGGCCGACCTGTTCCTGCAGCGCGAGAAGGGCTTCATCCACGAGGGCCTGCTCAACTACCTCTCGCTGCTCGGCTGGTCGCTCGCGAGCGACCGCGACGTGTTCTCGCTCGACGAGATGATCGCCGCCTTCGACATCGCCGACGTGAACCCGAACCCGGCGCGCTTCGACCAGAAGAAGGCCGAGGCCATCAACGGCGATCACATCCGCATGCTGGATGCCGATGACTTCGCGACCCGGATCGTCCCCTACCTCGCGGGGGCGGGCTTCATCGCGGAGCAGCCCAGCGAGGAGCACCGCGCGATCATCGCCCAGGCGGCTCCGCTCGTGCAGGAGCGCGTGCAGCTGCTGGGCGAGGTCCCCGGCATGCTCGGCTTCCTCTTCGTGTCCGAGGTCGACTACGCCGAGGATGCGCTCAAGGGTCTGCCCGCGAATGCGGCGGAGGTGCTCGCGGCATCCGTTCGTGCCCTCGAGGGTGTCGACGACTTCACTGCCGCCGCCGTGCAGGAGGCCCTGTCGACGGCCCTCGTCGAAGAGCTCGGGCTTAAGCCCCGCGTCGCCTACGGCCCGCCGCGCGTCGCGCTGACCGGCCGCCGCATCTCGCCGCCGCTGTTCGAATCGATGGAGCTGCTCGGCAAGGCCGAGTCGATCCGCCGCCTCGAGGCGCTGGTCTCGCACCTGGGCTGAGACGCCCCCCGATCCCCGTGGCCTTCCGGTCGCGGGGATCGCGCGTTCTCGAGCGCGCGGTGGCGCCCGACGCAGAGGATGCGACGCGGATCGGTGAGCGAACCTCCGTCGTCGGCGCGGCTGGCGACGAGTCACCCGGGACGCGCCCGGGACGCGCCGAGCGGGGCGCCGGTTTGGCGCAGGGCTCCGCGTCACGTAAGATTGATCCTCGGCACGAGTTACGGCTCGAAGCCATTGGGGTATGGTGTAATTGGCAACACGGCGGTTTCTGGTTCCGTTGTTCTTGGTTCGAGTCCAGGTACCCCAGCTCTGTGAAAAGGCCCGGTGATCGGAAGATCCCGGGCCTTTCGCGTACCTCGCGCCGCGGCGGTGAGCGGCTCCGGGCCATCGAGGTGCGAACCGTAGGATGACCGGATGCGCCCCCGCGTCCCTTTTCTCGTGGTCGTCTCGCTCGTGACCGTGCTGATGGCGGGCTGCAGCGCCTCGCCCGCGGCTCCGCGAGAGGCCAGCCCCACATCGACGTCGGCGTGCGCCGCGGCTTCGAGTCTCCCCTCGGGCGAGACGACACGGCTGTCGTTGACCGTCGCGGGCGAGGACCGCCTCTTCGACGTCCACGTGCCCGCCGGCCACGACGGCACCACACCGTCGCCGCTCATCCTGGGGTTCGCCGGGTATCGCGCGCCGGTCGGCGAACTCGAGCGCGAGGTCGGATTGAACGACAGCGGTGCGGTGGTCGTCTACCCTCAGCCCGCCAGTTCCGCCGTCGGCACAGGCTGGCAAGGAGCGCCGTACTCGTCCGGCGCCGATGACGTGGCCTTCACCACGGCGGTGCTCGACGACGTGGAGTCGCGTCTGTGCATCGACACCGCGCGCGTGTTCGCGGCGGGAATGTCCAATGGCGGAGGGTTCGTCTCGCTGCTCTCGTGCGCTCTGCCCGAGCGCATCGCCGCGTTCGCGGTGGTCTCGGGAGCCGTGTACCCCGCGACCAACCCACCGTGCCCGGATGCCCGGCCGGTCCCCGTCATCGAGTTCCACGGCACCGCCGACGACGTCATCCCCTACGACGGCGGCACCCGCCACGACGCCGGGGTCGTTCCGGTGACGCTGTGGCTGTCGCAACTCGTGGCCCGCAACGGGTGCACCCCCGAGCCACGGTCGGAGACGGTCTCCACGGGGGTCGAGAAGCAGAGCTGGACGGGATGCCGGGACCATGGCGCCCTCGTGCACTACCGGATCGACGGGGGAGGGCACGTGTGGCCCGGCGCCCCGGGGTCGGGCGAACACGTTGACGCGACGACCCTGATCGAAACCTTCTTCACCGCTCACCCTCTGCCGTGAACGGCGGATCGGCGAGAGGATGGCTCCATGGGACTCTTCGTACAGCGACCCGAGGAACCGAGCGAGTGGGCCGGGCTCCCCGGCGAACCGGCGCGGCCGAAGACCCGGGCCGAACTCCTGCCCGACGATGAGCACCCCGCGGCCGTTCCCGGGCTGCTCGACCTCGGCGGTTCTTCGGTGACCTCGGTCGAGATCCCTCTCGGCGACTAAATCCGGCGCGCTCGGCGCGATCAAAGACTTCGCGGGTTAGCATCCGAGCGGGGACGCACGATGTCTCCCTCCTCGCGGAAGAAGGTCCTCGTGAAGCGCTCCCTCGCTCTTCGGCTCGCCCTGGTCGTCACGGCCGGCGTCCTGCTCGCGGGCTGCGCGCCCGCGGCATCCGACACTCCCGTCGCGCCCGCGGCGGACGCTCCGAGTCCCGCCGCGTCGGTGGACGACCAGGCCTTCGCCCCCACGGTCGTCTCTCCCGAGGACCTCGACGGCAAGGACGCGACCGTGAAGATCGGCACCTCGCTCGTGCTCGCGGTCCCCGACGGCACCGAGGCCGAATGGACCGGGTCGACGGCCGACGTGGCGATCGCCGACTTCTCCCCGGGAGGGCCTTCCGAGGGTTCGGTGTTCCGCCCCGGCTTCCTGCCGCACGAGATCGGTCAGACGGCGGCCACCCTCACGGGCCCGGACGGCAAGACCCTCCGCTTCACCCTCTCCGTCATCGCCCCCTGAGAGGGTGGACGGAAGGGATCAGGATGCCAGCGGCCCGTCGAACAGGATCGTGGAGCGCCCGGTCTCGGCATCCGGGATCACTCTCGCCCTCACCTCGTACACCTCGGCGATGAGCGCCGGCGTGAGCACTTCGGCGGGGGCTCCCGCGGCGACGACGGCGCCCTCGCGCAAGACGAGCACGCTGTCGCAATAGGTCGCCGCGAGGTTGAGGTCGTGCAGGGCGATGATGCTCGTCACCGGCAGAGCAGCGACCAATGCCAGCACGTCGAGCTGGTGACGGATGTCGAGGTGGTTCGTCGGCTCGTCGAGCAGCAGCTCGCGGGGCTCCTGCGCCAGGGCGCGGGCGATCTGCGCACGCTGACGCTCTCCACCGGACAGGGTGTGCCAGAGGCGGTCGGCCTTGTCCGTCAGGGCGACCCGCTCGAGCGCCGCGGCGATCGCCTCCTCGTCGCCGCTGGTCGACCCGCCCCAGATCGGGCGGTGCGGAGTGCGACCGAGGCGCACGACATCGCGGACCATGATGTCGGCGTCGGTCTCGGCGTGCTGCGTGACCACCGCGACCGTGCGGGCGAGATCGCGGCGGCGCCACTGCGTCAGCGGCCGCTCGTCGAGCAGGACCTCGCCGGAGTCCGGCCGCGCCGCGCCCTGCAGCAGGCGCAGCAGCGAAGACTTGCCCGAGCCGTTGGGCCCGAGCAGACCCACGGTGGTCCCGGGGTCGGGATGCAGCGAGACGCCGTCGACGACGAGGGTTCCCCCGCGCGTCCAGCGCACCTCGCGGGTTTCGAGCGTCATGCGCGTCCCCTCCGTCGAACGAGCAGAGCGACGAAGACGGGGACGCCGACGATCGCCGTCCCGACCCCGACCGGCAGGGGCGTCGGAGCGAAGAGCGTGCGCGTCGCGGCATCCACCCACACCATGAACACGGCGCCGACGACCGCCGCGAGCGGGACCACGCGCATGTGACGCTGGCCGACCAGCAGGCGGACGGCGTGCGGCACGACGAGGCCGACGAAGCCGACCGCGCCGACGACGCTGACCAGGGCTGCGGTCATGAGGGCCGTCACGATGAGCAGCCCGATGCGGGTGCGGGCGACGGGAATGCCGAGCGAGGCGGCCACGTCGTCGCCGAACGTGAAGGCATCGAGGGCGCGTGCCGCGAACAGGCACACCGCACCCCCGACGACGACCACGACGGCGCACAGGACGACCTTGTCCCAGCGCATGCCCTCGAGCGAGCCGAGGAGCCAGAACATCACGCCCCGCGTCTCGTCGCTGTCGGCGACCGCGAACACGACGAGAGAGGTCAGCGCCGAGAAGAACTGCGTGCTGGCGACACCGGCCAGGATGACGCCCGAGGTACCGCCCGAGGTGAAGCGCGACAGCAGCAGCACGAGACCGAACGCGACCAGTGCGCCGACGAAGGCTCCGCCCGACAGGCCGAGGACCCCGCCGCCGATCCCGAGCACGCCGATCACGACCGCGCCGGTCGACGCCCCCGACGACACGCCCAGCACGAACGGCTCGGCGAGCGGGTTGCGCAGCAGCGACTGCATGACGACCCCGCAGAGCGCGAGACCTGCCCCGGCGCAGGCGGCGACCAGGGCGCGGGGGAGACGCTCCTCCCACACGATGGCGTTCTTCGCGGCCTTGACCGGGATGTCGGCGAGACCGAGGTGGTTCAGCAGCACGTCGCGCACGTTCACCAGCGACACGTCGGCGGGGCCGAGCGTGACCGCGACACCCACCGAGATCACCAGGACGACGAGGCCGGCGAGAGCGAGCAGGATGCCGAGTCCCGCGGAACCCCGACCGAGTCGGGCCCGCGAGACGACGGGCGCGCTCAGAGCGTGCTCCCGTTCTCGTCCCACCAGGCGCGGATCTTGTCGAGCGCGTCGACGAAGCGGATCGAGGGGTTCAGTTCCGCGCCGTGCAGCGCGATGTACCGCTTCTCCTTCACGGCGGTCATGGTGCTGGTGAGCGGGTCGCTCTCGAGGAACGCGATCTTGTCGGCGAGCCGGTCGCCCGGGAAGCGGTCCCGCTGCAGGTCGCCCAGCACCAGCACGTCAGGGTCGGCCGAGACCATGCTCTCCCACCCGACCGCGGGCCAGTCGTCGGTCTGCCCGGCGAACACGTTGGTCATCTTGGTGGTGGATGCCAGGAGTGCGGCGTTCGAGAATCCCCCCGCGACGTAGGGGGTCTTGGTGTCGGCGAACCAGAAGGCGACGCTGTGGCCCTCGAAGTCGATGCCCTCGGTCGCGGCGGCGGCCCGCTGCTGCAGCGAGGAGATCAGCGCCTCGCCGCGATCCGAGACGTCGAAGACGCGGGCGAGGTCGCGGATCTCGCCGTACAGCGCGTCGATCGTCAGCGGGGTGGTCCGCTTTCCGCCCGCGTTGAAGCTCACGTCTCCGTCACAGTCGGTGGGGGAGAGGTAGGAGGCGATACCGGTCTCGGCGAAGCGATCCCGCGTGGCGACGCCACCCTGGGCGAAGTGGCGGCCGAACGAGGCGGTGACGAAATCGGGATCGGTTCCGAGCACGACCTCGTACGAGGGGGCGTTGTCGGACAGACGGGGAACGGCGGCGTTCGCCTCGGCGAGCGAGTCCAGAACAGGATCGGTCCAGGATGCCGTGCCGACCATGCGGTCCTGGAGCCCCAGCGACAGCAGGATCTCGGTGGAGTCCTGGTCGAGCGAGACCACGCGGCTGGGGGCCTGATCGACCGTGATCTCGCGCCCGCAGTTCTCCAGCGTCAGGGGGTAGACCGTGGCGCCCTCTCCGGCCGAGGTGGCGGAGGCTTCGGGAACGACCTCCGACGCTCCGCAGCCGGTCAGAGCGGCTGCGGCGGTCAGCAGGACGAGGGGGAAGGCGAGGGCGCGGGCGCGTGGCATCCGGGAACTCCGTAGGGATCGTGGAACGAGCGGCCCGACGGCGGACCAAAGGTAAGGATAGCCTCACTTTCTGCGCGGCCGAGTCGCGGTTCTTCGTTCGTGTGGCAAATCGCGCTGTCGCTGGATTGCTTTCCCCGTTCGCATTTCTGTTGCCGTGTGTGGTTTCGTGTTGTATCATGTGGGAATCTTCGAAGGGGATTCCCGTGTACGCAATGGAGCGCCAGCAGCTCATCGAGCGCGAACTGCGCGACGTCGGACGCGTCAGCGTCGTCGACCTCGCCCGCCGCTTCGACGTCACGACCGAGACCGTCCGCCGCGACCTGGACCGCCTCGAGTCGCTCGGATCCCTGCGCCGCGTCCACGGCGGGGCGGTCGACATCGGTCGCGCCAGCACTGCTGAGTCCCCCCTCACCGAGCGCCGCGAGCGCCACCGCGATGCCAAGCGCGCGATCGCCTCCGAAGCCGTGTCTCTGCTCGGACCGGACTTCCGCGGCTCGATCTTCGTCGACGCCGGCACGACCCCCGCCGAGGTCGCCTCGCTCCTTCCCGCCGCTCTCGGAGCGGGCATCGGCGGTGTCGAGGTGGTCACGCACTCCCTCGAAGCCGCACACCTGCTCGCCGGAGAGGAGCGTCTCTCGCTCACCACCATCGGCGGGCGCGTGCGCGGCGTCACCGCGGCCGCGGTCGGAGCGCACACCGTCCGCGCGATCGGACAACTGCGTCCGGATATCGCGTTCGTCGGAACGAACGGTCTCAGCGCCGGTTTCGGACTCAGCACCCCCGACCCCGAAGAGGCCGCGGTCAAGGCGGCCATCATCCAGTCCGCCCGTCGCGTGGTCCTCCTCGCAGACGCGGCGAAGTTCGGCGAAGAGCTGCTCGTCCGCTTCGCCCGACTCGACGAGCTCGACGTGCTCGTGACCGACGCCGCCCCTCCGGCGGCCCTTTCCGAGGCCCTCGCGGCCGCCGACATCGAGGTGCGCGTCGCATGATCGTCACTCTGACCGCCAACCCGTCCGCCGACCGCGCCGTCGTCCTGTCCGAGGCCCTGCAGCCCGGCGAGGTGCAGCGCGCCCTGTCGTCGCGCGAAGACGCCGGAGGCAAGGGCGTGAACGTCGCCCGCGTCGTCTCGGCCGCGGGAGCCCCCGCGCGCGCCGTGGTGCCGGTCAACGCCCACGACCCCTACCGGATGCTCCTCGAAGACACCGGCATCGCCCTCGACGCGATCGAGGTGGCCGGTCGGGCCCGGGCGAACCTCACGATCACCGACCCGGCGGGCGAGACGACCAAGCTCAACCTGCCGGGTGCCGAACTCTCGGCGGCCGAAGCCGACGCCCTCGTCGCGGGCGTCGTCGCCGCGTCGCAGGGCGCGACCTGGCTCGTCCTCGCCGGCTCGCTTCCGCCCGGAGTGCCGGTGTCGTTCTACGCCGACCTCATCGCCGCGGTGCGCGAGCGCTGGGGCGCCGCCGCCCCGCTCATCGCTGTCGATGCCTCCGGGCCGGCGCTCAGCGCCGTCGTCGCCACCGCCCGCCCCGACCTCATCAAGCCCAACCACGAGGAGCTCGCCGAACTCGTCGGCGAAGACCCCGCAGCCGACGACGACGTGCACGACGCCGCCTCGCGCCGCGCACGCACGCTGGTTCCGGGCCGCGTGGCATCCGCCCTCGTGACCCTCGGCGCCGACGGCGCCCTGCTCTTCACGGCTGACGGAACCTGGCGCGGTCGCGCCCCCCGCATCCAGGTCGCCAGCACCGTCGGCGCGGGCGACAGCTCGCTCGCCGGCTACCTGCTCGCCGACCTCGAGGGCGCGACCGCGCCCGACCGTCTCGCGCGCAGCATCGCCTACGGAGCGGCCGCCGCCACTCTGCCCGGCACGCAGGCGCCGACCCCCGACGATCTGCCCGCGGGGCCGATCGCCGTCACCGAATTCCCCACCCCCATCGCAACATCCTGACCACGGAGGTCACTGACAATGTCCGACATCATCACTCCGGAGCTCGTCACTCTCGACGCGCCCCTGGGCACCGACAAGCAGTCGGTGATCCGTGCTCTCGCCGAGCGCGTCGTCGCGCAGGGCCGCGCGCGCAGTGCCCAAGAGCTGTTCGACGACGCGTGGGCGCGTGAGCAGAAGGACGAGACCGGCCTGCCCGGCGGCATCGGCATCCCGCACGCGCGCAGCGCCTCGGTCACCGAGCCCACCCTCGCCTTCGCGCGGCTCACGCCCGGCGTCGACTTCGGTGCCCCCGACGGACCCGCCGACATCGTGTTCCTCATCGCGGCGCCCGAGGGTGCCGACGAGGCTCACCTCTCGGTGCTGTCACAGCTGGCCCGCAGCCTCATGAACAACGACTTCATGTCGGGCCTGCGTTCCGCGCAGACGCCCGCCGAGGCCGTGACGCTCATCACGGCTGCCATCACCCCGGCCGCCGCACCCGCGGCAGCCCCGGCGGCGGCAGCGCCCGCGGCCACGCGCGCCGAGGCCCGCACCGCCACCAAGACCAAGAAGATCGTCGCCGTCACCGCGTGCGCCACGGGCATCGCCCACACCTTCATGGCCGCCGACGCGCTCACCGCCGCCGGCGCCGAGACCGAGGGCGTCGAGCTCATCGTCGAACCGCAGGGCTCGAGCGGCTACAAGGCCCTTCCGCAGAGCGTGATCGACGACGCCGACGCCGTGATCTTCGCGGTCGACGTCGACGTGCGCGAGCCGCAGCGCTTCGCGGGCAAGCCCGTCGTCCGCGCGGGCGTCAAGCGCGGCATCGAGCAGCCGAAGCAGCTCATCGCCGAGGCCCTCGCCGCCAGCGAGAACCCGAACGCCGCTCGCGTGCAGGGCGGTGGCGCCGCGGCATCCGCTTCGGACGCCCCCGTCGCGCAGCAGTCGGTGGGGCGCCGCATCCAGCGCTGGCTGCTGACGGGTGTCAGCTACATGATCCCGTTCGTCGCCGGTGGTGGTCTGCTCATCGCGCTCGGCTTCCTGCTCGGTGGCTATGAAGTCACCAAGAACGCCGCGAACGTCATCATCCAGAACTCGCTCTGGGACCTGCCGACCGAGAACATCACCTCGTCGTTCGGCCCGGTGGGTCAGTACCTCGGGTCGGTCGCCTTCATGATCGGCGCCACGTCGATGGGCTTCATCGTCGCCGTGCTCGCGGGCTTCATCGCCTACGCGATCGCCGACCGCCCCGGCATCGCGCCCGGCTTCGTCGCCGGTGCCGTCGCCGTGCTCATGAACGCCGGCTTCATCGGCGGCATCATCGGTGGTCTGCTCGCGGGCTTCATCGCCTGGTGGCTCGGTCGCTTCGACGCGCCCCGCTGGCTCCGCGGCCTCATGCCCGTGGTCATCGTGCCGTTCCTCGGTTCGATCTTCGCCTCGGGGCTCATGATCCTGTTCCTCGGTCGTCCGATCGCGGCCCTCATGGCGGCGCTCACCGACGGTCTGACCTCGCTCGCCGCCAGCGGTGCCGGAGCCATCGTGCTCGGCGTCATCCTCGGTCTGATGATGTGCTTCGACCTCGGTGGACCCGTCAACAAGGTGGCGTACGTCTTCGCCACCACGGGGCTCGCCGCCGCGACCCAGACGAACACCACCCCGTACCTGATCATGGCGGCCGTCATGGCCGCTGGCATGGTGCCCCCGCTCGCGATGGCCCTCGCCTCGACGCTGCTCGCCCGCAAGAAGTTCACCCCGGTCGAGCGCGAGAACGGCGCGGCCGCGTGGCTGCTCGGTGCTTCGTTCATCTCCGAGGGCGCGATCCCGTTCGCCGCGGCCGACCCGCTGCGCGTCATCCCCGCGTCGATGGTCGGTGGCGCCATCACGGGTGGTCTGAGCATGCTGCTCTCGGTGCAGTCGTTCGCACCTCACGGAGGCATCTTCGTCTTCTTCGCGATCAACCCCTTCTGGGGTTTCGCCCTCGCAATCGTGGCGGGTACCGTCGTGACTGCGCTGATCGTCGTCGCCCTCAAGGGCATCGGCCGCAGCACGCAGGACGCCGCCGTCACCGAGGCTGCTCCCGCAGCCACGGTCGCCGCGTAACACCCCGTCGAATCGGAAGGATTCACCATGGCAGAACGTCAGGCCACCATCGCGAGCGCCTCGGGCCTCCACGCCCGCCCCGCGAAGCTCTTCGTGCAGGCCGTGCAGGAGAAGAAGATTCCCGTCACGATCGCCGCCGAGGGCGGTGCCGACCTCAACGCCGGCAGCATCCTGTCGCTCATGGGCCTCGGCGCCGGTCACGGCACCGTCGTGACGCTGAAGGCCGAGGGTGAGGGTGCCGAGCAGGCGCTCGACGAGCTCGTCGCCCTTCTCGAGACCGATCTCGACGCGCAGTAAGCGCCTCTTCCCAGAACACCGGATGCCACGGCCCCAGGGCTCGTGGCATCCGGTGTTCTTTTGTCGAGTCGGGGGCTGCGGCGGTGTCAGCTCTCGTCGATCGCGACGGCGAGCATTCCCTGGCCGTCGCGCGACAGCGTGCCGCGGAATGAGGGGGCGAGGTCTTGCGGCGTCTCGAACCGCCAGCTGCGGCCATCGTCCGTCCACACGCGCTCGATCGTGAGCGACGCCGTGGAGGGAGGGGCGTCGGCCGAGGCCCCTCGGAGGCCCGCCGGGCAGGTCGCGGCGGCGAGGCAGCGCTCCCGTTCGGCGCTGAGCAGCGGTGCGGCTTGGGCTCGCAGCGCGTCGAGAGCATCGTCGGGCACGGCGGCCAGCGCAGAGGGGTCGCCGTCGTAGCCGGTCACCCCGCTGCCGGGGACCTCGATGAGGAAGCTCTCGGTGCGCTGCAGCACGCCGGTCGGATCCGTGACGGCGATCCGGTATCTGCCGGGCCACGCGACGCCCGTGGACGCATCGCCCGCGGGGAGGACGCACGTGTCGTCGACCGTCACGTCGGCGATGGTGGGGCCGTCGAAGGCGAGCTCGAGTCTCCAGTCGTCGGGAAGAACGACCGCCCAGTCTCCGTCGCGCTTCTCGAGGTTGAGGGTCGTCGAGACCGGTTCGGGGGCGCGGTACGACACGTCGGCGGTGGCCGTGTCGCCCTGGACGGCGACGGAGTCGACCGAGGGCGCGGCGATCGACCGAGCCCGATCGGAGTCCTGCGCCATCTCGGGGCACGCCAGGTCGTCCGAGGTCGCCGTGGACATGGCGAGGGCCTCGGCGGCGCGCCCGTCCGCCAGCGCGCGCAGGAATGCGTCGGTGGCTGAACGCGCCCCCTGCGTATCGTCGGGCGTCTGCGCGGAGCACGCGGAGGCGAGCAGCCCGACCGTGAGGAGCGCCGTCAAACCCGCCGCCCGCTTCGACACCATCCCCTCAGACCTCGACCGAGTCGCCCGGCTTGAGGTCGACGAACGAGCCGCCGTTCTGCTCGACGGCCCAGGTGAGGCGCGCGTCGCCCATCTGCTTGCCGGCGACCGACAGGGTCATGTCGTGCGTGGCGAAGACACGCTCGGGCTTGACGTCGAGGACGTAGTCGATGACCTCGCCGATCTTCAGCCAGGGGGCGCCGACCGGGGCCGCGAGCAGGGCGATCTTCTTGTGCTTGGGCACCGCGTAGGAGTCGCCCGGGTAGTACACCGCGTCGTTGACGAGGACGCCGACGTTGTCGACCACCGGAATGGAGGAGTGGATGACGGCGTGCTTGCCGCCGAAGAACTCGAGGTGGAAGGGGCCGAGGTCGAGGGTGTCGCCCGGGTGGACCACGGTGACCTCGAAGCCCGCGGCCGCCTCGCTCACGCCCTCGGGTCCGTAGATCGGCACGCCCGGGTGCGCCTTCTGCAGGCGTGTGAGGTGCTCGGGCGTCCAGTGATCCGCGTGCTCATGCGTGATCACGACCCCCGCGAGGTTCGTGAGGTTGTCCAGCGGCGAGGTGAAGCTGCCCGGATCGATCACGAGCGAGTGACCGGATTCGACGAGGATCAGGGCGGCGTGTTCGTGCTTCGTGAGGCGCATACTCCGAGTCAACTCCCGACGGCGGGAGAGAGGCAAGCGCTGGCGCGAAGGGTGAACAGCGTCTAACGGCTCTTCCCTGTGCGCCCAACTCGCGGTACCGTGGCCGGACACGCCCGGGATTTCGACGGTTCGGCCTCGATTTTGCGTGCGCGTCAATCGTGATGCATACTTGAACGGTTGCGACGCGGCCCCATCGTATAGCGGCCTAGTACGCCGCCCTCTCACGGCGGTAACGCGGGTTCGAATCCCGCTGGGGTCACCAACACGACGAAGAGCTTCGACCGAATGGTCGGAGCTCTTCGTCGTTGTGGTGGGTGCGGCCGGGGAGAAGGAGCTCGCGGACGCTCGAGCAGACTCGGATGCCGAGACGATCCGGCATCCGATCCCCGGCTCCTTCCGTCGGTCCGAGGCTGCTGAGCGTTGCAGCTCAGCCTTCGCGCGCCTCGCGACCGCGCCGCAGCGCCCGGCGCACGCCCCACGTCACCGCGAGGACCACTGCCGCGACCGCGATCCAGGGCAGCAAGAAGCCGAGGCCGATCACGATGCCGTTGAGCGTGGCCACCAGACCGTTCCAGCCGGCGCCGAGCCCGTCGCCGAAACCGGCGGGGTCGGCGGCGACGGCGGGGGAGCGTTCGACGAGCTGCACGCTGAGCGACGACATCGCGACCTGGGACTCGACCGACTGCAGCACCTGACGGTCGGAGTCGAGCTGCGCCTGTCGCTCGGCCAAGGCGGATTCCGCCGTGATCAGGTCGGACACCGAGCCCGCCTTCGCCATCAGCTCCGTGAGTCGCGCCACCGAAGCCTCGCCGGCCGCGACTCGCGCGCGCAGGTCGACCGTCTGCTCGGTGACGTCGGAGCGGTTGACGGTCGTGGCCGTGATCACTCCGACCTGGCGCAGTCCGTCCATCGTGCTCGTGAGGGCGGCGGCGGGGACGCGCACGGTGATCCAGCCCGAGGATGCCGCGGGCCCGGTCGCCGAGCCCTCGTACGGCACCGCGCCGATCGCACCGCCCAGCTGCGACGACTCGACGTATCCGCCCGCCCCGGTCGCGGCGGAGCCGATCGCGTCGATCGCCGCGGCGATGTCGTCCACTTCGACCGTGCTGGAGCCGGTGGCGACGATGTCGCGGGTCGCCGCGTCGCGCGCCGCAGCGTCTCCCGCGGCGGCCCCGGACGACGAGGACGACCCCGCGGCCTGCTCGCCCGGGGCGATCGGCGCGACGGGTGGGTTTAGGGCGGATCCGCTCGAGTACTGGTCCGTGAGCCCCTGGCTCTCGGCCCCGACGACGGTGCTCGATCCGCTGGACCCCGAGGTGGCGGTCAGCGACGGGCCGACGAACGCGGCGACCACGACCACGGCGGCCGCGGCTCCGGCGCCCGTCCAGATCCCGCGACGACGGCGGCGCGTGCGCTCGCGCTCGTCGGCGATCCGGCCGAAGACGGCGGCTTCGATGGCATCCATCCGGTCGGCGGGGAGAGGGGGAAGAGTGGGCGTGGTCAAGGGGTCTCCGTCTCCATCGCGGTGGCGCGCACCCGGGAGCGGATGCGGGAGAGGCGGTTGCGAACGGTCCCGTGCGACACGCCCAGCGAGGCGGCGGCGGCTTCGTACCCGTAGCCCTCGGCGGCGCACAGGCGGAAGATCTCGCGGTCGAGGTCGCTGAGCCGATCGACGGCGGCCAGGATCGCGGCCACGGTCTGCGCCTGCACGACCTGAGCCTCGACGTCGACGGACGAGGGGATCTCGTCGTCGAGCGCCGCGTGCGATCCATGGCGACGACGCGCCCTCAGTCGGTTCTGCGCCTGCAACCGGCAGACGGTCGCGAGCCAGGGCAACAGGGACTCGCCCTCCAGCCGCAGCGACGGAATCTTCCGCCAAGCGACCACGAACGTCTCCTGCACCACGTCCTCGGCGTCCGCGGGCTCGCCGACCAGACCGAAAGCGATCCAGTACACGGGTCGCGCGTACGCCCGATACAGCTCGCGATACGCGACCTCCGACCCGCCGGCGGCGCGCGCCACGAGGGCCCTGTCGTCGATGACTCCGTGGGTCATGGCATCCGTTCCGCTCTCCGGGTGAGCCCCGGGAAGCACTCTCTCACTCAGAGGTGTCCGGCTCGAGCGGATCGTCTCACGGATGTACGCACGTTATGAGCACTAGGTGCACAACCCCGTGCCCGGCGGGAGCGAGCGGATAAACTCGAGCGTTTCCCCGATGAAAGGCCCCGCGATGGAGCTGCAGCTCGACCCCCTCTTCCAGACGATCACGCTCGTCGTGCTCGTGCTGATCCTGGTCGCCGACCTGCTGATCATCCTCAAACGCCCGCACATCCCGGCGGCGAAAGAGTCGACGCTCTGGGTCGTGTTCTACGTGACCCTCGCGCTCATCTTCGCCGGCGTCCTCTGGATCGTCGCCGGGGGAGAAGTCGCGGGACAGTTCGTGGCGGGCTGGCTGACCGAGTACAGCCTCTCGATCGACAACCTCTTCGTGTTCGTGCTGATCATGGGGCAGTTCGCGGTGCCGCGTCGGTACCAGCAGGAGGTGCTGATGGTGGGAATCATCATCGCGCTCATCCTGCGCGGCGCCTTCATCCTGGTCGGCGCGACGATCATCGAGAACTTCAGCCCGATCTTCTACCTGTTCGGTGCGTTCCTGGTCTACACGGCGATCCGCCAGGCGTTCCCGGGCGACGACCACGACGACGACTCGCAGAAAGAGAACCTCATCGTGCGGACGCTGCGTCGCGTGCTGCCGATGAGCGACTCGTACGACGGCAAGAAGGTCATCACACGCGTCAAGGGCAAGAAGCTCTTCACCCCGATGATCATCGTGTTCGTCGCGATCGGCGTGACCGACCTGCTGTTCGCGATCGACTCGATCCCGGCGATCTTCGGCATCACGCAGAGCCCGTTCATCGTGTTCACGGCCAACCTCTTCGCGCTGATGGGTCTGCGCCAGCTGTACTTCCTGCTCGGCGACCTGCTCGACCGCCTGAAGTTCCTGCACTACGGCATCGCGTTCATCCTCGCGTTCATCGGTGTGAAGCTGATCCTGCACGCGATGCACGTCAACGAGCTCTCGTTCATCAACGACGGTGAGCCCATCGAGTGGGCGCCCGAGATCTCGACGTGGGTCTCTCTCGCGGTGATCGTGGTGTCGATGGCGGTCGCGACGATCGCCAGCCTCATCGCCGCCCGCCGCGAGCCCGCGTCCGTCGACGGGCCTCAGGATGCCGCGGCCGACGTCGCCGACGAGAAGGGGACGCCCCGCACGGTCGAGCAGCCGAAGGGCGACTGAGCCGACGAGGACCCTGCGGGTCGACGACCCGGAGCGTGTCGAAGGGTCCGGGCCCCGCGACCCCCGGCGGGCTCAGCCACCTGAGGCCACGGCATCCGGAATCTAGAACGCGCGCAGATTCGCCTGAAGTCCGCCGTCGACGTACTCCTCGCGGAGGATGCCGCGCCGACGCAGGATCGGCACGAGGTCATCGAGTACGCGATGCACGGTGACAGGGTGCAGGTCGCCCCACAGCAGCACGCCGTCATTGCCCCACGTGCCGAGTTCTTCGATGCGGTCGGCGAACTCGTCGGCCGTCCCCACGAAGCCGGAGCCGTCGTCCAGGCGGCCCACGCGTGCGTGCGCGGCGAGGATCGTGCGCAGGGGAGCGTCGTCGTCGTGCTTTCCGACGAGCCGCTTGATGCTGCCCTCCGACACGTGCTCGCCGAAGATCGACCGGTCGAGCGGCTTGTCGAGGTCGAGACCGGTCAGATCGGTCTCGAGATCGCTCGACTGCTTGCGGGCGATGGCGACGAGCGCCTCGTCATCGGGGTGAGCGGATGCCGCGACCAGGCGGTCGGCTTCCTCCGGCGACGAGACGAGCACGGGCTGGATCGCGAAGAGGATCTTGATGTCTGCCGATGTGCGCCCGGCGGCCTCGGCTGCCGCGTGGATGCGGCCGCGGTAGGCCCGGATGCTCTGTTCGTCGAGAGGTGCGAGCGCGAGCTGCACGTCGGAGTTGTGCCCGGCGAACGACAGGCCGCGGCCGGATCCGCCGGGGGACACGATCGCGGGCGCGCCGTCGGTGAAGGGCACCGCGTTCAGCGGTCCGTCGAAGCCGAAGTGCTCTCCCCGGTGCCGCACCGCCTCGAGCTTCGTGCCGTCGGCATAGACACCCGTCTCTTCGTCGGCGACGAGAGCGCCCTCGCCCCAGCTGTTCCAGAGCTTCCGGATGCCGTCGAGCCACTCCTCCGCCCGGTCGTAGGCCGCATCGTGCCCGAGCTGCGGCGCGGTCGAGAAGTGGCGCGCGCTGCCGGTGTCGGTGACGACGTTCAGGCCGAGACGGTGGCCGCTCAGGTGCTGGAGCGTCGCGAACTGCCGAGCGGCGGTGTACGGCAGGTACGCGGCCGGGTTGACCGTCGGCACCACGCCCAAATGCTGCGTCGCCGCGAACAGGTACGGTGCGAGCAGCAGCGGGTCGTGCTTGGGCCCGCCGAAGGCGTGACGCACGCGCAGGTCGATCGTGTCGGCGCTGCCCAGCGAGGGCGCGTCTTCGATGATCAGCAGGTCGAAGCCGGCCTGCTCGAGCGTGCGGGCGGAGTCCTGGTAGAGGCCGGGCTCGGTCCAGCGGTGGTTCCAGCGCAGGTAGGGGTGGCCCCACCCGTGGGGGCCGAAGCCGCGCGCGAGGAACCAGCCGAAGTGCTGCAGCCGGCTCACAGCACGACCGTCTCGCGCTCGAGCACGGGGACGCGCACGAGCGCCTGTTCGAGGTCGGCGAGCAGGTCGTCGATGTCTTCGATGCCGATCGACAGGCGGATCGTGCCGGGGAAGACGCCCGCCCGCTCGCGCTCGGCGACGGTGCGGGCGGCGTGCGAGGTGCTCTGCGGGTGCAGCACGAGCGAGCGCACGTCGCCGAGGTGGGTCATGTGCGTGATGACCTCGACCGACTGCACGACGTGGCGCGCCGCCTCGAGACCGCCGCGCAGGGTGACGGTGAAGACCGACCCGAAGCCGCGCGTCAGGTAGCGCTCACCGAGACCGTGGTGGGGGTGCGAGTCGAGACCGATGTAGTCGACGCGCTCGACCTCGGGGCGCTGTTCGAGCCAGCGGGCGACGGCGAGGGCGTTCTGCGACTGCCGCTCGACGCGCAGGCTCAGGGTCTCGATGCCCTGGCCGATCAGGAAGGCGTTCAGCGGCGAGGGCGAGGGGCCGAACCGCGGCGCCACGCTCTCGCGGATGTACTGCCCGCGCGCGCGGGCGCCGTACTTCTCGGCGTAGCTCGCCCCGCCCAGACGGTCGGTCTGCACGAGGTGGGCAAAGCGGTGACCGGATGCCGCGGCGTCGAAGCGACCGTCATCGACGATGACACCGCCGAGCACGGCACCCTGACCCGCCAGGAACTTGCTCGCCGAGTGCACGACGACTGCGGCCCCGTGCTCGATCGGGCGAAGCAGGTACGGAGTGGTGAACGTGCTGTCGACGACGAGCGGGATGCCCTGCGCGGCGCCGATGGCCGCCACCGCGGCCACGTCGAGCACGTCGTTGCGGGCGTTCGAGAGCGTCTCGGCGAAGAGGGCCCGGGTCCGGGGCGTGATCGCGGCGCGCCAGGCGTCGAGGTCGTCGGTGTCGACGAAGGTCGTTTCGACGCCGAGGCGCGCGAGGTTATCGAGCAGGAGGCCGCGCGTGCCCTCGTAGATGTGCTCCGACACGACGACGTGGTCGCCGGCTCCGGCGAGGGCGAGCAGCGCGACGGTGACCGCCGCCTGACCGCTCGAGACGAGCACGGCCTGGTCGCCGCCCTCGAGCGAGGCGAGACGCTCTTCGACCGCGTGCACGGTGGGGTTGCCGGTGCGGCTGTAGCCGAAGCCCGTGCCCTCGCCGAAGTGCGCGGCCGACTCGTCGAGGTCGCTGAACGTGAAGCCCGCCGTGAGGTAGATCGGGGTCGCGCGCGGGCTCGCCTGCGCGGTCGCCGCTCCTGCGTGGACCTGGCGAGTGGAGAAACCGGTGTCGGCGCCTGCGGCCATGGCGCACTCCTTCCTTCGGGTCGGCCCAGATTCGCACGCGCGGGCTCCGGGCGGCGAAACGTGCGTCGCTCTGTGACGCCGCCGACGCGGCATCCGCCACCCGTCCCCGGCGGCGGGGGTGTCGGACGCCGGTGGTATCGTGACGACGTGCGGATCGCTCGCCTCCTCCTTAGCGGCCGCGACGAGACCTTGTTCTAGGCCTCTCTCGTCGCGGAGTTCGTCGCGGGCCTCACACCCCCTTCCGAGGAGAAACGCAAACATGAGCACGATTCCCGAGAACCCTCGCACCCTGGCCGAGAAGGTCTGGGACGACCACCTCGTGGTCAAGGGCGAGAACGGTCAGCCCGACCTCATCTACATCGACCTCCACCTCGTGCACGAGGTGACGAGCCCTCAGGCCTTCGACGGCCTGCGCGCCGAGGGTCGCCCCGTGCGCCGGCTCGACCTGACGATCGCGACCGAAGACCACAACACCCCGACCCTCGACATCGACAAGCCGATCGCCGACCTCACCAGCCGCACGCAGATCGAGACGCTGCGCCGCAACGCCGACGAGTTCGGCGTGCGCATCCACTCGCTGGGCGACAAGGAGCAGGGCATCGTCCACGTGGTCGGCCCGCAGCTCGGCCTCACCATGCCGGGCATCACCGTCGTGTGCGGCGACTCGCACACCTCGACCCACGGCGCGTTCGGCGCGATGGCGTTCGGCATCGGCACCAGCGAGGTCGAGCACGTGCTCGCCACCCAGACCCTGCCGCTCAAGCCCTTCAAGACGATGGCGATCACCGTCGAAGGCGAGCTGAAGCCCGGCGTCACCGCGAAGGACATCATCCTCGCGATCATCGCCAAGATCGGTGCCAACGGCGGCCAGGGCTACGTGCTCGAGTTCCGCGGCAGCGCGATCCGCTCCCTCTCGATGGAGGGGCGCATGACGATGTGCAACATGTCGATCGAGGCCGGCGCCCGCGCGGGCATGATCGCCCCCGACGAGACGACCTTCGCCTACGTCAAGGACAAGCCCCACGCGCCGCGGGGCCAGGACTGGGACGACGCGGTCGCCTACTGGCGCACGCTGCCGAGCGACGAGGGCGCAGTCTACGACGCCGAGGTCTTCCTCGATGCGAACGAGCTCGAACCCTTCGTCACCTGGGGCACGAACCCGGGCCAGGGCGTCTCGCTGAGCGACGTCGTTCCGACCCCGGCCGACATCACCGACCCCAACGAGCGCGCCGCCGCCGAGCGGGCGCTCGAGTACATGGACCTGCAGGCCGGCACCCCGATGAAGGACATCCCAGTGGATGCCGTGTTCATGGGTTCCTGCACCAACAGCCGCATCGAAGACCTCCGCGCCTTCGCCTCGGTCATCGAGGGACGCACCAAGGCCGAGAACGTCCGCGTCATGGTCGTGCCGGGATCGGCGCGTGTGCGCCTCGAAGCCGAGGCCGAGGGCCTCGACAAGGTCTTCACCGACTTCGGCGCCGAATGGCGCTTCGCGGGGTGCTCGATGTGCCTGGGCATGAACCCCGACCAGCTGGCCCCGGGGGAGCGCTGCGCGTCGACCTCGAACCGTAACTTCGAAGGACGCCAGGGCAAGGGCGGGCGCACGCACCTCGTCTCGCCGCTGGTCGCCGCGGCCACGGCCGTGCGCGGAACGCTGTCGAGCCCGGCCGATCTGGACCCCGTTCCCACCGAGACCGTTTCGACCGGGGCGGAGGCCTGACATGGAGAAGTTCACCACGCACACCGGTGTCGCCGCGCCTCTGAAGCGCTCCGCCGTCGACACCGACCAGATCATCCCCGCGGTGTTCCTCAAGCGCGTCACCAAGACCGGCTTCGAAGACGCCCTGTTCTCGAACTGGCGCCAGGACCCCGGGTTCGTGCTCAACCAGGACGCCTACCGCTCGGCATCCGTCCTCGTCGCCGGCCCCGACTTCGGCACCGGATCCAGCCGCGAGCACGCCGTGTGGGCGCTGCGCGACTACGGGTTCCGTGTCGTGCTGAGCCCCAAGTTTGCCGACATCTTCCGCGGCAACTCGGGCAAGCAAGGCCTGGTCACGGGCGTGATCACCGAGGACGAGGTCGAGCAGATCTGGGCCGTCCTCGAGGCGAACCCGGGCATCGAGATGACCGTGGACCTTACCGCGAAGACCGCCACGGTCGGCGACCTCCAGGTCTCGTTCGAGATCGACGATTACACTAGGTGGCGGCTTCTCGAAGGGCTCGATGACATCGGGCTCACTCTGCGTGACGAAGACAAGATCACGCAGTTCGAGGCGCGCCGCGAGGCATGGCGGCCGCAGACCCTTCCGGTCCGCTGAGCCCGATCGACCCGATCGGGTCGATCTGCCGCCCCTCGTCCACGAAGTGAGGTCCACCCCCATGAGCACACTCGTCACCGACTCCGGAGACCAGAACCCCGGACAGCCCGACTGGGAGGCGGCCGAAACTCTTTCGATCCGCGGCGGTCGGCCCCTGCGCGGGACCGTCGAGGTCAAGGGCGCGAAGAACCTGGTGACGAAGGCCATGGTGGCCGCGCTCCTGGGCGAGACCACGAGCACGCTCCGCGACGTGCCGATGATCAGCGACGTCAAGGTCGTCCGGTCGCTCCTCGAGGTGCACGGCGTCACCGTGACCGAGGGTGACGAGGAGGGCACGCTTCACCTCGACCCCTCGGGCGCGGTCGCCGCGCACTTCGAAGAGATCGACGCGCACGCGGGGGCCTCGCGCATCCCGATCCTGTTCTGCGGGCCGCTGCTGCACCTGCTCGGCGAGGCGCTCATCCCCGACCTCGGCGGATGCCGCATCGGCGATCGCCCGATCAACTTCCACATGGACGCCCTGCGCGCCTTCGGCGCCGTCGTCGACAAGAGCTACGAGGGCATCCGCATCACGGCCCCGAACGGCCTCCACGGCGCCAATATCACCCTGCCCTACCCGAGCGTCGGCGCGACCGAGCAGGTCCTGCTCACCGCCGTCCGCGCGAAGGGCGTCACGGAGCTGCGCAACGCCGCGATCGAGCCCGAGATCATGGATCTCATCGCCGTCCTGCAGAAGATGGGCGCGATCATCTCGTACGAGCCCAACCGCGTCATCTTCATCGAGGGCGTCGACAAGCTCGTCGGCTACGACCACCGCGCGATCTTCGACCGCAACGAAGCCGCCTCGTGGGCCTGTGCCGCGCTGGCGACCGACGGCGAGATCTTCGCCAAGGGCGCCCGCCAGCAGGACATGCTGACCTTCCTCAACGTCTTCCGCAAGGCCGGCGGCTGGTTCGACGTCCGCGAGGACGGCATCCTGTTCCGCCGCGGCGACGCCCTCAAGCCCGTCATGGTCGAGACCGACGTGCACCCCGGCTTCATGACCGACTGGCAGCAGCCGCTCATCGTCGCCCTGACGCAGGCCCCCGGCACCTCCACCGTCCACGAGACCGTGTACGAGAACCGCCTGGGCTTCACCGAGGCGCTCAACAAGATGGGCGCCGACATCGTCGTGCACCCCAAGGGCATCTCGAGCCCCGATCGTCGGGTGCCGCGTCGCGACCTCGAGCAGGCGGCCGTCATCAACGGCCCGACGCCGTTGCACGGCGCCGACGTCGAGGTCCCCGACCTGCGCGGCGGCTACAGCTACGTGATTGCGGCCCTGGCCGCCGAGGGCGAGTCGACCGTGCGCAACATCGGCATCATCCGCCGGGGCTACGAGAAGTTCCTCGAGAAGCTGACCGCTCTCGACGCCGACTTCGACGTCGTGGGCTGATCCGTGGCCGCCTCGCCCGAGAAGACGAAGCCGAGCGCCTTCTGGCCGCTCGCGGCGATCATCGTGCCGATCACGGGCCTGTTCGCCCGGATCGAGATCCGCGGGGGCGAGAACCTCCCGAGCGAGGGCGCCTACGTCATCGCTCCGAACCACAACTCGGAGTTCGACCCGGTGATCGTGGCCGTCGCCGTCTGGCGGCTCGGTCGCGCCCCGCGGTTCATGGCCAAAGAGAGTCTGTTCAAGGTGCCCGTCCTCGGTGCGGCGCTCCGTGCCACCGGCATGGTGCCGGTGCCGCGGGCCTCGACCAGCGCGAACCAGTCGATGAAAGCTGCCGAGCAGATCGCCCGCGACGGCCGCGGTGTGATCGTGTACGCCGAGGGAACCCTCACGCGCGACCCCGACCTGTGGCCGATGCGCGGCAAGACCGGGGCGGTTCGCCTGGCCCTCGCCGCCGATCTGCCGCTCATCCCCATGGCGCAGTGGGGCGTGCAGCAGATCCTCCCGCGGTACGGGAAGCTGAAGTTTCCCCGCCGCTCGCACGTCATCGTCGAGTTCGGCCCCGCCATGGACATGAGCGCCTACGCCGCCACGCGCACCCAGCCGGCCACCCTGACGAAGGCCACTGACGCGATGATGAACGAGATCACCGCGATGCTCTCCGGCATCCGGGGTCTTCCCGCTCCCGCGGAGCGCTGGAACCCGTCGCAGCACGGGCAGAACGAGACGGGTCGCCTTGAGTCGTAAGAGCCCCGCGCCGGTCGCCGGACCGAAGGTCGCCGTCGTCGGCGCGGGCAGCTGGGGCACGACATTCGGCAAGATCCTCGCCGACGGCGGAGCCTCGGTGGTCATGTGGGCGCGCCGCCCCGAGCTGGCCGCAGAGATCACCGAGTCGAAGCGCAACAGCCGCTACCTCTCGGGCATCAACCTGCCGCGGACCATGACGGCCACCACCGACCTCGCCGAGGCGCTGAACGGCGCGGAGCAGATCTTCCTGTCGGTGCCGAGCCAGTCGCTGCGCGAGAACCTCGCCGCCATCCGACCCCTTGTCGAGCGCACCGACGTGCCGCTCGTCTCGCTCATGAAAGGCGTCGAGAAGTCGACCGGGCTGCGCATGAGCCAGGTCATCGAACAGGTGCTCCAGTGCGACCCGGCCCGCATCGCCGTGGCATCCGGTCCCAACCTCGCCCTCGAGATCGCCCGCGAGCAGCCCACCGCGGCCGTCATCAGCTCGCTGAGCCCCGAAACCGCCGAGGCCGTGGCCCGCCGCGCGCGCAACAGGTACTTCCGCTCGTTCGTGAACACCGACGTGATCGGCACCGAGTTCGGCGGCGTGCTGAAGAACCTGATCGCCGTCGCGATCGGCATCGTCGACGGCGTGGGCTACGGCGAGAACACGAAAGCCTCGATCATCACGCGCGGCCTCGTCGAGATGACCGACTTCGCCGTGGCGCAGGGCGCCCAGCCCGAGACCCTGCAGGGCCTCGCCGGCCTCGGCGACCTCATCGCGACGTGCCAGTCGCCGCTCAGCCGCAACAACACCGCCGGGCGCCTGCTCGGCCAGGGCTACGGCTACAAAGAGGTCGTGACCCAGATGCAGCAGACCGCGGAGGGCTTGGCATCCGTCGCCCCCGTCCTGCAACTCGCGAAGCAGGTCGGCGTCGACATGCCCATCGTGCAGCAGGTCAAGATGGTGCTCGACGGGACCATGGACCCGCGCGACATCGCACCGCACCTGACGACAGACGACGACCAGCCGCAGGGCGAGAGGACGCAGAATGACCAAACCGGTGGTGGTGGTGCTCTTCGGCGGGCGCTCCAGCGAGCATTCGATCAGTTCCGCCACGGCGGGCGGGGTGCTGCGGGCGATCGACCGTGACCGCTTCCGGGTCATCCCGGTCGGCATCACCCGCGACGGCGCCTTCGTTCTCGAAGACGACGATCCCGACAAGTTCGCGCTGATCCCCGACGCACTGCCCGAGGTGCGCGACAACGGCACGCGCGTTCGTCTGCCCGACTCGACGCTCTCGCGCGAGTGGACGGTGACGGATGCCGAGGGCACCCGCTCCCTCGGAGACGTCGACGTCGTCCTGCCGATCCTGCACGGCCGCTTCGGTGAGGACGGCACGGTGCAGGGGCTGCTCGAGCTGCTCGGCATCCCGTACGCCGGCGGCGGAGTGCTGATGTCGGCGATCGGCATGAACAAGCACGTGACCAAGCAGGTGCTGCGCGCGGCGAACGTGCCCGTGGTGCCGTGGGTCGCGGTGACCCGCGCCGACCTCGCGCGCGATCGCTCGCTGTGGGAGCGCCGCATCCGCGCGCTCGACCTGCCCGTGTTCGTCAAGCCGAACGAGGCCGGTTCCAGCGTCGGCGTCACGAAGGTGTCGCAGTGGGACGACCTCGACGCCGCTCTCGACACCGCGTTCGCCGAGGACGGCCTGGTGCTGGTCGAGAAGGCGATCGTCGGCCGCGAGGTGGAGTGCGGCGTGCTCCCCGGGCGCGATGGCGGACCGGTGCGTGTCAGCGTCGCCGGCGAGATCGTCGTGACGGGACGCGAGTTCTACGACTTCGAGGCGAAGTACCTCGGGGCTGCCGGCGTCGAGCTCGTGTGCCCCGCCGACCTGCGCGACGGCGAGCTCGCCGAGATGCAGCGGATCGCCGCCCAGGCGTTCGAGGCGATCGGCGGCCAGGGCCTCGCGCGCGTCGACTTCTTCTACACCGGCACCGAGTTCTACGTGAACGAGGTCAACACCATGCCCGGGTTCACGCCGATCTCGATGTTCCCGACCTGCTGGATCGCCTCGGGCCTGTCCTACCCCGACCTCATCAGCGACCTGCTCGACGCGGCCCTCGCGAAGGCCTGAGTCGCGGCCCGGCTCGCCGTGCGCAACGGCGGGCCGGGCCGGCGGCGCGCCGTCGCCGGGGTCGGTGACGCCGGTGTGTCGGGAAGAGTCCCGCGGTTGTGCACGCGGGGTCGGACGCGGCGCGCGCTACGGCGTCGGGCTCGGCGAGGGCGGGGCATCGGAGGCCGAGGTGCACACGGCGCCCGTCGACGGCAGGTACTGGCTGATCAGCGGTCCGAGGGCCTGGGCCACATCGGCGCTGCTGGCCTCTTTGTAGTCCAGGTAGACCTGGACCGCGGGGCTGCGCCCGAACGTTGTCAGGGTGTACCGGTTGTCGGCCGCCTGCGACTCGTCGACCAGCCAGTCCACGCCGTTGAACGGGCGACACGGCAGGGTGGACGGGCCGGGGGTCTCGAGCCCGCACGTCATGAGGATCGCGGTGGGATCTCCCCACGCACCGGTCGACTGCGCGTCGGTCCAGCGGCGGTTCTGCCCCGAGATCGTCTGGGGCAGTCGCGAGGTGATCTCGGCGCACGCCGGGTCGTTCGCATTCTTGGCCGGCTGCATCGCGACCGTGGTGCTGCACGCCGCGAGCCCGGGGAGGAGGGCGGCGGCGGCGAGGAGCGCGAGGAGGCGGGAGGAGCGGGGCACCCCTCCAGGCTAATAGCGTGGGGGAGTGACCGACGCCGAGACCACCCGTGCAACCACTGTGGGCGAGCTGTCCGAGGGGCAGATCCTGCGCGGCATCCTGGACCGTCTTCCGCCGTCGACCGCCCCGGTCGGGCCCGGTGACGATGCCGCTGTGCTGTCGGTTCCCGACCGGCGGGTCGTCGCGACGACCGACACGCTCGTGCACGGGCCCGACTTCCGGCTGGCGTGGTCGTCGCCGTTCGATCTCGGTTTCAAGTCCGCGGCGGTGAACCTCGCCGATGTCGCCGCGATGGGTGCGCGACCGATCGCTCTGCTCGTCGCGCTCGCGATGCCCGACGACACTCCTGTCACGTTCGTCCGCGGGTTCGCCGACGGCCTCGCGGCGGCCTGCGCCGAGCTGGCACCGGACTGCGCGGTCGAGGGGGGCGACCTCACGGTCTCGGACACCCTGACCATCGCCGTGACGGCCCTGGGGAGCCTCGACGGCCGCGATCCCGTGCGTCGCTCCGGTGCCCGCGTCGGAGACGGCGTCTACGTGATCGGCGAGCTCGGCGAGGCCGCGCGGGGACTCGAGGTGCTCTTCGGGCGGTTCCGGGATGCCGACGGCACTCCCGTTGTGATCACGACCGAGGCCCGGGCGGCGCTCGGTGCCGACGACGCACGCGGACTGGCTCGCCAGCTCACGCCGCGACCGCCGATCGCGGAGGCCTTGCGCGCCGCAGATGCGGGGGCCACCGCGATGATGGACATCTCCGACGGTCTCGTCCTCGACGCCACGCGTATGGCCGATGCCTCCGGGGTCACGATCGCCCTCGACTCCGCGACCCTCGGTGACGACCCCGACCGCGCGCTCGGCGGGGGAGAGGACCATGGGTTCCTCGTGACGTTCGCCGCCGAAGCGGACCCGCTGGGCCGTCGTGTGGGAACGGTCGTGGCGCGCGGGAGCGAAGCCGTCACCGTCGACGATCATCCCTGGTCGGGCCGGGGCGGCTGGGATCCCTACCGCGACTGGGATGCCGGTCGGGGCTGAGGGATCAGACGCCCCGCGGTCGTCCCCACCACATCGTGGTGTCGCCGTAGGCGCGGTCGCGCTCGGCCTCGAGTCCGGCGGCGGCCCACTCGGGGGCGGCGGATCGCTTCGCCCGCTCGACGATCACCGTGGCGTCGGGGTGCAGGCGCGGCGCGAGCGCGACGAGCGCTTTCGTGAGCTCGTCGTCGGCGAGGTCGTAGGGCGGATCGAGGAAGACGAGGTCCCACTCGAGGGTGGATGCCGAGAGGAACGTCGTGACGTGCGCCTTGTGCACGCGCGCGGGGGCGGTGACGCCGGCCCCCTTCACCCGTTCTGCGTTCTTGCGGATGAGGGCCGCGGCGGGTGCCGACAGCTCGACGAGGTCCGCGGAGGAGGCACCGCGGCTGAGGCTCTCGAGCCCCAGGGCGCCGGAGCCCGCGAACAGATCCGCCACGCGTGCGTCGTCGAGCAGGCCCGCGGACTCGAGCGCTCCGAAGAGCGACTCGCGGACGCGGTCGCTCGTGGGGCGTGTGCCCTTGGGGGGCACGTCGAGGACCGTGCCTCCGGCCAGGCCCGAGATGATGCGCGTCACCTCTCCAGCCTAGGGTCCTCGGTGCGGCGGTCCCGTGCGCGCGAGCGAACGGCGATGTCCGGGGGCCTGCCTAGACTCGGAGCATGCCCGGATTCTCGCTCGCGTCGCGCCTGGACGGCGCCATCGGCGGCAAGACCGCGACGGCATTCGAGAAGGCGTTCGGCGTGAAGACGGTGGGCGAGCTGCTCGAGCACTACCCCCGCCGCTACGCCCGTCGGGGTGAGCTCACGCCCATCGATTCCCTCCCGCTCGGCGAGCCGGTCACGATCGTGGCCGAGGTGGTCAGCGCGAACGAGCGTCGCATGCAGAACCGCCGCGGCTCGCTGCTCGAAGTCGTCATCAGCGACGGCGACGGGCGCATGTCGCTCACCTTCTTCAATCAGCCCTGGCGCCTGAAAGACCTCACTCCGGGGCGCCGCGGCATCTTCTCGGGCAAGGTCGGCGAGTATCGTCGCCAGACGCAGCTGACGAACCCCGACTACGAGCTGTTCGACGACATCGCCGAGGCTCGCGCCGAGGCCGAGGTGACGGCGAAGCGGCCCATCCCGATCTATCCCGCGACGAGCTCGATCCCGAGCACGCTCGTGCAGAAGACGATCTCGCTCGTGCTCGACGGACTCGGAGAGGTCGAGGACCCCCTGCCCGACGACCTGCGAACCCGCCGCGGTCTCCTCCCGGCGCGCGCGGCGTTCGAGCAGATCCATCGCCCCGAGACCGATGACGACATCCCGTCCGCGATCGCGACCCTGCGCATGCACGAGGCCTTCGTGCTGCAGACCGCCCTGCTCCAGCAGCGGCAGTTCGTGCGGGCGCTGTCGGCGACCAGGCGGCCGGCGGCGCCCGGTGGTCTGCTCGAGCGCTTCGACGCGATCCTCCCTTTCGAACTGACCGCCGACCAGCAGAGCGTCGGCGCGCAGCTCGAGGCCGACCTCGTCGCCGACTGGCCCATGAACCGTCTGGTGCAGGGCGAGGTGGGCTCGGGCAAGACGCTGGTGGCGTTGCGCGCGATGCTGCAGGTCGCCGAATCCGGCGGGCAGTCCGCCCTCATCGCCCCCACCGAGGTGCTGGCCGGTCAGCACCTGCGCTCGATCGCCCGCATGCTCGGCCCCGAGCTCGCCCCCGAGGTCATGCCGACCCTGCTCACCGGGCAGATGCCGGCGGCGGAGCGTCGCCGTGCGGCCCTGCGGGTCGCCTCGGGCCAGGCGCGCATCGTCGTGGGCACTCACGCGCTCCTGAGCGCGACCACCACCTTCGCCGACCTCGGCTTCGTCGTCGTCGACGAGCAGCACCGTTTCGGCGTCGACCAGCGCGAGGCGCTGCGCGCCAAAGGCAGTTCTCCGCACACGCTCGTGCTGACGGCGACCCCCATCCCGCGCACCGTCGCCATGACGGTGTTCGGCGACCTCGACGTCTCGACCATCCGCACCATGCCGGCCGGGCGAGCCGGCATCCAGTCGTTCGTCGCCCCGCTCGCCGAGAAGCCCGCCTGGTTCGCCCGCGTGTGGGATCGCGTGGCCGAAGAGGTCGCCCTCGGGCGCCAGGCGTTCGTGGTGTGCGCCGCGATCGACTCCGACCAGCTCACCGCCGACGAGAAGACCGACGAACCGGCGGACGCACCGGCCGCCGCCGCCGAGGGCGCCCGCACGCGGTGGGGTGTCGTGCAGGTCGAGGCGTTGCTGTCGCGATTGCCGACGTTCAGCGGCATCCGCGTGCAGATCCTCCACGGCAAGATGCCCTCCGACGAGAAAGACGCCGTGATGCAGGCCTTCGCGCGCGGAGACATCGACGTTCTCGTCGCCACCACCGTGATCGAGGTCGGCGTCGACGTGCCCAACGCCTCCACGATGGTCATCCTCGAAGCTGATCGCTTCGGCGTCTCGCAGCTGCATCAGCTGCGCGGACGCGTCGGGCGAGGGGGGCTCCCGGGCCTTTGCCTGCTGGTGACCGAAGCCTCGCCCGGAACCTCGGCGCGCTCACGCGTCGAGGCGGTGGCAGCGACCCTCGACGGCTTCGCCCTGGCCGAGGTCGACCTCGACCTGCGCGGCGAAGGTGACGTGCTCGGCGGCGCGCAGTCGGGAGCGCGTTCGTCGCTACGTCTGCTGCGAGTGGTCACCGACGCCGACCTCATCACCGAGGCCCGCGCCGAGGGCGAGAGACTTCTCGCCGACGATCCGGCTCTGCGCCGGCATCCCGGGCTCGCCGCCGCCCTCGAGCGCCGTGTCGGAGTCGAGGAGCGCGCTGCCCTGGCGAAGTCCTGACCGTCGGGTCGCTGCCCCGGTCGCATCGGTAGGCTGGCGGCATGAACCCCCGGATCGCCGTCGTTCCCGGCTCGTTCGACCCTCCCACGCTCGGTCACCTCGATGTGATCCGGCGCGCGGCGGGTCTCTTCGACCAGCTGCACGTGCTCGTGGTCCACAACCCGGGCAAAGAGGCGATGCTCCCCATCGCTCAGCGGCAGAGTCTGCTCGAGCAGTCGATCGCCGAGGCGGGCGTCGAGGGCGACGTGATCGTCGCCGCGTGGAGCATGGGCCTGCTCGTGGACTACTGCACCGAGGTGGGAGCGAAGGTGCTCGTGAAGGGCATCCGTTCGCAGGTCGACGTGGCGTACGAGACGCCCATGGCGATCGTGAACCGCGACCTCGCCCACGTCGAGACGGTCTTCCTGCTCCCCGACCCCTCTCATGCGCTGGTCTCGAGCTCGCTCGTGCGTCAGGTGGCGGGTCTCGGCGGCGATGTCTCGCCTTACGTCCCGCCCGCGGTGGCGCGGTTCCTCGACACCGGCGCCCGCGGCATCTGACACGCTCGGACCGTCGGGCAGGCGACCGTACCGCCGCGCCGACGGGCGACGCCCGGCCCCCGCCCAGGAGCGCACGGGTAGCATTGACGACCGTGAGAACTCGCCGACCCGGACCTTTCCAGCTCCCCGTACGCGACATCGAGCGCCACCCGGGCGAGATGCGCGAACACACGCTCGACCTGCCCACCCCCGAGAAGTGGGGCGAGGGACTGCTCGCGGTCCCCGAGGGCGAGATCCTCGAGCTCGACGTGCGTCTCGAGTCCGTGCACGAGGGCATTCTCGTCTCGGGCACCGTCGACACCACTGCCGTCGGAGTGTGCGGACGCTGCTTGATCGACATCGCCGAGCCTGTCGAAGTCGAGTTCCAGGAACTTTTCGCGTATCCTGGGGACGAAGCGAACGACTTCGACGTTCAAGACGACCACGTGGATCTTGAAAATCTGGTCCGGGATGCTATTGTCCTTTCGCTTCCGTTCCAGCCGGTGTGTCAGCCGGACTGCCCCGGGCTCGACCCGAACACGGGCGAGAGGCTGACGGAAGGCCCCGGCACCACGGAGCAGACGCCTGTCGATCCTCGATGGGCTGCGCTCCAGCAGTACACCCCAGACGACGGCGATGCGCCCCGCGCCGCCCCCAAGACAGAGAAGAGCTAGTCATGGCAGGTAACCCCCCGAAGCGGAAGGTCTCCCGCTCCAACACCCGCTCGCGTCGTGCGCAGTGGAAGGCTGAAGCCCCCGCGCTGGTCAAGACCATCGAGAACGGCAAGGTCGTCTACAGCCGCCCCCACCAGGCGAAGGTCGTCACCGACTCGCAGGGCACCGAGCTCTTCCTCGAGTACAAGGGCCGCAAGGTCGCCGACGTCTGATCGGCGATTCGTGACGCGTAACAACGTCGAGCGCGCAGCGCTCACCGAGAAGCTCGGGGTCGAGATCGACCCCGAGCTTCTTTCTCTTGCTCTGACCCACCGTTCGTTCGCGTACGAGAACGGCGGCATTCCGCACAACGAGCGCCTCGAGTTCCTCGGCGACTCCGTGCTCGGCCAGGCCGTCACGGTCCGGCTGTTCACGCGGCATCCCGATCTCGACGAGGGAAGCCTCGCCAAGCGGCGCGCGAGCGTCGTGTCGACGGTCGCGTTGGCCGAGGTCGCCCGCACGATCGGACTCGGCGACCACGTGCGGCTGGGCCGCGGCGAGATCCTCACCGGTGGGCGCGACAAGGACTCGATCCTCGCCGACACCATGGAGGCGCTGATCGGCGCGACCTTCCTGTCGGCCGGCCCCGACGCGGCGACCGGCATGGTGCTGCGCCTGGTCGAACCGCTTCTCGCGGACCCCGAGCGGTACGGCGCGGCGATGGACCCGAAGACGAGCCTGCAAGAGATCGCGGCCCGACTCGGTCTCGCGGCTCCTGTCTACACGGTCGAGGCGACCGGGCCCGATCACGACCGCCGGTTCACCGCCACCGTCACCACGGGCGACGTCGTGACCACGGGCGTCGGCTCCAGCAAGAAGCACGCCGAGATGGCTGCGGCTCTCACCGCGTGGCGCGAGCTCGACGCGCGTGCCTGAGCTTCCCGAGGTCGAGGTCGTCCGCGCCGGTCTCGAGCCCGCCGTCACGGGCGCCCTCATCTCGTCTGTCGATGTGCGCGACGACCGCGCGCTGACCCGTCACACCGGGGGAGCCGCGCACTTCGAGGCGGAGCTGACCGGCCGACGCATCGCGTCCGCCGTGCGCAGAGGCAAATTCCTGTGGATGCCGGTGGCCGGCGACGAGGCCATCGTCACCCATCTGGGAATGAGCGGCCAGATGCTCCTTCGTGCCCCCGGAGCGCCGGAGGAGCGACACGAGCGCATCCGCATCGAGCTGGCGCACCCGGTGCACGGGCCGCTGTCGGTCGTGTTCGTCGATCAACGCACGTTCGGTTCGCTCGCGATCGACAGCCTGGTCGACACGCCCGACGGCGCTCCCGGCGGTCGCGGCTCGGACCTCCCACGCGTACCGACGCAGGTCGCGCATATCGGCCGCGATCCCCTCGACCCCGCGTTCGACGCCGCACGATTCCGCGCGCGATTGGCCCGTACCTCCTCGGGGATCAAACGTGTGCTTCTGGATCAGACGGCGGCGAGCGGTATCGGCAACATCTACGCCGACGAATCATTGTGGGCTGCGCGCATCCACCCCGAGACCGCGGCATCCGATCTTCCGACGCGCGCGGTGAACCGCCTGCTCGCCGAAGTGCAGGCGGTGCTCGAGAAGGCCCTCGCCGAGGGCGGAACGAGCTTCGACGCCCAGTACGTCAACGTCAACGGGCAGGCCGGCTACTTTGCGCACTCGCTCAATGCGTACGGGCGCACCGGCCAGCCGTGTCCGCGGTGCGGGCGACCGATCGTGCGCGTGTCGTTCATGAACCGGTCGAGCCACTTCTGCCCGCACTGCCAGAAGCGGCGTTGAGAGAAGAGGCGTCATGTGGTTCTCGCGTGCACGTTCCGATACCTCACGGCTCGCAAGGGACATCCGCCCCGCGCAGCAGAACGCGTGACCTCCGGCACCCTACGATGAAGGGATCGCTGGGGGCGGCGAGACGGGAGACCTTTTCCGCGGCGTCCGGTACGGCAATGGTCGAGGGACGGGGCGCGAGTTGACGCGTTACCGAAGAGGGATCATCGCGGTCGTCGTCGCCGCAGGAATGGTCGGACTGACGAGCTGCGGCCCGTCTCGGGCTGACCTCATTCCGCACGACGCTCCCAGCGGTGGCCAGACGCTCAGCGAGGCGCGGTCCGCCATCGCACGGATCCCGGGTCTGACCGTCGACTTCCAGGGTGGGGAACGCGCGAACATCAAGGGGAACACCGGCTACGACATCGCGGTCACGGTCGATCCCGGTTATCGGATCGTCGATGGTCCCGCGCTGGTCACCTTCCTGACCGAATCGGCGTGGTCGGTGCGAAACGGATACCTGCCCAACGCCCAGATATCTCTGACGGTGACGGACGACCCCGCGAACGGTTTCGACGTCGCGAAGGCGGCCGCTGCGGCGGAGTGGATCGAACCGAGAGACCCTGTTCCGGAATCGGAGGGCCTCACCGTGGCCAACGTCGACACTGTCGAGGGATCGCCTGCCCGCGTACGGTTGGGCGATTGGCCGGGCGAGGTGCCGGACGTCCCGACCGGGGTCACCGCCGTGCGATGACAGCGCCCCTCCACTGCGTCACAGCACCTTCTTCCACACCCCTTCGTACGAGATCGGTGCGAAGCCGATGGCCTCGTTGATCGAGAGCATGGGGCGGTTCTCCTCGGCGTTGTAGGTCAGCACGCGGGGCGACCGGGGAGCGACGTCGTTCCAGGCCAGGAGCCCGGCGCACTTCACGAGCATTCCGAGCCGGTGGCCTCGGTGCGACGCGACGACGAGGGTGTCCTCCTGGCTGGTCGCCGCGGTGCGGTCCTTGCCGATGACCAACTCGTTGAAGGCCGCGAGCTCGCCGGTGTCGACGTGCTGGGCGGCGGTGACGAGCATGTGCCGCCCCGCGTCGGTGTAACCCGCTTCGTAGCGGCGGACGCGGGCGGCATCCCAGACCTCCTCGTCGAACTCGAGGTCCGCCGAGGGGGCGTCTGTCACCATGCGGGACTTCATCCACGCGAAGGAGTCGACGAACTCGTCGGGAGTGGGGAGCGCCCACTGAACGATCCGGTACCCGACGGCCGCCTGCTCCGCCTCGGTGAGGAGTTCCTCGAGACGCGGTCGAGCCCCGGCGAGATCAAGCGCGCTCACCCGCACGATCTGCTCGAGCGAGAATCCGGATGCCAGAAGGAACCGCGCCGCTCGATCCCGGGGAATCGAGCCGAACCCCGTCGGCGCCTCGAGGCGCGGTCCCTCGGCGGCGGGGTGCTCGGCCCACGACTGCAGGACGGTACGCCCGTGCTCGCGCGCGATGTTCTCGATGAGCGCGTAGGCGGCGCGCCCGATTCCGTGCCCCCACGCGGAGCGGCGCAATTCGATGAGCCAGAACCCGGTGCGGGCGCCCTCCTCCTGCGGGAAGTCGAGACCCACGCGCCCGACGACCTCGCCGTGGTGAACGGCGATCCACGCGAATCGCTTCATCTCGGGTCGGGGTTGGTAGAGCGGGAGGAGTTCGTCGGCGGGCATCGACGAGTCGTCGTGGCCCGAGATCTCGGAGGAGATCAGGTTGCGGAGGCGGACCATCTCGCGGAAGTCCGTGGCATCCGGAGCATCGATCCGGGAGGGGATGTGAAGAGGGCGCAGCTCGAGGCCGGCGGGGAGGGAAGTCACTGGAAGGTCTTTCGTCGGATGAGAAGAGGGTGGGGGTGGGGTCGACTCGAAGGCCGACCCCACCGGGATCAGAACGGCGGGCGGCTGAACGCCGCGGCGCTCTGCCAGGCCTGCTCGCGGCGGGCGCGCTCGGCGGCCGCGTCGCGGGCTCGAAGAGCCTCGACTGCTCGGGTGTCGAGGGCGCGGGCTCTGTTGGCATGCCGGTTCAGCAGCCAGAGACCCAGACGCAGCGACAGGCGGTCGAGCAGACCCAGCGGCCGGTACGCCGTCGTGTCGAACGTGATCGTCGAGGGGGTGGGCGGGGGGGAAGGCGCGGCCGAGGAGTGCTGCGGCGCGCGCGTGAACAGGGCATTCATGCGGAAGCTCCGTAAGAAGATCTAGCGAGGGAGAGACGCGTCGAGCAGACAGCTCACGCGGGGGCGGACGCAGAGGGTCCAGGTGGCCGACGTCGAGAAGACGGGGCTCACGAGAAGCGGAGACGACGAGGCGTCTCGACGCGACGAACTAGCCCTGACGAGGGGGCATGCCGACGGCGGTGGTCACTCCCGTGGCGTATGCGGAGAGCACGGGGACGGCGGTGAAGCCTGGGGCGGTGAAGCCGGTCGTGGTGCGAATCATGGAAGTAACCTCCTTTCGACGTCGGTTGCGACCTCAGACGCTAGCGAAGGCTGTCAGCGAATGTCAAGCTCTCGCTCAGATTCGGATGGACGCCGGGCGCGTCGAACTCCGCGCGCCGGCCCGCCGCCGCGGAATCCCGCGGTTTCTCGGCTACCGTGAACACGCGGGTCGATCGAGCGGAAGGCGGGTGACATGCACCTGAAGAGCGTGACGCTCAAGGGCTTCAAGTCCTTCGCCCAGTCGACC
Organism: Microbacterium sp. 16-032; assembly: GCF_041079455.1. Taxonomy (NCBI): domain Bacteria; kingdom Bacillati; phylum Actinomycetota; class Actinomycetes; order Micrococcales; family Microbacteriaceae; genus Microbacterium; species Microbacterium sp. 16-032. The sequence continues at coordinate 237,657 of NZ_JBFYGQ010000003.1, read as the reverse complement.
ACCTTCGCGCTCGAGCCGGGGGTGACGTGCATCGTCGGCCCGAACGGCTCGGGCAAGTCCAACGTCGTCGATGCGCTCGCCTGGGTCATGGGGGAGCAGGGGGCGAAGACCCTCCGCGGCGGCAAGATGGAGGACGTCATCTTCGCCGGCACGTCGACGCGAGGCCCCCTGGGTCGCGCCGAGGTGCAGCTCACCATCGACAACGCCGACGGGGCCCTCCCGATCGACTACAGCGAGGTGACGATCAGCCGCACGCTGTTCCGCACCGGCGCGAGCGAGTACGCGATCAACGGGCAGACGTGTCGACTTCTCGACGTGCAGGAACTCCTCAGCGACTCCGGCCTCGGCCGCGAGATGCACGTCATCATCGGGCAGGGACGCCTCGACACCGTGCTCCAGGCGTCGGCGGAAGACCGGCGAGGCTTCATCGAAGAGGCCGCGGGCATCTTGAAGCACCGCCGCCGCAAAGAGAAGACCGTCCGCAAGCTCGAGGCGATGGAGACGAACCTCACGCGCTTGAGCGACCTGGCGGGCGAGCTGCGTCGGCAGCTGAAGCCACTGGGCAAGCAGGCCGAGATCGCTCGCGAAGCCGCCACGATCGCCGCCGTGGTCCGAGACGCGAAAGCGCGACTGTACGCCGACGAGCTCGTCCGTCTGCGCGCCGAACTGGCTGACGCCGCACGCGCCGAGAGCGAGCGCCACACCGAACGCCTGGGCCTGCAGGAGCAGTCCGAGGGAGTCCGCGGACGAGTGGAGCGCCTCGAACACGACCAGCGTTCGGAGGCCGTCGATCGTGCGCGCAGCGTTGCCTTCGCCCTCGAGCAGGTGCAGGAGCGACTCCGCGGGCTCTATACGCTCGCGGGCCAACGACTGACACTCCTCGGCGACGACGAGACCGACGGAGCCGGGTTCTCGCCCACCGTCACCCAGTCGATGATCGACGACGTCCGCGCCGAGATCGACGAGATCGCGGCGGGCCTCGGAGATGCGCAGGATGCCGCGGCTGAGGCGGCCCGCGCCGTGACGCGCGCCCGCAGCGACCTCGACGCGCTGGACGTCGACATCGCTGCGCAGAGCGCCCTCGTGTCGGAGCACGACATGAAGATCACGAGCCTACGGGGCGCGGCGGACGCCGCGAACTCCGCCCTCGCCGCCGTGCGCGCCGGGGTCGAACGCCAACAGCGGGCGCTCGACGCCGCTCTCGTTCGACGGGCCGAGGCCGAGCAGGCGCGAGCCGAGCTCGACCCCGACGTCGTTCCCGAAGCCTCCACCGCCGAGCACGCGGCCGCCTACGAGCGCGCGCAGCGCGACGCCAACGACGTCGAGGCGCGAGTCGCCGCACTCCGCGAACGGCTTCACGCGGCTGAGCGAGAGCGCGACGCGCTCACGGCCCAGACCACGGCGCTCGGCCGTGCTCTGGATGTCCGCAACGCGGCCGCCGAGCTGATCGCGGCGGGGGGTGCCGGCATCCGGGGTCTGGTCGGCGACGACGTAAAGGTCAGAGCGGGGTACGAGGCGGCGGTGGCCGCGGTGCTGGGCACCCTCGCCGAGGGACTGCTCGTCGACGACGCGGCGTCCGCCTTCACCGCCGCGCACACCGCGGCCGAGGCCGATCTCGGTCTGGTCGAGATCGTCTTGGCGCACGCTCCCGGGCCGGATTCGTCCGGGTCCGTGCTCGAGGGAGCGATCGCCGCGGCGGATGTCGTGACGGCGTCGGCCGGGGTGCTCGGCATCCTGTCTCGCGTTCTCATCGTCGACAATCTCGACGCCGCGCGCGCGGCGCAGTCGAACCTCGCGAACGACGTGACGGTGGTCACGCGCGCCGGCGAAGTCGTGACCGCGCGGACCGTCCGCGCCGGCTCGGGGTCGGGGCGCTCACGCCTCGAACTCGCCGCCGAGAGGGATGCCGCCGCCGAGCGACTCGACGAGATCGTCGTGATCGCCGACTCGCTCCGCGAGGCGCTGGCCGACGAGCAACGCGCCCAGGTCGATGCGCGTCAGCGCACGAAAGACGCACTCTCGACGCTGCGCGCCCACGACGCGGCCCTCGCGGCCCGCGCCGAGAAGGTCAATCGGGTGACCGTACGCCACGAGGCGGTGGTCGCCGAGTGCGATCGCCTGGCCGCGGGTCTCGCGCAGACCGAGACGGCTGTCGCCGAGGCCGAGGAGGCGGCGCGCCGCGCCGACGAGACCCTCACCCGCGCGCTCGAGGCGCCGCGTCCCCTGCTCGACGCGTCGGCCCGCGAAGGTCTCGCGGCCGAGGTCGACGCCGCGCGGGAGGGCGAGATGCGCGCACGGCTCGACATTGAGACGCTGAAGGAGCGTGTCCGCGCGGGGGAGGCCCGTATCGTCCAGCTCGAACAGCAGCGCGAGCGCGAGCGCTCCGCGGCCGCGGAAGCCGCCCGGCGTGCGGTGCTGCGTCGCGCGCAGCGAGAGATCGCCGCCGAGGTCGCAGGTCACCTCCCGGCCCTGCTCGACTCGGTGGACCGCTCGGTCAGCCAGGCGCGTGTCGAGCTCGCGGCCGCGGAATCCGCCCGCACGGCGATCACCGCAGAGCTCGCGCGGGCGCGCGCCGACGAAGCCCTCGTGCGCGAGCGTCTCGCGCGGTTGACCGAGAGCGTGCACGGGCTCGAACTCCAGATGCACGAGAAGAAGCTGCACGTGACGGGGCTGCTCGAACGCGTCCAATCCGAACTCGCCCTCGACGAGAACATTCTCGTTTCGGAATACGGTCCCGACCAGCCGATCCCCGCCGAAAACACCGAGGCGGGGGTCCCGTTCGAGCGGGCCGCGCAGAAGCGCAGACTGCAGGATGCCGAACGCAAGCTCTCACAACTCGGCCGGGTGAACCCGCTGGCGCTCGAGGAGTTCGCCGCTCTCGAACAGCGGCACGCCTTCCTCACCGAGCAACTGGCGGATCTGCAGCAGACCCGCGCGGATCTGCAGACGATCATCGCCGACCTCGACGAGCGCATGCAGACGATCTTCGTCGCGGCCTTCGAGGACACGCGGGCCGCCTTCACCGAGATCTTCCCGATCCTCTTCCCCGGAGGCGCGGGGAGCATCTCGCTCACCGACCCCGACCACCCGCTGACGACCGGCATCGAGGTGGCGGTGCGTCCGGTGGGCAAGAAGATCGAGCGGCTGTCACTGCTGTCGGGCGGGGAACGCTCGCTCGCGGCGGTGGCCTTCCTCACGTCGATCTTCACGGCGCGACCGAGCCCCTTCTACATCCTCGACGAAGTGGAGGCGGCACTCGACGACGCGAACCTCGGCCGCCTGCTCGGGGTGTTCGAGAAGCTCCGCGCGAGCAGCCAGCTCATCGTCATCACGCACCAGAAGCGCACGATGGAGATCGCCGACGCGCTGTACGGGGTGTCGATGCGTCAGGACGGGGTCTCAGCCGTCGTCGGTCAGCGGGTCGGCGATCGCGCCGCCGCCGGCGCCGAGGCGACTCCCGCGGCATCCGTCGACGCCGCCCGTGACGAAGCCACCCCCGTAAGCTGAAGCAATGGCTGAGAACTCCTGGTCGCTGGGCCGCGCGCTGCGCGGACTGTTCGTCAAACCCACGATCGACGAGACCACGTGGGACGACCTCGAGACCGCTCTGCTGACGGCCGACTTCGGCCCCGACGTGACCGAGCGCCTCGTCGACGAACTCCGCGAGAAGGTCGAGCGCTTCCGCACGACCGACCCGCGCGACCTGCAGCGCATGCTCCGCGAGACGCTCGAGGAGCATTTCGCGAAGTTCGACACGACGCTGCGACTGACCGAGCGCCCCGCGGTGGTCCTGGTCGTCGGCGTCAACGGCGTCGGCAAGACCACCACGATCGGCAAGTTCGCGAAGTTCCTGCAGCGCTACGGCCGGACCGTCACGGTCGGGGCCGCCGACACCTTCCGCGCCGCCGCCGTCGATCAGCTGGCGACCTGGGCCGAGCGCGGGGGAGCGACGATCGTTCGTCCCCAGCACGAGGGTCAGGACCCGGCATCCGTCGCCTTCCAGACCGTGGCGCACGCGAAAGAGACGGGCACCGAGATCGTCCTCGTCGACACCGCCGGTCGCCTGCACACCAAGGGCGGCCTCATGGACGAGCTCGGAAAGATCAAGCGCGTCATCGAGAAGCAGGCGCCCATCAGCGAGGTGCTGCTCGTGCTCGACGCGACGACCGGTCAGAACGGCCTGATGCAGGCCCAGGCCTTCCTCGACAGCGCCGGGGTCACGGGACTGGTGCTCACCAAGCTCGACGGTTCCGCGAAGGGCGGCTTCGTCCTCGCGGTGCAGGAGCGCACCGGCATCCCGGTGAAGCTCCTCGGCCAGGGCGAGGGCATCAACGACCTCACCGGTTTCACCCCGCACGTCTTCGCGGCCTCGCTCGTCGACTGAGCCCCGCGCGCCTTTACCGCACGCACCGACCGTGGCGGGTCGTCTTCCCGAACACCGGGCGGACTGCTTACATGGAGGCATGGCGATCGAGCACGACTTCTTCGGACTCCTCGAGTCGGGCCCCGACGGGTCGATCTTCTGGAGCGAGAACGTCGAGTTCGGCGACCAGAGCGTGACCGTCGATCTGACCGCACCCGACCAGGACGACGTGTCGGTCGAGGCGCTCGATGTCGCGGCATCCATGGTCTCCTCACTCGAGTCGATCGACCTCGCCGCGCGCAACGCCATGGTGAACGAACTCGATTCGCGCACCAGCGAGGTGACCGAGTACATCCTTCAGCAGCAGGCGACCCTCGGCGAGGAGCTCGAGGACCTTCTGACGGACGTCTCGGGCGACACGCACATCGACGTCATCAAGGCGCTGCAGTTGATGAGCATGACGATCCTCGCCGACGAGCACGGGGGTGCCGACCCCTTCGCCGTCCTCGAGTACGCGCTGGACCCCGACGCGACCGACGACGTGCTCCTGGTGAACCTCGCCTCCGACGGCAGCGTCCAGTCGGTCACCAGCGCCGACTGAGCGCGTGCAGACCTTCCTGCCGTACCCCTCGTTCACGGCATCCGCCGCCGCCCTCGACCTCAAGCGCCTGGGCAAGCAGCGTGTCGAGACGTTCCAGCTGTTGCGCGCGTTGACCGTACCCGACCATGGCTGGCGTCATCATCCGGCGGCGAAGATGTGGGACGGACACCTGCCGGCACTCGTGTCGTACGGCCTCGTCATGACGGACGAGTGGATCGCCCAGGGCCGAGCCGACACCGTCCGAGAGAAGATCCGCGTCTTCGCGCCCGAGGTCGACGGCCTCACGCAGAACGAGCTCGACCTCCCGCCCTGGATCGGAGACGAGGCGTTCCACCTCGCGCACCGCTCCAACCTCGTGCGCAAGGACCCCGAGTTCTACGTCCCCCGTTTCGGGGACGTCGCCGACGACCTGCCGTACGTCTGGCCGGTCTGATTCACTTCCCGTGGAAAAGCGGGATCACCAGGTAGATCCCGTAGACCACCGCGGCGGCGACGCCGGCGAAGCAGACGAGACCGGCCATGGTAGCGGGCAGCGGTCGCGGCGTCTCGCGCGGCGCGACCACCGCGGTCGGTCCTTCGGGGTCGTCTCCATCCGGCACTCGAACGTCGGGGGCGCCGACGGCGAAGAATCGGATGCCGAGGGCGTACAGCCCCACGATGATGAGGGTGGCGGCCAGCCCCACCACGAAGACGAGCAGCATCGACCCTGCTTCGCTGCCGAGCCAGCCCGAGGCGCCGGCGCGTTCAAGGGGAGTGATCACGCGCGTTCTCCTTCGGTCTGGCGCTGGCCGATGCGATCGGCATCCACCGCCTCATCGTTGACGTTCTCGGCCGACACCGGGCGTCGGCGAGCGAGCAGGAACAGGCCCACGCAGACGGCCAGGCCGCCCACCAGCACGACCATGAGGCCGGCGATGCCCGACGAGGCCGCCCATGCGGCGCCTCCGCCGACGACGGCGGCCGCGGGCAGCGTGACGACCCACGCGAAGGCGATCCGGGTGACGACGTTCCAGTGCACCGACGCGAGACGCTTGCCGAGACCCGAGCCGATCACGGCGCCGGAGGTGACCTGCGTGGTCGAGAGCGGGAAGCCGAGGGTCGACGAGATGAGGATGGTCGAGGCGGCGCTCGTCTCGGCTGCGAAGCCCTGCGGAGGTTTCACATCGGTGATGCGCTTGCCGACCGTGCGCATGATGCGCCAGCCGCCCAGGTAGGTACCGAGGGCGATCGCGAGGCCCGCCGACAGGATGACCCACAGCTGCGGACCGGTGCCCGCCTCTTGGAAGCCGGCGACGATGAGGGTCAGCGTGATGACACCCATCGTCTTCTGGGCGTCGTTGGTGCCGTGCGCCAGCGACACGAGCGAGGCCGAGACCGTCTGGCCGTGACGGAAGGCGGTGGACGATCCGGCGACGGTCGCCATCTTCGTCACGCGGTACACGAGATAGGTCGCGGCGAGGGCCACGATCCCCGCGATGAACGGCGACAGCAGCGCGGGCAGCACGATCTTCGACAGCACCCCTCCCCACTCGACGGCCTGGACGCCGACGCCGATCACCGCGGCGCCGATGAGGCCGCCGAAGAGGGCGTGGGTCGAGCTGGAGGGCAGCCCGAGCCACCAGGTCAGCAGGTTCCACACCACGGCGCCCATGAGCCCCGCGAAGATCATCGGCACGGTGATCTGCGGAAGCCCCTGGTCGTTCTGAGCGAGGATCCCCTCCGACACCGTCTTGGCCACCGCGGTCGACAGGAACGCGCCGACGAGGTTGAGGATCGCGGAGATGAGCACCGCGACTTTGGGTTTCAGCGCGCCCGTGGCCACTGACGTCGCCATGGCGTTGGCGGTGTCGTGAAAGCCGTTGGTGAAGTCGAAGAAGATCGAGAGGGCGACGACGAGAAGGACGGGGACGAGGACGGTGAGATCCACCGCGACTCCGATCGAGGGGTGATACCGGAAGCGGGTCGGTTGGCCCGGCGACACGGTAGACCTCGGCGGTGAACGAAGTGTTCCCTATCCCGTGGGAGCGGAGAGGTCTACTCTCCGGTCTGCGCGCTCACACCGCCTGCGCGAAGCCCGCGTCGACGGACGCGATGTCCTTGGCCAGGTGCGCGAGGTGCGGAGGGATCTCGCGGCCCTTGGACACCATCGACTGCGCCCACAGGCGTCCGGCGCGGTATGACGACCGCACCAGGGGCCCGGCGAGCACGCCGAGGAAGCCGATGCGCTCGGCCTCTTCCTTGAACTCCACGAACTCGGCCGGCTTCACCCAGCGCTGCACGGGGAGGTGGCGCGGGGTGGGGCGCAGGTACTGCGTGATCGTGATGATGTCGGTGCCCGCCGCGTGCAGGTCTTCGAGGGCCTGGACGACCTCTGCGGGCTCTTCGCCCATGCCGAGGATGAGGTTGGACTTGGTGATGAGTCCCGCCTCTCGCGCCGCGGTGAGCACGCCGAGGGAGCGTTCGTAGCGGAACGCCGGGCGAATGCGCTTGAAGATGCGGGGCACGGTCTCGACGTTGTGCGCGAAGACCTCGGGTCGCGACGAGAAGACCTCTTCGAGGTGCGCCGTGTTGCCCGAGAAGTCGGTCGCGAGGATCTCGACCCCGGTACCCGGGTTGTCGGCGTGGATGCGGCGCACGGTCTCGGCGTGCAGCCACGCGCCCTCGTCCGGCAGGTCGTCGCGGGCGACGCCGGTAACGGTGGCATAGCGCAGCTGCATCCGGGTGACGCTCTCGGCGACGCGGCGCGGTTCGTCGCGGTCGTAGTCGGCGGGTTTACCGGTGTCGATCTGGCAGAAGTCGCAGCGGCGCGTGCACTGCGAACCGCCGATGAGGAAGGTCGCCTCGCGGTCCTCCCAGCACTCGAAGATGTTGGGGCAGCCCGCCTCCTGGCAGACCGTGTGGAGTTCCTCGGTCTTCACGAGGTTCTGCAGGGCGGTGTACTCGGGGCCCATCTTGGCCTTGGTCTTGATCCACTCGGGCTTGCGCTCGATCGGCGTCTCGGCGTTGCGCACTTCGAGGCGCAGGAGCTTGCGGCCGTTCGGAGCGGTGGATGCCGGCACCCCGGCGTTCCCGGTTCCGCAGGCGCTCACGCGGCCACCACCGCGTCCTCGGCGCGGAAGACGCGCTCGATCGCGGGGACGAGGTCGGCGGGGGAGACGTCGGCGCCGAGCACCTCGCTGACGGTGGTCACTCCGGCATCCGTGATCCCGCAGGGGACGATGTGGCGGAAGCCCGCGAGGGTGTTGTCGCAGTTGACGGCGAAGCCGTGCATGGTCACTCCTTTTTCGACGCGGACTCCGATCGCCGCGACCTTGTCCACACCGAGGGGGCGCCGTACCCAGACGCCGCTTCGTCCCTCGACGCGGAAGCCGTCGACGCCGAGGGCGCCGAGAGCGTCGATGAGCAGGGCTTCGAGGCGTCGGACGTGCGCGACGACGTCGATGGGTTCGGGGAGCCGCACGATCGGATACCCGACGAGCTGGCCCGGGCCGTGCCACGTGATCTTCCCGCCGCGGTCGACGTCGATCACGGGGGTGCCGTCGTCGGGGCGTTCGTGCGCCTCCGTGCGCTTTCCCGCGGTGTACACCGCCTCGTGTTCGAGAAGGAGCAGGGTGTCGACGCGGGCTCCCGCGACGACGTCGGCGTGGATGCGACGCTGACGCGCCCAGCCGTCGAGGTAGGGAACGTAGTGCGGGGACAGGCCCACCTGCTGGATGTCGATCATCGACCGCCTCCGATGTTGGATCGCGTCCAACAATACACGCGAGGCGCGCCCGTAGGCTGGGGCCGTGACCCCTGAACCTCGAAGCGGACGACCGCGCGCCTCCTCGCGCGAAGTGCTCTCCGAGGCGGCCTGCGAACTGTTCCTGGAGCAGGGCTACGACGCGACCAGCGTGTCCGACATCACCCGCCGCGCGGGAGTGAGCCGGTCGAGCTTCTTCAACTACTTCTCCGCCAAGAGCGACGTGCTCTGGTCGGGATACGACGAGCAGGCGGATACCGCGATCGAGCGCCTCCGCGAAGGCCAGCCGGTCGCCGAGTGCCTGCTGGCGATCGGCGCGGGTCTCGCACCCGACGCGCTCGCCCTCGCGATCACCAACGCCGACGCCATGGGCATCTCCGTCGAGCTCGACCGCGACCGGGCCGTCCGTCAATTCCGGCTGCAGCGGGAGCTCGCGGCGCGGTTCGTGCGGGATGGCACGCCGGAGCTGGCCGCCCAGGTCCGCGCGGGCGCGCTCTCGGCCGCCGTCCTGGCCGCCGTGTGGGCGTGGGCGGACCGCACCGCCGCCGGGCGGCCCCTCGCCGAAATGCTGGACGCCGCGCTCGCTCTCGCGTGACGCGACAGGGCCGTCCGCCCCACCCCCGAGAGATGGCCGGGGTCAGCGGCATCCCTCCGAGGAGGGTTCGGGTTCGGCGGATTGCCCGCGTCGAGCCCCTGGCGGGTGAGTGTGCGGCGGCGAACGCGGCGCGCCCCGCGTAAACTCGTCACATCATGGCGACTTTCGGCACCCTCTCCGACCGGCTCACAGAGACCTTCCGCAATCTCCGGAAGAAGGGCCAGCTCACGCCCGCCGACGTCGACGGGACGGTGCGCGAGATCCGCCGGGCCCTCCTCGACGCGGACGTCGCGCTGCCCGTTGTCAAGGAGTTCACCGCCGCGGTGCGCGAGCGCGCCCTGGGCGACGAGGTCAACCGGGCGCTGAACCCCGCGCAGCAGGTCGTGCAGATCGTCAACGACGAGCTCATCGGCATCCTGGGCGGTCAGCAGCGTCGCCTGCAGTTCGCCAAGAACCCGCCGACGGTCATCATGCTCGCCGGCCTCCAGGGATCCGGTAAGACGACCTTCGCCGGCAAGCTCGCCAAGATGCTCGAGAAGGACGGCCACACCCCGCTCCTCGTCGCGTGCGACCTCCAGCGTCCGAACGCCGTCAACCAGCTGCAGGTCGTCGCCGAGCGCGCCGGAGCCGCGATCTACGCTCCCGAGCCCGGCAACGGCGTCGGCGACCCGGTCAAGGTCGCCCGCGACGGCGTCGCGTACGCCACGCGTCAGCAGCACGACATCGTCATCATCGACACCGCCGGTCGCCTGGGAGTCGACGCCGAGCTGATGAAGCAGGCGTCCGACATCCGAAAGGCCACCGAGCCCGACGAGGTGCTCTTCGTCATCGACGCGATGATCGGTCAGGACGCGGTGAACACCGCGAAGGCGTTCCAGGACGGCGTCGACTTCACCGGCGTCGTGCTGTCGAAGCTCGACGGCGACGCCCGCGGTGGCGCCGCGCTGTCGGTCGCCTCGGTCACGGGTCGCCCCATCATCTTCGCCTCGACCGGTGAGGGTCTCGACGACGTCGAGCCCTTCTACCCCGACCGCATGGCATCCCGCATCCTCGACCTCGGTGACATCCTCACCCTGATCGAGCAGGCGCAGTCGGCCTTCGACGAGGCCGAGGCGATGAAGGTCGCCGAGAAGCTCGCGACCGAGACCTTCACGCTCGAGGACTTCCTCGAGCAGATGCAGCAGATGAAGAAGATGGGCTCCATGAAGAAGATGCTCGGGATGCTCCCGGGCATGGGAAACATGAAGCAACAGCTCGAGAACTTCGACGAGCGCGAGATCGACCGCACCGAGGCGATCATCCGCTCGATGACTGTCGCCGAACGACGCAACCCCAAGATGCTCAACGGCTCGCGCCGCCTGCGCATCGCCCGCGGTTCGGGCATGACGGTCACCGACGTCAATCAGCTCGTCCAGCGATTCGACCAGGCCGCCAAGATGATGAAGACCGTCGCGCGCGGCGGGGTGCCCAACATCCCCGGCATGGGACCTGTCGGCGGCAAGCCCGGCGCGTCGTCCAAGCGCGGCAAGCAGCAGAAGGCGAAGGGTTCGCGTTCGGGCAACCCCGCCAAGCGCGCGGCCGAGAACGCCGGTATCACGGCATCCGCACCGGCTACCGGCTCGGGCTTCGGCCTGAGCGGGCAGGCGGCGCCGAGCGAGGCCGATCTCGCCGAGCTGCAGAAGATGCTCGGACGCGGCTGACGCCATCGCCCGGGGGAGACCCCGGCGTCCGCCTCAGGGCAGGACGTCGGCGTCCTGCAGGGCGGACATGACCGTTTGCTCGATCGCGCGCTGACCGCGCGGGGTGGGGTGGACGTCGTCCTCCTGCATCCACTCCGGGTGGCCCGCGAGGGGCTGCCCGACGTCGATGAAGGTTCCCCCGACCTTCTCGACGGCGTCCTTGAGCGCGTCGGAGGTCACCTTCGTGTCGGTGGGGACGTCGGCGTCGTCGTTCCAGATCGTGCTCAGGCCAATGATGCGGGCATCGGGAGCGGCCCCGTGCAGCTGGTCGACCGTGTCGGCGGTGTCGGTGCGGATCTCGTCCTCGTCCTCCCAGAAGTCGTTGCTGGAGGACTCGACGACGAGCAGCTGCGGCTGCAGAGCGGCGACAGCGGGAACCAGGCCGGCGTAGGCGGTTCCGCAGTCGCCCTGCGCCACGAAGCCCATGCCCGGGCAGGCGAGGTTCGTCAGCGACACGTGGGCGCGTGCGGAGAGGAGTGTCGGCCACGCCTGCTGCGGTTCCAGGCCGAAGCCCGACATGAGGGAGTCTCCCAGGGTGACCACCCGCAGGGGCCCCGTCGGCGTCGACGACGGCGACGGGCTCGCCTCGAGCGCGGGGGCGGCGAAGGTGGGCAGGGCAGCGGGGTCGGCGGGGTCGGCGGCGCAGCCGGCGAGCATCGCGACCACGCCTGCGGAGAGGGCGGTCAGCGAAGCCACGGTGGCGCGGCGTCCGAAGGTCATGACGCGATCCTAGGTTCGCGCACCTATGAACGAGCGCGGAGGTTCACCTCTAGACGCGCAGGGCCGCGAGGTGCTCGCGCAGGGTCGGGCCCCCGCGGAACTCGCGGATGAGGTGCTGCACCACCTCGCGCAGATCGCCGTCGGCCGCGTCGGCGACCGCGATCTGCCGCGCCGAGCTGCCGCCCGTGGCGAGGATCGTCTCGAGGCTCGCGAACTCCTTCGCGCACTTCAGCTCGAGGGCGATGTCGGCGAGCTCCTCCATCGTCTCGCGCAGGTGCTCGACCACGGGGCGCTGCGTCCCCTCGCGGTCGACGATCACGCGCGCGTCGAGACCGTAGCGGGCCGCGCGCCACTTGTTCTCGCGGGCGTACCAGGGCGGGATGCCGGGAAGTTCGCCCCCCTCGTCGAGCAGCCGCGAGAAGTGCTCGACGAGCGTCTGCGCGAGCGAGGCGACCGCGGCCAGCTCGGGCAGGGTCGACATGCCGTCGCAGGCGCGAATCTCGATCGTGCCCCACTTGGGCGCCGGACGGATGTCCCAGCGCACCTCGCTGGCATCCGCCATCACTCCGGTACGGACCATGTCGTCGAGGTAGCTCTCGAAATTGCCCCACGAGTCGAGCTGCCAGGGCAGGCCCGCCGTGGGGAGCTGCTGGAAGACGAGAGCGCGATTCGATGCGTATCCAGTGCGCTCGCCCGCCCAGAAGGGGCTGGATGCCGACAGCGCCTGCAGATGGGGGAGGTAGACGTTCAGTGCGTTGACGATCGGAATGACCTTCTCGACGTCGTCCACGCCGACGTGCACGTGGATGCCCCAGATCATCATGTTGCGCCCCCACCACTGGGTGCGCTCGATGAGCGAGTGGTAGCGCGTCTTGTCGGTGACCTCCTGGTCGAACCACTGCGCGAAGGGGTGACTGCCGGCGCACAGGATCTCGACCCCGCGCGGCTCGGTCTCGTCGCGCAGGGCGCAGATGGCGTCGGCGATGTCGTCCACGGCCTCGGCGACGGTGTGCCCGACGCCGCTGGTCACCTCGACGGTGTTCGTGAGCAGCTCACCGGTGACCGTGAACCGCTCGAGCGCGGTCTTGTCTTCGAGCTGGTCGAGGATCTCGGGCGCGCGGGGGACCAGATCGCCCGTCTCGCGGTCCGCGAGCATGAGCTCCCATTCCAGACCCACGGACGAACGCGTCGATGCAGCGAACGGCAGCCTCATGCGGCTCAGTCTGACACGGGGGTCGGATGCGGGGATCCTCCGCTACCCTTCGAGACGCCGCGTGTCGCGGCGCGTCGCGTGTCACCGCGAGGCCCGGGGATCTGGCAGAATAGAGGGCTGGACCCGCTACTCGACCCTCTATCCAGTATCGGTCCACCCTTTTGAGCTTCCGCCGGGTGTGCACCCCACTCTCCAGGCGTTCGGTTCGTTCGTTTTCATCATTTGGAGTCATCGTGGCTGTCAAGATCCGTCTCAAGCGCCTCGGAAAGATCCGCGCGCCCTACTACCGCATCGTCGTCGCCGACTCGCGCACCAAGCGCGATGGTCGTGTCATCGAGGAGATCGGCAAGTACCACCCGACCGAGGAGCCCTCGTTCATCGAGGTCGACTCCGAGCGCGCGCAGTACTGGCTCTCCGTGGGCGCGCAGCCCACCGAGCAGGTCGCCGCCATCCTCAAGCTCACGGGCGACTGGGGCAAGTTCAAGGGCGACAAGAACGCCGTCTCGACTGTCAAGGTCCGCGAGCCCAAGGCCGCGTTCGAGGCCGACGCCTCGAAGAAGTCGGTCGTCAAGCCCAAGGCCGAGAAGAAGGCCGAAGCTCCCGCCGAGGCGCCCGCTGAGGACGCCGCCGAGACCTCGGCCGAGTAATTCCCGTGCTGTCTGCCGCGCTCGAACACGTCGTCAAGGGGATCGTCGATCACCCCGATGCCGTGACCATCCGTTCCAGCTCTTCGCCTCGCGGCGACGTGCTGGAGGTTCGCGTGCACCCCGATGACCGGGGTCGCGTGATCGGGCGCGGCGGACGCACCGCCAAGGCACTGCGCACGGTCGTGTCGGCTCTCGCCGACGGACGTCGCGTGCGCGTCGACGTCGCCGACGACTGATGGCGAACGGCGACACCGCGGGCGCGCAGCCCGCCAAGACCCAGCTCCGCGTCGGACGACTCGTCAAGGCCCACGGCCTGAAGGGTGCGTTCAAGCTCGAGCTGTACACCGACGATCCCGACGGGCGCTTCACACCGGGGAGCACCTTCACCCTGCAGGTTCCGGAGTCCTCGCCGTGGCACGGACGCGAGCTGACGGTCCGTGAATTCCGGTGGATGAACTCGCACCCGGTCGCCTTCTTCGAGGGCGTCGACGACCGCAACGCGGCCGAAGAGCTCGTCAAGGCCATTCTGTGGATCGACCAGGATGCCGAAGCCGCTCCCGCCGAAGACGACGCCTGGTACGACCACCAGCTCGTCGGTCTCGACGTCGTGCGCGACGGCGCCGTCATCGGCCGCGTCGTCCGCGTCGACCACTTCCCGGCGCAGGACCTCTTGATCGTCCGCATGGCCGGCGAAGACCGCGAGGTCCTCGTTCCTTTCGTGGGCGCCATCGTCCCCGAGGTCGACATCGCGGGTGGCCGCGTCGTCGTCACTCCGCCCGCGGGGCTCTTCGAAGAGCTCCCGGCCGACGCCGACGACGAGCCCGAACCCGTCTCGGCGTCGGACAAATCCGACGGCGATACGCCCGACACCTCCGAGGACTGACGTGCGCATCGACATCGTCTCGATCTTCCCGACGATCTTCGATGCTCTCGAGGTGTCGCTGCTCGGCAAAGCCCGGCAGAGCGGTCTGCTCGACGTCCGCATCCGCGATCTGCGGGACTACACGCACGACCGTCACCGCACCGTCGACGACACCCCGTACGGCGGCGGCGCCGGCATGGTCATGAAGCCTGAGCCCTGGGGTGAAGCGCTCGACGACGTGACGAGCGACGCCGAAGCGCGCCCGGTCATCATCTTCCCCTCGCCCGCGGGCGAGCGGTTCACGCAGGCGACGGCGCGAGAGCTCTCCACCGCCCCGCACCTCGTCTTCGGCTGCGGCCGGTACGAGGGCATCGACGAGCGCGTCTTCGACTACGCCGCCGAGCGGGGCGACGTGCGCCTGATCTCTTTGGGCGACTACGTGCTCAACGGGGGAGAGGTCGCCGTCATGGCGATGGTCGAGGCGATCGGACGACTGATCCCCGGCGTCGTCGGCAACCCCGAGAGCCTTGTCGAGGAGTCGCACGAGGACGGCCTGCTCGAATACCCCTCGTTCACCAAGCCGGCCGTGTGGCGCGAGCGAGAGGTGCCGCCCGTGCTCCTGAGCGGCAACCACGGCGCCGTGGCGACCTGGCGTCGCGCGCAGCAGATCGAGCGCACGCGCGAGCGGCGGCCCGACCTGCTCGCTGACTGACGCGGCAGAGCTCTTCCGTCGCTGCCGGGAGGATGCCGCGACCTCGGGCCGCGGCATCCGGGATCATCCGTCAGTCGACGCCCAGGAACGAGCGATCGGTCAGGACGATGGGACCGTCGGCGGTGATCGCCACGGTGTGCTCGGAGTGCGCTCCGCGCGATCCATCGGCGCTGCGCAGGGTCCATCCGTCGGGGTCGGTGATCAGCTCGTCGGTGGTCTGCAGGAACCACGGCTCGAGCGCGAGCACGAGGCCGTCGCGGAGCGGGTAGCCGCGGCCGGCCTTGCCGTCGTTGGCGACGTGCGGGTCGCCGTGCATGGTGCGGCCGACGCCGTGGCCGCCGAAGTCGGTGTTGATGCTCAGGCCCTCGGCGTGGGCGACGGCGGCGATCGCGGCGGAGATGTCGCCGATCTTGCGGCCCACGCTCGCGGCCTCGATCGCGGCGGCCAGCGCGCGCTGCGAGGTGTCGATGAGGGCGAGGTCCTCGTCGCGAGCGGTGCCCACGACGAAGGAGACGGCGGAGTCGGCGACCCAGCCGTCCACGGACGCGGCGAAGTCGAGCGAGACGAGGTCGCCGTCACGCAGCACGTAGTCGTGGGGGAGTCCGTGCAGCACGGCGTCGTTGATCGACGTGCAGAGGACCTTGCCGAAGGGGCTCGCGCCGAAGGACGGGTGGTAATCGATGTAGCACGACTCCGCGCCGGCCGAGCGGATCATGTCGTGCGCGCGACGGTCCAACTGCAGCAGGTTGGTCCCCACCTTGGTCTCGGCGCGCAGCGTGGCCAGCACCTCCGCGACGAAGCGTCCGGCGGGGCGCATCGCGTCGATCTCGGCCGGGGTGCGCAGTTCGATCATGGGTGGTTCCTCTCGCGTCGAACCTCCATTGTCTCCGATCCGCGGCGCCGCCGCCCGATGCGCGTGCGCCATAGCCTTCTCAGAGGCGAAGCACATGCGCGAGCCCTAGTCTCGGGTCATGGCGTTGCGACGGATGTTCCTCCACTGGCTGTTCCCGGCCGCGTTCGTTCTGCCGCTGTGGCTGTTCGTCGGGTGGATCGTCTTCTCGGGAGGCAGCGCGTGGGGCCTGCTCTGGCTCTTCGTCGCGGTTCCGGCCGTCTTCATCTCGCAGCTCGTCCTGACCCTCATGGTGCGAGCGCGGGGGAGTGTGCGCGAGAACCGCGCGGTGTCGTGGCGGGATCTGGCGGGCCTGGGCATCTGGCAGGTCGTGATCGTCGCCCTCGGATTCTTCGACTCCCGGGTCTTCTTCCCGCTGCTCGTGCTGTCGATCGCGGGAGCGCTGGTGTTGTTCTGGTCGTCTCTCGCGCAGCTCTGGAACGAGGCGCGCGGCGCGGTGACGATGCTGCACACGACCGACGGGACCGCGTACATCCCGCCGCCGCGCGAGAGTCGCGAACAGACACGGGATGCCGAGGTCATCGTCGTTCCGGAGACGCGGCGCCCCGACTGACGTCGTCGCGTGCCCGCGGCGGAGCGCACCGTTTTGGCGGGTCGGCCTGCGCGTGGCAGAATGGACGCTTGTGCCCTGACCGGCTCTGCCTCAGGGGAGTCAGCTGCTTCGGCGGCTTCGGGCACGCCTCACCTTTTTCCCTCTTATCGTGCGATCGACCTGTGGCGGTCGCAGGAAGTGATGATCATGCAGATCCTCGACTCCGTCGACGCGGCTTCGCTCCGCTCCGACATCCCCGTCTTCGGCCCCGGCGACACCGTCAAGGTGCACGTCAACATCACCGAAGGCAACCGCTCGCGCATCCAGGTGTTCCAGGGCGTCGTCATCGGCCGCTCGGGCGACGGCGTGCGCGAGACCTTCTGCGTCCGCAAGGTCAGCTTCCAGGTCGGCGTGGAGCGCACGTTCCCCGTCCACAGCCCCGTGATCGACCACATCGAGGTCGTCACCCGCGGTGACGTGCGTCGCGCCAAGCTGTACTACCTGCGCAGCCTGCGTGGCAAGAAGGCCAAGATCAAGGAGAAGCGCGACCGCTGAGTCCGCTCTCTCGAACGCCCCGTGGGTTTCACCCGCGGGGCGTTCGGCGTTCTCACGGCGTCGTCGGTCACGGGGCGGCTCCTCGATGTGCGACCCTGGTTCCTGCGGTTCGCTCGGTGTGCGTCGAACCCGGTGAAGGAACACATGAGCGACCAGACCGCCTCGACCCCGGATGCCGTGGCATCCCGCTCCGCCGGACGGCGTCGACGCGGATGGGGGGCGTTCTTCCGCGACCTGCTCGTGATCGTGCTGATCGCGCTCGTGGTGTCGTTCCTCGTCAAGACCTTCGTCGTCCGCTCGTTCTACATCCCGTCGGCGTCGATGGAGAACACGCTGCTGATCAAGGACCGCATCCTCGTGGACGAGCTGACCCCGAAGTTCGGTCAGTACTCGCGGGGTGACGTGGTCGTGTTCCGCGACCCCGGTGGATGGCTGCCGCCGAGCCCCACCGAGCAGCGGTCCCCGGTGGTCGAGGGCGCCGACTGGGTGCTGTCGCTCTTCGGGCTGTCGGCTCCCGACAGCGACGATCACCTCATCAAGCGCGTGATCGGCACGGCGGGCGACCACGTCGTCTGCTGCAACGCCCTGGGGCAGACGACGGTCAACGGCGTCCCGCTCGATGAATCGTACGTGCGGCTCGCTCCGGGGGCGACTGCGCCCGAGCCCGTTCCCTACGACATCACGGTGCCCGACGGCTCGCTCTGGGTCCTCGGCGACAACCGCAACAGCTCGCGCGACTCGCGTTTCAACCAGGACCAGCCCGGGCAGGGCTTCGTCCCCGTCGACAACGTCGTGGGACGCGCGTTCCTCATCACGTGGCCGTTCACGCGCTTCGGTCTGATCGACTTCCACCACGAGGTGTTCGCGGGGGTCCCCGCGCCGGGAGCGCAGTGATCGAACCCACCCTCACCCTCGAGCGCCGTCTGCTGAAGGATCATGCGATCGTCATCGCGTGCGACGAGGTCGGGCGCGGGGCCCTCGCGGGGCCGGTGGCGGTCGGCGCCGCGGTCATCGACCCGGCGCGTTCGCGCAAGCGGGTTCCCGCCGGCCTGCGCGACTCCAAGCTCGTTCCCGAGGCGCGACGGCCCGAGGTGGCCGCCCGGGCGGCCGCGTTCGTCCAGCACAGCGCCGTCGGGTGGGCGAGCTCGGTCGAGGTCGATGAGATCGGCATCATCCGGGCTCTGGGTCTCGCGGCCGTCCGCGCGATCGCGGATCTGCGCGCGCACGGCGTCGTGCCCGAAGAGGCCCTCGTCATCCTCGACGGCAACCACGACTACATCACGCCGGCGGGGGAGACGGGGCTGACGGTGCGTCCCATCATCAAGGCCGACCGTGACTGCGCGAGTGCGGCCGCGGCATCCGTCATCGCCAAGGTCGCCCGCGACACCCTCATGACGGGACTGCACGACGATCACCCCGCCTACGGGTGGGCGCGCAACAAGGGCTACGCGAGCCTCGATCACCGCGAGGCGATCACCGCGCACGGAATGAGCGTGCACCACCGGCACTCGTGGGCCATCGCCGCGGCCCCGACGCTCTTCTGACCCCGCTGCGGACACGGCGCCCGAACGCGCCCGGGCGGCTGCACCGTGCGGCCGGGGCGACGGCGCGCGCCTAGGATGGAGAAACCATGGATGACGACGTCTTCGAGGACTACGACCGCGAGCTCGAGCTGGCCCTGTACCGCGAGTACCGCGATGTCGTGCGCCAGTTCACCTACGTGATCGAGACCGAGCGCCGGTTCTATCTCGCGAACGACGTGAACGTCGTGCGGCGCGACACCGAGCACGACTTCTACTTCGAGATCTCGATGACCGACGTGTGGGTGTGGGACATCTACCGCGCCGACCGCTTCGTGAAATCCGTGCGCGTGCTCACCTTCAAGGACGTCAACGTCGAGGAGCTCTCGCGCCACGACTTCCAGTTGCCCGACGAACTCTCGCTCGACAACTGAGGTCCCTCCCCAGTCGGATCTTCCCCCGGGTTGTCCACCGATAGGTCCCTCCGCTCCGCGCGAGGGGGAGGGTGGATGCCACGCTCTCGGGCATGGCAGCGAAAGACGAGCTCGGCAGAGCAGGCGAAGATCGCGCCGTCGCGTACCTGAGGGACGACGGCTACCGCATTCTCACGCGCAACTGGCGGTGCGATCAGGGCGAGATCGACATCGTCGCCGCGCGCGACGACACTCTCGTCGTGGTCGAGGTGAAGACCCGACGCACCGAGGACTACGGCCACCCCTTCGAGGCCATCGACGCCCGGAAGGCGCAGCGGCTCTGGCGCCTCGCCATGGCGTGGTTGGCGGCCCATCCCGAAGAGGCGAGGGGGCGACGCCTCCGGGTCGACGCGATCGGCCTCGTCGGTCCCGATCCCGCGCGGGCGCGCCTCGAGCACCTCGAGGACGCCTTGTGACCCTCGCGCGGACCTGGGCCGTGGCGTTGTCGGGGCTGCACGGCGATCTCGTCGAGGTTGAGGCCGACGTGTCGTCTCAGACCCCGGAGTTCTCGATCATCGGTCTCGCCGACAAGGCCCTGGGCGAAGCCGGTCGGCGCGTGCGGGGCGCGTGCACCAACCGCGGCCTCGACCTGCCCAAGCGTCGGATCACCGTCAACCTGTCGCCCGCGAGCCTGCCGAAGCGCGGATCGGGGTTCGACGTGGCGATCGCCGTGGCCGCCCTCGCGACGTCGGTGCGGATGGATGCCGCCCGCGTCGCGCGGACCGTGCACATCGGCGAACTGGGACTCGACGGACGACTCCGACCCGTTCCCGGGGTCCTGCCGGCGGTCGTGGCAGCGCAGCGCGCCGGTCATCGGCGCGTGGTGGTCCCGGCGGCCAATGCCGCGGAAGCGGGACTCATCGAGGGGATCGAGGTATTCGCCGCCACGTGCCTCGCCGACGTGGTGAGGTGGCACGGCGGTACGAGCGACGCGCCCGACCTCGAGCCGGTCGAGGCGCCCGCCACCCGTGCAGACGACGAGGAGCAGCTCGACCTCGCCGATGTCGTGGGGCAGGGGGACGCCGTGGACGCCCTCGTCGTCGCCGCGGCGGGCGGGCACCACCTGCTCATGAGCGGCCCGCCGGGCGCGGGCAAGACGATGCTGGCGCGCCGGCTCCCCGGCATCCTGCCGCCCCTCGATGACGAGGCGGCCCTCTCGGTCGCGTCGGTGCGCTCCCTGTCCGGCGAGGCGGTGACTCGGTTGTCGCGCACGCCCCCGTTCGAGAGCCCCCACCACGGGGCGACCGCCGCGGCGCTGATCGGGGGAGGCTCCGGCGTGGTGCGTCCGGGTGCCATCGCCCGCGCGAGCGAGGGAGTGCTGTTCCTCGACGAGGGCGGCGAGTTCCCGGCATCCGTTCTCGACGCCCTTCGTCAGCCCCTCGAGAACGGCGTGATCCAGGTGCACCGCTCCGGGGTCTCGGCGACGTACCCCGCGCGATTCCAGCTCGTGGTGGCCACGAACCCCTGCCCGTGCGGCCAATACGGCGTCCCGGGTGGATCGTGCGAGTGCGCTCCGCAGGCGATACGCCGCTACACGCGGCGCCTCTCGGGCCCGCTTCTCGATCGGATCGACATCGACCTGCGGCTGCAGCGCGTGTCCACCGCCCGGCACGAGTGCAGTTCCCGGACGGTGTCCTCGGAACGCGCGCGCGAGATCGTCGCCGCCGCTCGTGCGCACGCCGCTCGACGGTGGGCCCAGACGCCCTGGAGACGCAACGCCGATGTGCCGGGCACGTGGTTGCGCGGCCCGGCCGCCCCGTCGCCCGAGGTCCTGCGTCCGCTCGACACCGCCCTTCGCCGCGGCGCAGTGACCTTGCGCGGATACGACCGCCTGCTCCGTGTGGCGTGGACGGTCGCCGACATCGCCGGACACGAACAGCTCCGGTCCGACGATGTGGGCCGCGCCCTCTACCTGCGCAGAGGTGCGGGCGCATGATGCCCTACGAGGTCGACGAGATCGAGGCCGCACGCGCCCTCCGGGGCCTGCGGGACGACGATGACCATGGGGGTGCCGTGGAGGCGTTCGCGCGGGCGGTGTGGAGTGTGCTGACCGAGCCCGGAGACGGGGTCGCCGGGAAACTCATCGCGGGACACGGACCGGTTCGGGCCCTGAGCGTGGCCACGTCCGCGGGGCGTGAGGATCTCGGGGCGGCGCGCGCCCGGTGGCTGCCCCGGCTCCATCCCGACGCGATCGCGGCAGCGCTCGACGCCGCGCGGCGGTCGGGAACCTCGCTCGTCGTTCCGGGAGACGCCTCGTGGCCCGCCCGCCTCGACGATCTGGGGGAGCACGCGCCGGTCGTCCTCTGGCGCCGCGGAGCCGGCATCGAGGACGATTCCCCCACGGTCGCCCTCGTGGGCGCGCGAGCTTCGACGGCGTACGGGGAGGGGGTCGCGGCGGATCTCGCCGCCGACCTGACGGCGGCCGGGGTGATCGTCGTCTCGGGGGCGGCGTACGGGATCGACGGGGCCGCTCATCGGGCGGCGCTGTCGACGGGCGGACCGACGGTCGCGTTCCTCGCCGGCGGCGTCGATCGGGCGTACCCGCGCGGTCACGAAGGTCTCCTTGCCCGGATCGCGGGAGCCGGCGCGGTCTGGAGCGAGACGCCCTGCGGGACGACGCCCACCAAGTGGCGCTTCCTCGCTCGCAACCGGTTGATCGCCGCAGTCGCGGACGCCGTCGTGGTCGTCGAGGCGGGGTGGCGCAGCGGCTCGCTCAACACCGCCGCGCACGCCGCGAGCCTCGGCCGCGCCCTCGGCGCGGTGCCCGGTCCCGTCACCAGCGCGGCGTCGGCGGGGTGCCACCGTATCCTCCGCGAGTACGGCGGAGTCTGCGTGACGGGCGCTGCCGACGTGCTCGAGATGGTCGGCGCGGGAGGACCCGGCGAGCAGGGCGCCACCGATCGCACCGACGACACCACCCGACTGCTCGACGCCCTCTCGGCGCGCTCCGGTCGGTCGACGCGGGAGGTCGCCCGCCGAAGCGGGATGTCGAGCGAGGAGGCCGGGGTGCTCCTCGGCTTCGCGGAGCTCGAGGGGAGGGTCGTCCGCGACAGCGAGGGGCTGTGGACGTCCGCCGGTCGGGGGGACGGGCGATCTCCGCGATGAGGGAAACGCCGTTCGGCGCGCGTCGTCGCGCACGCGCGGCCGGCCTGCGGGCACTCTGGGGGGATGCAGTTGTCGGAGGCCGTCGCGGGATATCTCTCCCACCTGTCCGACGTGCGCCGACTCTCTCCGGCGACGGTGCGGGCCTACCGCGCGGATCTCGCGGACCTGATCCTGTGGGTCGGCGATCGCCCCCTGGGCGAGGTCGGCGTGGAGGATCTGCGCGAATGGCAGTGGCAGTCGGCCAAGTCGGGGCAGTCCAAGGCGACCGCCGCGCGTCGCGCGTCGACGGTACGGGGGCTGTTCGCCTGGGCCGTCGAGGAAGAGCTGGTCGGGGTGGACCCCGCGCGGAGGCTGGTGTCTCCGAAGCGCGGGCGCACCCTCCCCGCCGTCGCGACCACCGACGCGCTCGACGACGTCCTGACCGCGGCGGCCGAGCGCGCGGCGAGTGGCGATGCCGTGGCGCTCCGAGACCACGCCCTCCTGGAGGTGCTCTACGGATCGGGCGCGCGGGTCTCCGAGGTGTGCGGTCTCGACCTCGACGACATCGATCACGATCGACGCACCCTGTTCCTGCGCGGCAAGGGCGGCAAGGACCGCGTCGTGCCGTTCGGACTCCCCGCCGCTCGCGCGCTGCAGGCATACCTGGTGCGGGCCCGTCCCGTCCTGCAGGCACGCCGGGTCGAGGCATCCGCATCTCTCGCATCCGGGTCGCGCCACGACGGAAGGGGGAGCGGCTCCCGCATTCCCGCCCGCGAAGCCGGGGCTGCGACGCGCCCGCACGAGCGCGCCGTGTTCCTGGGGGCGAAGGGCTCGCGTCTCGGGCCGAGGGCCGTGCACGCCCTCGTGTCGAGAACCGTGGCGCCGAGTGTGGGAGCGGACGTGCTCGGGCCGCACGCTCTGCGGCACTCGGCCGCGACCCATCTGCTCGACGGGGGCGCCGATCTGCGCTCCGTGCAAGAGATCCTCGGCCACGCGAGTCTGGGCACCACGCAGATCTACACCCATGTCTCCGCCGAGCGCCTCCGCGAGGCCTACCGACTCGCGCACCCGCGCGCTTGAGGGGTCGGCGCGGGCGACCCGGGTGGCGCAGCGCCTCGTGCCGAGGAGCCCGTCCTCAGCCAGCGCTCCGGCAGGCCGCGCGGCTCACCTCGCCGTCGGGTTCTCGCCGGTCGGCCCGTGAAGTGTCCCGTATGCGTGCGCATGCGTGCCGGACCCCCTAGCGTGGAACCGTGATCCCCCGCCGCCTGGTGCCCGCCGCGATCGGCGTCGTCGCGCTCGTCGGGGTGCTCAGCGGGTGCAGCCTCGCCCCGGAGCCGGTCGAAACCCGTCTTCCTCCCGGGCTCGTCGCCTCGAGCCCTCCGCCCCCGGTCGCCGTGCCCTCGCCCTCCGTCGTCACAACGTCTCCCGCGCCGGTCTCATCGACGGGCCCGTCGACTCCCGCCGCAGGATCCGGCACCGACGCCGTCTCGTGCGGCGACGGGGGAAGCCGGACCGTATCGGGGGCCGAGCAGAGCGTCCGCATCGTCGGAACGTGCGCCGAGCTCACCGTCTCGGGGGCGGCCCTCACCGTCGACGCCTCGGGGGCCTCGATCGGCACCCTCCGCATCTCCGGCGACCGCGCCCGCATCGACGCCGGGTCGATCGATGCCCTCATCCTGCAGGGCAATGACGGCTCGGTCCGTTCCTCGGGGGCGATCGGCAGCGCCGATCTGAGCGGCGATCGGTCCTCGATCCAGGCGGGCGGTGCGATCTCGGCCGTCACGGTCCGCGGGCAGGACAACATCGTGAGCGCCACGGGCGGCATCGGCACCCAGACCGTCGAGGGCCGCGGCAACCGGATCGGATGAGCGGGCCCGCCGGGTCACCTCTCGCAGCAGGGCAGCAGCACCGCTCGCGGGACGCCGCCCAGCAGGCGCAGCGGATTCACGTACTCACCGTTCCACCGCACCCCGAAGTGGACGGTCGCGGGGCCGGCGTGCCCACCGGCGGCCACCCGCCCCACCGGTGACGCGCGCGCGACGACCGCACCTACATCCAGGTCGGTGACCACGGGTTCCAGCGTCGTCACGAGGCCGTCGCCGTGGTCGATGGTCACGATGTCGCGCCCGGCTACGGCCCCCACGAAGGCGACGCGGCCGTCCGCGGGGGACCGGACCGAATCTCCCGCGAGATCGAGCCCGCGGTGACCCGGACCGTACATGTGAGCAGGGGCGACGAACGGCCGCACCACCCGGGCCGGAATCGCGGGCCACACCCAGGCGAGGTCGCCGAGCGGGTCGCCGTCGGACGCTTCGGCGGGCGGCGATACGAGGAGCGTCGCCGTCAGAAGGGCGAGAGTGACGAGGCGGGCGGATGCCGGGATCATCAGCGAAGTCTTCTCTCCCCGGGTCCGTGCCGAGCGCGGTGGAGGCGAGACCGGGGAGAGTTCGCGCCCGCACGCGGGTGGGGAGGAGCAGTCCTGTATGCTGGAGGACGCATCTCGCATGTCGGGATGACTCCGCGTGCCCACAGCGCATCGCGCCGCCCTCCGGGGCAGCGCACCGCGCGGCATCCACACCCCCTGGTCCTCCGCTTCGGCGGATGGCGGGTGTGCGCCGGGTACCAGGCTCGTCAGGCGGACCGTCTGACGCGAACAACCACAACCACGGCGCGAAAGCGCCCAGAAACAGGAGTACGACCATGGCCGTCGTCACCATCCGCCAGCTGCTCGACAGCGGCGTTCACTTCGGACACCAGACCCGCCGGTGGAACCCGAAGGTGAAGCGCTTCATCCTGACCGAGCGCTCGGGTATCCACATCATCGACCTCCAGCAGTCGCTCGGCTACATCGACAAGGCGTACGAGTTCGTCAAGGAGACCGTCGCGCACGGCGGCACCATCCTCTTCGTCGGCACCAAGAAGCAGGCGCAGGAAGTCCTCGCCGAGCAGGCGACCCGCGTGGGCCAGCCCTACGTCAACCAGCGCTGGCTCGGTGGCCTCCTCACCAACTTCCAGACGGTGTCGAAGCGCCTCGCCCGTATGAAGGAGCTCGAGGAGCTCGACTACGAGAACCCGGCCGAGAGCGGCTTCACCAAGAAGGAGCTGCTGCTCAAGAAGCGCGAGCTCGACAAGCTGCACAAGTCGCTCGGTGGTATCCGCAACCTGCAGAAGACCCCCTCGGCGATCTGGGTCGTCGATGCCAAGCGCGAGCACCTCGCGGTCGACGAGGCCAAGAAGCTCGGCATCCCCGTGATCGGCATCCTCGACACGAACGCCGACCCCGACGAGTTCCAGTACCCGATCCCCGGCAACGACGACGCGATCCGCTCGGTGAGCCTGCTCACGCGCATCATCGCCGACGCCGCCGCCGAGGGCCTCATCCAGCGCCACCAGCCCGCCGGTGAAGAAGAGGCCGCCGAGCCCCTCGCCGAGTGGGAGCGCGAGCTGCTCGAGACCCCCGCCGAGTCGACCGACGCCCCCGCGGCCGAGTCGACCGACGAGGCTCCCGCTGAGTCGACCGAGGCTCCGGCCGGCGAGTCTACCGAGGCCGCCGAGACCGAGACCGAGGCCGCTGACGCTGAGGCCACCGACAGCAAGTAAGCCGCGAGGCGTTCCGTTCTCCTCCGCGTGAACGGCCCGCTACCCGCACAGGCTACGATCCGGCGGGGTCGTGACAGCCCCCTCTTCGGAGGGTGGCGACACGGCCCCGCCGGGCTCACATCTAGAACGCAAACGACAAGGAGACGCCACACCATGGCAAACTTCACGATCGCCGACATCAAGGCGCTGCGCGAGCAGCTCGGCACGGGCATGGTCGACACCAAGAAGGCGCTCGAAGAGGCTGACGGCGACGTCGAGAAGGCCGTCGAGATCCTGCGCCTCAAGGGCGCGAAGGGCAACGCCAAGCGCGCCGACCGTTCGACCAGCGAGGGCCTCGTCGCCGCCCGCGAAAACAACGGTTCCGTCACGCTTCTCGAGCTCGCCTGTGAGACCGACTTCGTCGCCAAGAACGAGCGCTTCATCGCTCTGGCCGACAAGGTCGTCGACGCAGCCGCCGCCGCCGGTGCTGACTCGGTCGAGGCCGCCCTGGCCGCTGACGCCGACGGCAAGACCGTCGAGCAGCTCATCTCGGACGAGGCCGCGATCATCGGCGAGAAGGTCGAGCTCCGTCGCGTGCGCACCATCTCGGGCGACAAGTTCGAGGTCTACCTGCACAAGACCAGCAAGGACCTGCCCCCGCAGGTCGGCGTCGTCCTCGCCTACTCGGGCGATGACGCCGAGACCGCTCGCTCGATCGCGCAGCACATCTCGTTCGCCAACCCCTCGTACCTCACCCGCGACGCCGTCCCCGAGGCCGACGTCGAGAAGGAGCGCGAGATCGTCACCGAGATCTCCCGCAACGAGGGCAAGCCCGAGGCTGCGCTGCCGAAGATCGTGGAGGGCCGCGTGAACGCGTTCTTCAAGCAGGTCTCGCTGCTCGACCAGGACTACGCGAAGGACAACAAGCTGTCCGTCGCCAAGGTCGCGTCCGACGCCGGTCTCACGCTGACCGACTTCGCCCGCTTCAAGGTCGGCGCGTAACCCTTCGACAGGCTCAGGGCCCGTCATGAGGCCCGGGATGCCACGGCATCCCGGGCCTTTTCCCTGCCCGCGTCCCATATCGGTTCCTGCGTATCGGTCGCGGGTGCGGGGGGATAGTTTGTTCAAGACGAGAGGACATCACACGTGATCGATGAAGCCACCAAGCGCCGCCGAGTTCTGCTGAAGCTGTCGGGGGAGGCGTTCGGCGGGGGCCAACTGGGCGTGAATCCCGACGTCGTGGGCCAGATCGCCCGTGAGATCGCCGAGGCCGTCGACCGCGTCGACATCGCCATCGTCGTCGGCGGGGGCAACTTCTTCCGCGGCGCCGAGCTCAGCCAGCGCGGCATGGACCGCGGGCGGGCCGACTACATGGGAATGCTCGGCACCGTGATGAACTCCCTCGCGCTGCAGGACTTCCTCGAGCAGGCGGGGGCCGCCACGCGCGTGCAGTCCGCTATCTCGATGACCCAGGTCGCGGAGCCCTACATCCCGCGTCGTGCTGTCCGTCACCTCGAGAAGGGTCGCGTCGTGATCTTCGGCGCCGGCGCCGGACTGCCGTACTTCTCCACCGACACCGTCGCCGCCCAGCGCGCGCTCGAGATCGGAGCGACCGAGGTCCTCGTCGCGAAGAACGGCGTCGACGGGGTCTACACGGCCGACCCGAACGTGGATCCGACGGCCACGAAGCTCGATCACGTCACCTACAACGACGCCCTGCAGAAGGGTCTGAAGGTCGTGGACTCCACGGCGTTCAGCCTCTGCATGGACAACGGAATGGATATGCGCGTGTTCGGCATGGAGCCGTCCGGAAACGTCACCCGGGCCCTTCTCGGCGAGACGATGGGCACCCTCGTCACCGCATGACGCGCCGCGCGGGCCCGGGGAGCCGGGCCCGCGCGCGACTAGACTGAACAGTCAGTCCCAACGAATGGAGTCACCGTGATTTCCGATGTCCTCGCCGATGCCGGAGCGCGTATGGATCGCGCCGTGGAGGCCGCCAAGGAAGACTTCGCGACGGTCCGTACCGGACGCGCGAACCCCCAGATGTTCCAGAAGGTGCTGGTCGACTACTACGGCTCGCCCACCCCGCTGGCTCAGCTCGCCTCGCTGAACAACCCCGAGGCGCGCACTCTCGTCATCAACCCGTACGACAAGTCGGCGCTGAAGGCGATCGAGCAGGCGATCCGCGACATGCCGAACCTCGGGGTGAACCCGACGAACGACGGCAACATCGTCCGCGTCACCATGCCCGAGCTCACGCAGGACCGCCGCAAG
Organism: Microbacterium sp. 16-032; assembly: GCF_041079455.1. Taxonomy (NCBI): domain Bacteria; kingdom Bacillati; phylum Actinomycetota; class Actinomycetes; order Micrococcales; family Microbacteriaceae; genus Microbacterium; species Microbacterium sp. 16-032. Next base: position 209,533 of record NZ_JBFYGQ010000003.1, on the reverse strand, counting down.
GAGTACGTCAAGATCGTGCGCGGCAAGGGCGAGGACGCCAAGGTGCAGGTCCGCAACCTGCGCCGCAAGGCCAAGGACGACCTCGACGCGCTGAAGAGCGACGTCGGCGAGGACGAGCTGGTCCGCGCCGAGAAGGAGCTCGACACCGTCACGCGCACGCACGTCGACCTCATCGACGAGGCGCTCAAGCGCAAAGAGGCTGAGCTCCTCGAGGTCTGACCCCCATGCCCGACGCTCCCGAGATCGGCGACAGCGAGCCGGTCGATCCGTCCGCCTCGCCGCGCCGGGCCGAATCAGCGCGCCGTTCGCCGACCACGGGTGAAGGGGTGACCGCGATCGAGTCGCAGCTGCGCGCGATGCGGTCGGACGCCGATCAGCGGATCGCGCACGCCCGCGCCGAGTTCGACCAGGCCAACGAGCGGATCAAGCAGCGCACGGGGCGCGACCTCATCGTGGCGACCCTGATCGGGGTCGGCATCGGCGTGATCGTCATCGCCTCGCTGATCTTCGTCAAATGGCTGTTCGTCCTGTTCGCGGCCGCCGCGATGGTCCTGGGCGTCCTCGAGTTCTCGCGCGCCCTCCAGGTGGCGGGGCGTCGCGTCGATGTGGTCCCGCAGCTCGTCATGGGGTTCCTGCTCCTGCTGAGCGGGTTCTTCCTGGGCCCGTGGGTGCACTGGATCGCCACCCTCGTCGCCGTCGTCGTCGTCATCGTTTGGCGCCTGACGGCCCAGATGTTCGCGTCCGACGGTCGCGCTCACATCGAGGTGATCGGCGACGTCCTCGTCGCGAGCTTCGTGCAGCTGTACGTGCCCTTCCTGACGAGTGTCGCGATGATCCTCCTCGCGCAGCCCCGCGGGGAGTGGTGGGTGCTCGCGTTCCTCATCCTGGCGGTGGCGGCCGACACCGGCGCGTACGTCTCGGGCTTGACGTTCGGCCGGGGTGGTCGGCATCCGATGGCCCCCCGCATCAGCCCCAAGAAGACCTGGGAGGGCTTCGCGGGAGCGTGCGTCGCGGCGCTCGTGGCGGGCGCGCTCCTGGCCGCCTTCATGCTGCAGGTGCCGTGGTGGGCCGGTCTCATCTTCGGGGCCGTGGTCCTCGCGACGGCGACCGTGGGCGACCTCGGGGAGTCGATGCTCAAGCGGGACCTGGGCATCAAGGACATGAGTTCGTGGCTTCCGGGTCACGGGGGAGTGCTCGACCGCCTCGACTCGATCCTGCCGTCGGCGACCGCCGCCCTGGTGATGTTCTATCTGCTGTCCCCCCTGGGAGTGTCATGACCGAGACGCCGATCCACGACACCGTGGCCGCGATGCCGTTCCCCACGACCTCGGGTCGCACCAAGGGGTACGAGAAGCGCGCGGTCGACGTCTTCCTGGCCCGCGCGCGCGAAGCGTTCGAAGCCGACGAGGTCGGGGCCCTGCGTTCCTCCGAGGTTCGCGCCGCCGCCTTCCCGCTCGTCAAGGGCGGCTACAAGGTGGAGGCCGTGGACGCCGCTCTCGGCCGTGTCGAGGACGCCTTCGCCGCGCGCGAGCGCGAGCACGCCCTCTCGCGTCTCGGCGCCCGCGCGTGGGTCGCCGAGACCCGGGACACGGCGCAGGTGGTGCTCGACCGTCTTCGTCGTCCGCGGGGTTCGCGCTTCGACCGCGTCGGCCTCCTGCGCTACGGCTACCGGGTCGACGAGGTGGACGTGGTCGCCGATCGCGTCGCCCGCTACCTCGCGGCGGGTGATCCGGTGACACCCGATCAGGTGCGCTCGGTCGCGTTCCGCATGCAGCGCGGGGGGTACCGCGAGACCCAGGTCGACGCCGTCCTCGACGCCGTCGTCGAAGTGATGCTCGCCGTCGGATGACCCCGACGCGTGGCATCCGGCCTCGGGCGTCGGTAGAATCGAGCGCACTGTGACTTCTGGTTCGGAACTTTCGCGCGCATCCACGTCCCGTGTCGCCCGCCGGGGCGCCTCGGTCGACGTGGTCCCGCCGTCTCTCCCGCACCGTTCCAGCCCCCGCTGGTCGCGTCGTCGCGGTGTGGTCGGCGTCTTCGGGGCTGCGGCCGCGGTCTTGTTCGTCGGTGCATACGTCGGCCCGATGGGCGCCTCGCTGCTGCCGGCTCAGGCCGAGGAGCCGCATACGGTCACCCTGTACGCCGAGGGTCTCGGCGACACGCAGGCCGTGTCGACCTCGGGCGAGAAGCAGGCGCCGCAGCTCGACCGGGCCAGCTACAACGTCTACGTCAAGCCGAAGCCGACGCCCACCCCGACGCCGACGCCGTCCCGCGAGAAGGACTCCGGCTCCGGCTCGTCCTCGGGCAACGCCGGTCCCATGCTCTACACCGGTGGTGGCGCTCCTGCCGAGTGGATGGCCGCTGCCGGCATCTCCGAATCCGACATGGGCTTCGTGGACTACATCGTCAGTCGCGAGAGCGGTTGGAACCCGAACGCGACGAACCGCTCGTCCGGCGCCTGCGGCCTCGTGCAGGCCCTGCCGTGCAGCAAGGTCCCCGGCAACGGCTACGACCCGGTCGACAATCTGCGCTGGGGAACCGGCTACGCCACCGGGCGTTACGGCGGATGGGCCGGCGCCTACGCGTTCTGGTCCGCCAACCACTGGTGGTGAGCGGCATCCATGCCCCGCTCCCGTAAACGGCGCCCGGACTCCTCCCGAGGCGACGAGTCGCTCGATCGTCTGATCGCCGGGTGGAAGCGCACCGAGGTCAAGCGGGGCGGGGAGTGGACGGTGCAGCCCATCTCGGGCCAACAGGCGGTCAAGGACTACCTGTGCCCCGGGTGCGGTCGGACCGTGGAGGCCGGAACCGCTCACGTGGTGGTCTGGCGCGCCGACGGCGTCCTCGGGGACGCAGCCGATCTCGCCGCCCGTCGTCATTGGCACACGCACTGTTGGAGGATCGCCTGATGGAGATTCGCGGACCCGTTCTTCTGCCCGCCCGTCGCGAGGACGTCGAGCTGCGCACGGTCGACGAGCTGACCCTGGTGGGCGAGCTGGCGCTGCCGGCCGATCGCGACCCGGTCGCCAGCCTCGTCACGCTTCACCCCCTGCCCACGGCGGGCGGTTTCATGGACTCGCACATCCTGCGCAAAGCGGCGGGCCGGTTGCCGGCGCTGGCCGACCTCGCGGTGCTGCGTTTCAACACGCGGGGAACGACGTCTGCTCGCGGGACCAGCGACGGGGCATTCGACGGGGGTGCGAACGAGTGCTTCGACGTCGCGGCCGCCGTCGATTTCGTCCGTGAGCGCGGTCTGCCGCGGCCGTGGCTCGTCGGCTGGTCGTTCGGCACCGAGCTGGCGCTGAAGTACGGTCGCGATCACGACATCGAGGGCGTCATCCTGCTCTCGCCCCCGCTGCACCGCGCGACGGCCGAAGAGGTCGCCGCCTGGGCGGGCGACGAGCGCCGCATGGTCGTGCTCGTCCCCGAGTTCGACGACTACCTGCGTCCCGACGAGGCCCGCGAGCGGTTCTCGTCGGTACCGGATGCCACCCTCATCGCGGTCGAGGGCGGCAAGCACCTGTGGGTCGGCGAGACGCAGACCCGTCGCGTGCTCACCGAGATCGTCGCGGCGGTCAACCCGGACGCCCTGCCGCTCCCGGTGGAGTGGGACGGCGAGATCGCGGGCTGAACCCGCGCGCCGGTGCTCCGGCGTCGATGCCGGGTGTCCGCGGACGGGCTCAGCGTTCGTTCTGCCGCGGGATGATGACCTCGCGGTAGATGATGAGGATGCTCGCGGCGACCGGGATGGCGATGAGCGCGCCGAGCAGGTTCAACAGGGCGCCGCCGGCCAAGGCCGAGATCACGACGACGGATCCCGGCACCGAGACCGCGCGGTTCATGATGCGCGGCGAGATCACGTACGCCTCGATCTGCATGTACACGAGGTAGTAGATCGCGGCGGCGAGGATCGCCCACGTGGGGGTGCCGAGGCCCGGGATGAGGCACGTCAGCACGATGATCGTCGACCCCGTGAGGGTGCCCACCAGGGGGATGAGCGAGAAGAAGAAGGCGATGACCGCCAGCACGGCCGGGAACGGCGCGTTGATGATCGACAGGAAGATGGCGCTCAGGACGCCGTTGATGACTCCGAGACTGACCTGCCCCATGACGTAGTAGCCCACGGAGTCGGTGATCTTCTCGGCGAGCTCGATGAATCGGGCGCGCTTCGAGGCCGGGACCAGCTGGTAGACGGCCGACTTCAGCGAGGGAGTGGATGCCGTGAAGTAGATCGTGAGGATCAGCACGATGAACGCGCCGCCCAGGCCGGCCGCGACGGCGCCGCCGATGGTGAGGAGGCTGTTGCCGATCATCGTGGAGATGCTGCCGACGTCGAGCGTGGAGAACCAGTGCTGGATCCCCGCCCACACCTCGTCGATCTTCAGCCAGGGGAGGGTCTGCGACACCCAGGCCTGCACGTCGGTGACGATCTCGTTCCACCGACCGGGCTGCAGCAGCTGCTCGATCTGGGACACCAGCTGGGCGATCTGGCTCACGATGATCGGGACGACCATGAAGATGATCCCGGCGAAGACGCCGAGCACCGCCAGGATCGTCACCAGCACCGCCGCCCAGCGGGGGAGACCTCGACGCTCGAGGAACGACACGACGGGGTCGAGGCCGAGAGACAGGAACAACGCCGTGCCCACGTACAACAGGATCGTCGACAGGTTCTGGACGCTGCCGATGAGCAGCAGGCCGACTCCGACGCCGAGCGTGGCGAGCAGAGCCACCCGGAAGGGATTGTGAATCTTCATGCCGAACGACTCCCGCATCAGCCGGGCTGACGTGCCCGTGTCGTCAGGATACTGAGCGGATGGCCCGACCGAGCGCGCGACGGGCCTCGCCGCGAACTTTCAGGCGCCCTCGGATAGTCTGAAATGTCGATTCGGTGGCGCCCGAGCCACCGGTGGGGATGGTGTGAAGCGTGAGATTCGTCTGGGCCGTGGTGGCATTCGTCATCGCTGCCGCCATGATCGGTGCCGGTATCGCCCAAAGGACCGTGTTCCACGGCCCTTCGGAGACCTCGGCCAACGTGCAGACCGACGGCTCGACGGCGTTCACGCTGATCGACGGCGCAGTGCTGACGAGCGTCCCCGGGGCGCAGACCCTGCGCGTCCAAGGCGATGGGGCGGTGTTCGTCTCGTACGGACGCACCGCCGACGTCACCGCGTGGCTCGCCGACGTCCCCTACACCGCGGTGACCCTCGACGGCGCCGGCACCGTCCAGACCTCCGAGGTCGCGCCGACGGTCACCCCCGCCTCGGGCGCCGCGACCACCGGACGATCGCCCGTGGACTCCGACCTCTGGCTCGACGAGTTCGAACAGACCGGATCGCTGTCGACCACTCTGCAGCTCCCGTCCGACATGAGCGTGCTCGTCGCCTCCGACGGAACGGCCCCCGCCCCCTCGACCGTCAGCCTCACCTGGCCGATCGACGACTCCACGCCGTGGGCCGGTCCACTCATCGTCGGCGGCGGAATCGTCCTTCTGGCCGGTCTGGTGCTCTACCTGCTCGGCATCCGCCATGTCCGTCGTCAGCGTCGTCCGCGCCGCAAGGGGCTGCCCCTTCCGGTCACCGAGCCGATTTCGACGGTCGACGCGGATGCCGAGAGCAAAGGCGTCGTGAGCCAGAGCCCCGCTCGCCGCGGAGGGTCGCGAGTCCGCGGGGCCCTGCGCGGTCGCCGCGCTCTGGTCGCCATCCCCGCGCTGGGCGTGTCGATCGCTCTGCTGGCGGGATGCTCGGCTGACGCGTGGCCGCAGCTCGCGGCGACCGAGTCGCCGAGCCCCACTCCGACGGTGATCGTCCCGGAGGGGCAGTTCCCGCCGGCGGTCACCGAGGCGCAGGCGCAGCGCATTGTGGCGAAGGTCTCGTCGACCGTCGCGCAGGCCGATGCCTCGCTCGACGGGAACGTCGTCGCCGAGCGGCTGTCGGGCCCGGCTCTCGCGGAGCGGCAGACCAACTACAAGCTGCGCGCCGCGATCCCCGACCGACCCGCCCTGCCCGCGATCCCGGCGGAGCCCGTGCAGATCGTGCTGCCGCAGACCACGGGAACGTGGCCGCGCACCCTCATGACGGTGGTGGAGTCGGCGGATGCCGCGACCCCCACGACCACGATCATGATGATGACGCAGCAGACGCCGTGGGAGGAGTACAAGGCCTCGTACGTCGGCAACCTCGAGGCCTCGACGAACCTTCCCGAGCTCGCGGCGCCCTACGTCGGTGCCACGCAGGTTCCGCCGGACTCGTCCTTCCTCGTCATGGCGCCCGAGAAGGTGGCCGCCGCCTACGCGGATGTCATCAACAACGGCCAGAACAGCGCCTCGTTCGCGAAGTTCGACACGGCGAACGACCTGCTGCTCTCGGCGATCCAGGACAACAAGACCAAGCGCACCGACGAACTCAACCAGACCGGTGCGGGAACGGCGGAGATCAGCTTCTCGGCCTCCGCGGGAGCCGCGACGCCCATCGCGCTGGCGACGCTCGACACCGGTGCGATCGTCGCGGTCAACGTGTACGAGAGCGACACCGCGAAGCCCACCAACAAGGACGCCGTGATCAAGCTGGACAACAATCCGGCGGTCAAGGCCCTGACCGGTGTCGACCAGTCGGCGACAGGCTTCACCACGACATACTCCGACCAGGTCTTCTTCTACGTGCCCAGCCAGGGCTCCGACGATCAGATCCGCCTGCTCGGCTACCGATCCAGCCTCCTCGAAGCGAAGGTGTCCCCGTGAGCACTCCCGCCCCCGGTTCCGTGATGCGCGGTGCCGTCGACCTCTCGTCGTTGCGCAACCGTCCCCAGCCGCCGGCGGCACCCGCCTCCGGCGCCCCCGCGACGCCCCCGCGCCCCGCCGGCGCGCCGCCCCTGGTCTTCGACGTGACCGATGAGACGTTCGGTGAGGTCCTCGAGCTCTCGCGCACGGTCCCGGTCGTCATCGATCTGTGGGCCGAGTGGTGCGGGCCGTGCAAGCAGCTGAGCCCCGTGCTCGAGAAGGTGGTCACCGAGCTCGCCGGCCGCCTGGTGCTCGCCAAGGTCGACGTCGACGCGAACCCGCAGCTCGCGCAGGGCTTCCGCGCGCAGTCGATCCCCATGGTGCTCGCGCTCGTGGCGGGTCAGCCGGTGCCCCTGTTCACCGGAGCCGTCCCTGAGCAGCAGGTGCGCGACGTGTTCGCCCAGCTTCTGCAGCTCGCCGCTCAGCACGGCGTAACCGGTACCGTCCCGGTCGAGGGCGCCCCCTCCGCCGATGCCCCCGCCGCGGAGCCCGAGCTGCCCCCGCTGCACGCAGAGGCGTTCGCCGCGATCGAAGAGGGCGACTACGCCCGCGCCATCACCGCCTACGAGAAGGCCCTCGTCGAGAACCCGCGCGACGCCGACGCGCGCGCCGGTCTCGGACAGGTGCGTCTGCTGGACCGCGTCCAGGACGCCGACCTCCAGGCGGCCCGTGCCGCGGCGGCCGCCGACCCGACGGGGCTCGAGGCACAATTCCTCGTCGCGGATCTCGACGTCGTGGGCGGGCATGTCGACGACGCCTTCGGCCGTCTGCTCGACCTCTTCGCCGCGCTTCCCGGGGATGAGCGCGCCCCGGTGCGCGAGCGTCTGCTCGAGCTCTTCGGCCTCGTCGGCGACGAGGACGCGCGGGTGATCCGCGCCCGCTCGCGACTGGCCTCGTTGCTCTTCTGAGCCCGGACATCGCACGGCCCCGTCCTCCCTAGGGGGGACGGGGCCGTCGTCGTTTGCGCGTGTGTCAGACCCGTGGATCCGGCGCGGATCACCCCGCGCAGGGGCCGAGACGCCCGGGGTCAGCTCCCCGAACGGTGGTGGAGCCACAGCACCCCGAGAGGGGGGAGGGTCAGCGTCGCGCTTCCGCGACCATCCGTCTGTACCGCACCGAAGTTGCCCTGCCCTGAGCCGCCGAAGGCCTCGGCGTCGCTGTTGAGGATCTCGGTCCAGGTGCCCGATTCGGGCAGGTCGAGGGGGTAATCGGTCAGCGGAACGCCCGAGAAGTTGCACACCACGGCGATCGTGTTGCCGTGGTGATCGCGACGGGCGAAGGCGAGGACGTTCGTGTTCCAGGCCGGGGCACCGAGGCGCGAGAATGCCGCGCCGTCGTGATCACGCGCCCACAGGGCCGCTTGATCCTTGTAGACGCGGTTCAGCTCGGCCACGAAGGAGTGCAGCTGCGCATGCGAGGGCTGGTCGAGCATCCACCAGTCGATGCTGCGCGACTCCGACCACTCGGACATCTGCCCGAACTCCTGGCCCATGAACAGCAGTTGCTTGCCGGGGTGCCCCCACATGTACGCCAGGAACGCGCGCATGTTGGCGAGCTTTTGCCAGTGGTCGCCCGGCATGCGACCGAAGAGGCTGCCCTTGCCGTGCACGACCTCGTCGTGGCTGATCGGCAGGACGAAGTTCTCGCTGAACGAGTACACGAACGAGAACGACAGCTCACCCTCGTGGTGCGAGCGGTACATGGGATCGCGCCCGATGTACTGCAGCGAGTCGTTCATCCAGCCCATGTTCCACTTGAAGCCGAAACCGAGGCCCGCGTGCGAGGTGGGAGCCGTGACGCCGGGGAAGCTCGTCGACTCCTCGGCGATCAAGGCGATACCGGGGTAGCGCTTGTACGAGGTCGCGTTCACCTCCTGCAGGAACCGGATCGCCTCGAGGTTCTCGCGACCGCCGAACTGGTTCGGCGCCCACTCGCCCTCGTTGCGCGAGTAATCGAGGTAGAGCATGGAGGCCACGGCATCCACTCGCAGACCGTCGACGTGGAACTCCTCGAACCAGTACAGCGCGTTCGCGACGAGGAAGTTACGCACCTCGTTGCGGCCGTAGTCGAAGATGAGCGTGCCCCAGTCCTTGTGCTCGCCGCGACGGGGGTCCGGGTGCTCGTACAGGGCCTCGCCGTCGAAGCGGGCGAGCGCGAAGTCGTCCTTGGGGAAGTGGCCGGGGACCCAGTCCATGATCACGCCGATGCCGGCCTGGTGCAGACGGTCGATGAGGTAGCGCAGGTCGTCCGGCGAGCCGAAACGGCTCGTCGGGGCGTAGTAACCCGACACCTGGTACCCCCACGAGCCGCCGAAGGGGTGCTCGGCCAGCGGGAGGAACTCGACGTGGGTGAACCCCTGCGCGCCGACGTAGTCGATGATCTCGTCGGCCGCGTCGCGGTACGACAGCCCCTGCTTCCAGGAACCGAGGTGGAGTTCGTAGATCGACATCGGGCGGTCGATCGGCGCGGTGAGCGAGCGCTCGTCGATCCACTCGTCGTCCGCCCACGCGTAGGTCGAATCGGTGACCACGGACGCCGTGGCGGGAGGAACCTCGGCGAGTCGCGCCATGGGATCCGCCTTCTCGATCCACTGGCCGGCGCGGGTGAGGATCTCGAACTTGTAGCGCGTGCCGACGCCGATCCCGGGGACGAACAGTTCCCAGACGCCGCTGCCGCCCATCGACCGCATGGCGTGGCCGGCGCCGTCCCACCCGTTGAAGTCTCCGATGACGCGCAGGGCGCGCGCATCGGGAGCCCAGACGGTGAACGCGGTGCCCGTCGACCCGTCGAGTTCGCGCACGTGTGCACCGAGGATGCGCCAGAGCTCTTCATGACGCCCCTCGGCGATCAGGTGCAGGTCGAGCTCGCCGACGGACGGCGCGTGGCGGTACCCGTCGTCGGAGACGTGCTCCGAACCGTCGTACGACGCGCGCACCGTGTAGGCGCCAGGGTAGGCCGCGACGGGCGCCTCCCAGATCCCCCCGCGGACGTGCTCGAGGGCGACCGAGGTGCCGTCGGCCAGTTCGGCGACCACCTCGCGGGCAAGGGGCCGGCGCGAACGGATGACCCATCCCTCGCCGGTCTCGTGCACGCCGAGCACGCTGTGCGGGTCATGGTGGGCGCCGTGGGCCACGGCATCCAGGATCTCGGAGGGAAGGGAGGTCATCGGTTCTCCTTGACGTGCAGGATGTGCACCGGCTCGACGAAGGCGTCGAGGCGCACGAAGTTGTGGTCGGCCCAGGTCCAGACCTGTCCGGTGACGAGATCCTCGACCTCGTACGTGGCGCCGGGTTCGATGCCGAAGACCGTGGTGTCGAGGTGGACGGTCGTTTCACGGGCCGAGTGCGGGTCGACGTTCGCGACCACGATGATCGTGTCGCTGCGACCATCGGGCGAGAGGGCGGCGTCGAGGTGCTTGGAGTACACGAGGATGCTGTCGTCGTCGCTCCAGTGCACGCTGAGGTTGCGCAACTGCCCGAGCGCCGGATGCGCGCGCCGCGCGCCGTTCAGCATGCGCAGGTACGGCGCGAGCGAGTCACCCGCGGCTTCGGCGGCGGCCCAGTCGCGGAACTTGTACTCGTACTTCTCGTTGTCGATGTTCTCTTCGGACCCCGGACGCGCGACGTTCTCGTACAGCTCGTAGCCCGCGTAGACGCCGTAGGTGGGAGCCGCGGTGGCCGCGATGGCGGCGCGGATCTTGTACGCCGGTCGCCCGCCGAACTGAAGGTACTCGGTGAGGATGTCAGGGGTGTTGACGAAGAGGTTGGGGCGGAGGAAGTCGTCGGTCTCGTGGGCGAGACCGGTGAGGAACTCCTCGAGCTCGTCCTTCGTGTTGCGCCACGTGAAGTAGGTGTAGCTCTGCTGGAACCCCGCCATGGCCAGGCCCTGCAGCGGCGCGGGGCGCGTGAAGGCCTCGGCCAGGAACACCGCGTCGGGCTCCTCGGCGCTGACGGTCGCGATGAGCCACTCCCAGAACTGCAGGGGCTTCGTGTGCGGGTTGTCCACGCGGAAGATCGTGACGCCCTGCGCGATCCAATGGCGGACGATGCGCAGCACCTCGGCGCGGATGCCCTCGGGGTCGTTGTCGAAGTTGACCGGATAGATGTCCTGGTACTTCTTCGGGGGGTTCTCGGCGAAGGCGATCGAGCCGTCGGGGAGGGTGGTGAACCACTCCGGGTGCTCGGCGACCCACGGGTGATCGGGCGAGGCCTGCAGCGCGAGGTCGAGTGCCACCTCGATGTCGTTCTCGCGCGCGGTCCGCACGAAGGCGCGGAAGTCCTCGAGAGTGCCGAGGTCGGGGTGGACGGTGTCGTGCCCGCCTGCCGCGCCCCCGATGGCCCACGGCGAGCCGGGGTCTCCGGGCTCGGTGACGAGGGTGTTGTTCGGCCCCTTGCGGTTGGTCTGGCCGATGGGGTGGATCGGCGGCAGGTACAGCACGTCGAAGCCCATTCCGGCGACGGCCGGGAGCCGCTCGGCGGCGGTGCGGAACGTGCCGCTGACGATCGAGCCGTCCTCCGCTCGTCGTGCCCCTTCGGACCGGGGGAAGAACTCGTACCAGGCGCCGGCGCCGGCGCGCTCTCGTTCGACGAGCAGCTCGGCATCCCGCCCGACAGAGACCAGGCCCATCATGGGGCGGGCCTCGAACAGCGCCGCGATCTCGGGGTCGCGGACGATCTGGAGCGCGGTGTCGTCGTGCACGTCGGGATCGCGCAGGGCGCGGGCGGCGTCGTACAGGCGGTCCTTGTCGGTGCCGGGCCGCTTCTTCTCGCCGCGCGCCCGATCGAAGAGCTGCGCGCCCATCTCTCGCATGAGGGCGACATCGACGCCCGCCGCGATCTTGACCTCGGCGGCGTGCTCCCACGTCGCGAAGTCGTCGGCGAAGGATTCGAAACGGAACCGCCAGACGCCCTGCTCGAGCGGAGCGACGAGCGTCGACCAGCGATCGAAGCCGTCGTTGAGGGGACTCAGGCGGTGCAGCGATTCGTCGCCGGACGGCGAGAACAGGCGCACCTGCACGCCGATGCGGTCGTGGCCCTCGCGGAACGCTGTCACGGTGAACGGCACGGCCTCACCGACGTACGCGGAGGGGCGGAATCTGCCGCCGGGCACGCTCGGGTGCGGGAGCGCCAGCGGGATGCGCGGGGTGACCACGCTGCGCGAGGTGGGCGTCGGCTTGACCGGACGCACGGGAATCGAGGCGGCGCTGCGCCAGGGCAGCTCGGGCGAGGGAGTCGTCGTGGTGGCCACGGTCCGAACCTATCGCGGGCCACCGACGTTCCCGTACGGTTTCGCCCGGCCTTGACAGCGGGGCCGGATCAGTCGACGCGGAACAGTCGCATCGAGGCGCCGGCGAGGGGGACGACGTCTCCGGGCGCGAAGCGCTCCTCGTCATCGGACGGCGTCTCGTCGGCGCTCGACCAGAGCGAGACGTAGACCGCGTCCTCGAGATCGGGCAGGACGATCTCGGTGGCGTCCTCGGTGCCGTGGATCACGAGGAGGACGCGGTTCGGGTCCTCTTCTTCGGGCGTCGAGGTCGCGAGGTACTGCAGGGTCCGGTGCGCCGGGTCGTTCCAGCGCTCGCTCGACATCGTCTCGCCGTTCTCGTCGAACCACTCCATGACCGAGGCCGAGGGGATCACCTCGCCGAGCCGGGCGAAGCGCTGGGGCCGCAGCGCGGGATTGTCGCGGCGCAGCCGCAGGAGGCGCTGCGTGTGCGCGAACAGGTGCTCCTGCCACGGGGCGAGGTCCCACGACAGCCAGGTGAGCGCGGAATCGTGGCAGTAGGCGTTGTTGTTGCCGCGCTGCGTGCGTCCCATCTCGTCGCCGGCGGTGATCATCGGCACTCCCGCCGACAACAGCAGCGTGCCCATGAGGTTGCGCATGGCCTTGCGGCGGGTGGCGAGCACGCGTTCGTCGGTGGTGCGGCCTTCGGCGCCGTGGTTGAACGAGCGGTTGGTGTCGGCGCCGTCGCGGTTCTGCTCGCCGTTGCCGAGGTTGTGCTTGACGTCGTACGAGACGAGGTCGCGCAGGGTGAACCCGTCGTGCGCGGTGACGAAGTTGACGCTCGCGAGGGGCCCGCGGTCTTCGGAGAAGGTGTTCGACGATCCCGCCAGACGCGTGGCGAAGCCGCCGATCCCGACCGGGGCGGTGGCCGCGCGCCGGGCGTAGTCGATGTCGCTCAGCCAGAAATTGCGCACCCGATCGCGGTAGCGGTCGTTCCACTCCAGCCAGCCCTCGCCGAAGTTGCCGGTCTGCCAGCCGCCCATGCCGACGTCCCAGGGTTCGGCGATCAGCTTGGTGCCCGACAGCGCGGCACCCTCTCGGATGGCCCTGAGGAGCGGGTGATCGGGCGTGAAGGAGTGGTTCTCGTCGCGGCCGAGGGTGACGGCGAGATCGAAGCGGAAGCCGTCGATCTGCACCTCGTCGCTCCAGTACCGCAACGAGTCGAGGATGAGTCGTGCCGCGGCATCCGTCGAGGTGTTCACCGCGTTGCCGCAGCCGGTCTCGTCGATGTACGCGCCCTCGGCGGTCTGGCGGTAGTAGGCCTTGTTGTCGATGCCGCGCAGGCTCGTGCGCGGCCCCCCGATGCCTTCTTCGGCGGTGTGGTTGTAGACGACGTCGAGCAGCACCTCGAGGCCGGCCTCGTGTAGGAGCTTCACCATTCCCTTGAACTCGCGCAAAACGGCCTCGGGACCCTCGGCGCGGCTGGCGGCCGTGGCATACGGCGCGTGCGGGGTGAAGAAGTTGAGCGAGTTGTAGCCCCAGTAGTTCGACAGGCCCAGCTGCAGCAGGCGAGGCTCGGTGGCGAAGGCGTGGACCGGAAGCAGCTCGACGCTGGTGACGCCGAGGGAGAGCAGGTGATCGATCATCGCGGGGTGCGCCAGTCCCGCGTACGTGCCGTGCAGAGCGGGCGGAATGAAGGGATGCCGCTTGGTGAGGCCCTTGACATGTCCCTCGTAGATGACCGTGCGGTCCATCGGCACGCGGGGCTTGGTGGAGGTGCCCCAGTCGAAAGAGCCGTCGACGACCACGGAGCGCCAGTCGCCGTAGCTGACCGAGACGAGCCCCCGCGAGTACGGCTCGATCAGGAGCGACTGCGGGTTGAACGTGTGTCCGGGGCCGTGCGGCCCTCCGACGCGGATCGCGTATCGCGCGCCGGGTCGCAGCAGGGGAGTGGTGGCCTCGAACACGCCCCCGCCCACGGGGGTCATGGTGATGGTCTCGGTCGCCCAGTCGAGGTCGACGTCGTCGAAGACGAGCACTTGCATCGCGTCGGCGGAACCCGACCAGACGCGCAGGGTGCCCCCGTCGGGGCCGAGCCGCACGCCCAGATCGTCGAGCGACGAGCGGAGCAGGGCGGGGCGGGCGGGCAGGACAGTCTCGGGTCGGACCATGCGTCTTAGGGTAGTGAAAGGCGCTGGAGATACCGGGAGGGCGAGGATGCGGGTATACCTCGATCACGCGGCGACCACCCCGTTGCGCCCGGAGGCGCGAGAGGCGTGGCTCGCCGCCCACGACGTGCTCGGCAACCCGTCGTCGATCCACGGCGCCGGTCAGGACGCGCGTCGCCTGCTCGAGGACGCTCGCGAGGCTCTCGCGACCGTGCTCGGGTGCCAGCCGATCGAGGTCGTCTTCACGTCCGGCGGCACCGAGGCGGCCAATCTCGCGCTGAAGGGCCTGTGGTGGTCGCGCTCCGCCGACGCCGACGCGATCCTGCTCCCCGACGGCGAGCACCACGCCACGCTCGATGCGGTGGGGTGGCTGTCCTCGACGCAGGATGCGCATGTGCGCCCGGTACCCCTCGATCCGCTCGGCCGCATCGACGCGGAGGCGTTCTCTGCGGCTCTTCCGGGAGCCGCCCTCGCGACGGCGCTCGTCGCGAGCAACGAGGTCGGAACGATCCAGGATGCCGCCGACCTCGCGCGGCGCGCGCTCGACGCCGGGGTGCCCCTGCACCTCGACGCCGTGTCGGCGCTCGGCCAGATCCCGGTGTCGTTCTCGGCGTGGCGGGGCTCGGGGAGCGCGCCCTCGGGCCTCGTGGCGATGTCGGTCTCGGCGCACAAGGTCGGCGGTCCCGTCGGCGTTGGCGCCGCGGTCGTCTCGCGACACGCCCGGCTCACGCCTCTCGTCCACGGCGGCGGCCAGCAGCGGAGCCTCCGCGCCGGGACGCAGGACGTCGCGGGCGCCTCCGCCTTCGCGGCGGCCCTCACGGCGGCCGAGGCCGAGCGCCACGGCGAGGCGGAGCGGCTCGCCGCACTCCGCGATCGCCTGGTGACCGGCATCCTCTCGTCCATCCCTTCCGCCCGGCTGCTCGGGCACCGGACCGAGCGTCTGCCCGGCAACGCGCACGTGCTGTTCCCGGATGCCGCGGGCGAGACGCTCCTGTTCCTGCTCGATATGGAGCAGATCGCCGTGTCGACGGGGTCGGCGTGCCAGGCCGGCGTGGCGGAGCCGTCGCACGTGGTGCTCGCTCTCGGGCTCGACGATCGCGCGGCGCGATCGGTGCTGAGATTCACCCTCGGACACACCTCCACGGACGCCGACGTCGACGCCGTTCTCACCCGTCTCCCCGACGCGTACGCCCGGGCCGTGGCATCCGGCGCCCGTTCAGACCGACGTTCGTAGACTGGGACGATGCGAGTTCTTGCGGCGATGAGCGGTGGAGTCGACTCCGCGGTGGCTGCGGCCCGCGCGGTCGAGGCGGGTCACGACGTGGTCGGCGTGCACCTGGCGCTCTCGCGTGCCGGGGGAACGCTCCGCGCCGGCAGCCGCGGCTGCTGCACGATCGAAGACGCGATGGACGCCCGCCGTGCCGCCGACAAGCTCGGCATGCCCTTCTACGTCTGGGACTTCTCGGAGCGCTTCCGCGACGACGTGATCGACGACTTCGTCGCGGAGTACCGCGCCGGGCGCACGCCCAACCCCTGTATGCGCTGCAACGAGAAGATCAAGTTCGCGGCCCTCCTCGAGCGGGCCCTCGAACTCGGCTTCGACGCCGTCTGCACCGGCCACTACGCCACTCTCGTCGACACGCCCGGGGGGCGCGAGCTGCACCGCGCCTCCGACAACGCCAAGGACCAGTCGTACGTGCTGGGTGTGCTCACCGCTGAGCAGCTCGCGCACACCTACTTCCCGCTCGGGTCCACCCCGTCGAAGGCGCTCGTGCGCGCCGAGGCGGAGGAGCGCGGGTTGTCCGTGGCGCAGAAGCCCGACAGCCATGACATCTGTTTCATCCCCGACGGTGACACGCGCGGCTGGCTCGCCGACAAGGTGGGTGCCGAGCGCGGCGAGATCCTCGACCGTACGGGAGCCGTGGTCGGCACGCACGAGGGGGCGCACGCCTTCACCGTGGGGCAGCGCCGCGGCTTGCAGCTCGGGGTTCCCGCGGCCGATGGCAAGCCCCGCTTCGTGCTCGAAGTGCGTCCCATCACCAACTCCGTGGTCGTCGGGCCGAAAGAGGCGCTCGCGTGCTCCGAGATCGCGGGGGAGCGCTACACCTGGGCCGGACGCGCACCCGAGGGCGAGCGCTTCGACTGCGACGTGCAGATCCGCGCGCACGCGGACCCCGTGCCCGCCGTCGCCGAGTTCGTCGACGGCGTGCTGACGGTGCGTCCCGAGACGCCTTTCGACGGGGTCGCCCCCGGGCAGACCGCTGTGCTCTACGACGGCACGCGCGTGCTCGGACAGTTCACGATCGACCGGACGGTGTCGGCGGTCCCGGTCGAGGCCTGAGGCCCGTCACACTCCGCCGTCGCCGTTCGACTCCTCTGGTGGACGCGATCTTCGCGTCCCCTACCGCGAGGAGTCCCCGATGACCCGTATCGACCTGTCCCGCACCAACCGCGGCGGTTACGCCGCCGTCCTCGCGCTCGAGGGGTATGCGCGCACCCACGTCGACAAGACCCTCTACGAGTTGCTCAAACTGCGGGCGTCGATCCTCAACGGGTGCGGGTTCTGCGTCGACATGCACGCCACCGCGGCGGCCGCGCACGGCGTCCCCGCGCGGACGCTCCACGCCGTCGCGGCCTGGCACCACGCCGGCGACCTCCTCGACGACCGGCAACGCGCGGTACTCGCCCTCACCGATGCCGTGACCCTCGTCGGGCCGGAGAGCGTGACCGACGAGGTGTGGGAGCGCGCGGCCGCGTTCTTCTCGGAGAAGGAGCTCGGCTCCCTCGTGGTCGCCATCGCGACGATCAACGTGTGGAACCGCATCGCCCTGGCGACAGGGATGACCCCGCCGGTCGATGCCGCCCACCCCGTCGCATGAGCGTCGCCCGTCCTGCCGGTAGCCTCGGCGAGGTGACGATGGCCAGCCTCGCGTGGAGCACGGAGCGGGACCGACTCGTGGGGATCGCCTATCGGATGCTCGGAGACTTCGGCGCCGCGGAGGACGTCGTCTCGGACGTCGCCCTCGACGCACTGCGGGCGGAGGGCGACGGCGATGAGGTGCGCTCGTGGGCGGCCTGGCTGACGACGGTCTGCGTCAGACGATCCATCGACCAGTTGCGTCGAGTGCAGGCCGCTCGCGAGGATTATCCGGGGCCGTGGTTGCCGGAGCCGGTCGCCACCGAGCGTCTGCCCGACGACGTGGTGGCGGACCGCGAGATGCTGTCGCTGGCGGTCCTGCACCTCGCGGAGCAGCTGGAACCCGCGGCTCGTGCGTCGGTGGTGTTGCATCGGGCGTTCGGGATGACGTCCGTCGAGATCGCGGAAATCCTCGATCGCTCACCCGCGTCGGTGCGCCAGCTGATCTCGCGGGGAGAAAGGAGGCTTCAGCTGCGCGCCGAGCCGTCGTCGTCAGGCGCCGACCGCGGGGCTGTCCGCGCTCTCGTCGCCGCGATCGAGACCGGAGACGTCGCGGGCGTGGCGGGCATCCTCACCGATGACGCGATCCTCTGGGCGGACGGAGGCGGGCGGGTCAAGAGCGCGCTCAACCCCATCTTCGGCGCCGAGAGGATCGTCCGCTTCTTCGCCGGAATCCTCGAGAAGGCGGCCGCAGCCGGAGCCGTGATCTCGGCGCGGCAGGTGGACGTCAATGGCGAGATCGGGCTCTCGCTCTCGGTGGGCGCCGTCACGGACGTCATCTCGCTGGAGATGAGGGGTGGGCTCGTCGCCGGCGTCCGACGGATATCGAACCCCGACAAGCTCTGGAGGGCGTGGTAAGCGGCGACCCGCCCGCGGCCGATGTCGGAACCCCTCCCTAAGCTGGATGCGTGACCGAGCACGATCAGCTTCCCGACCTCACCCTCGACGAGGCGCGCGCCGAGGCCGCGGACCTCACCCAGCGGATCGTCGGTGCGCGCGACGCGTACTACGGCCGAGACGCCGAGGTCGTCGACGACGCGACGTACGACGGATGGATGCACCGGCTCGAGGCCCTCGAGCGTCTGCACCCCGAACTCCAGGGGCAGGACAGCCCGACCCTGTCGGTGGGAGCCGCCGAGGCCACCGACCTCGCGACGATCGAGCACGCCGAGCGCATGCTCAGCCTCGACAACGTCTTCTCGCCCGAAGAGCTGCGCGATTGGGCCGTCAAGACCGAGGCCGCCGCGGGGCGCGCGGTGCACTGGCTCAGCGAGCTCAAGATCGACGGACTGGCCATCAGCCTGCGCTACGAGAACGGCGTGCTCACCTCCGCCGCGACCCGCGGCGACGGTCGGGTCGGAGAAATCGTCACCGAGAACGCCCTGCGTCTCGCCGACATCCCGCACGAGCTCGCGGGAGAGGGGCACCCGCCGATCGTGGAGGTGCGCGGAGAGGTCTTCATCCCCGTCGCGAAATTCGAGAACCTCAACCGGCTCCAGGGCGAGTTCCGCGAGCGGGCGCTGGCCGAGGCTCGAGAGCGGGCCGCCGGCCGACGTGGGGGCCGCGCGTTCGACGAAGAGAAGGCCGAGATCGCGGCGGCTCGACGCTTCCCCGCGTTCGCGAATCCCCGCAACGCGGCTAGCGGCGGACTGCGTCAGCAGATCGAGAAGAAGACGGGCCTCGAACTCGAGGCCGGTCTCGCGCGCATCGACTCCCTCAAGCTCTACGTGCACGGCATCGGTGCGTGGCAGATCCCTCCCGTGGCCGCACAGAGCGAGATCTACGACCTGCTGGCGTCGTGGGGACTGCCCACCTCGCCGTACAGCCGCGTCGAGTCGACGATCGACGGCGTCCTGGCCTGCGTCGCGCACCACGGCGAGCATCGTCACGACGTGGAGCACGAGATCGACGGCGTCGTCGTCAAGGTCGACGAACTCGCCCTGCACGACGAGCTCGGTGCCACGAGTAGAGCGCCGCGATGGGCGATCGCGTACAAGTACCCTCCCGAGCAGGTGAACACGAAGCTGCTCGACATCGTGGTGTCCGTCGGCCGCACCGGACGGGCCACCCCCTTCGCGGTCATGGAACCCGCGAAGGTCGCCGGCAGTGTCGTGCGCCAGGCCACCTTGCACAACCAGGACGTCGTCAAGGTCAAGGGCGTGCTGATCGGCGACACGGTCGTGCTGCGCAAGGCCGGCGACGTCATTCCCGAGGTCCTCGGTCCGGTGGTCGAGCTGCGCGACGGCAGCGAACGCGCGTTCGTCATGCCGGCGGACTGCCCCGAGTGCGGGACGCCGCTGCGCCCCGCGAAAGAGGGCGACATCGACCTGCGGTGCCCGAACGCGCGCTCGTGCCCCGCCCAGGTGCGCGGTCGTGTGGAGCACATCGGGTCCCGCGGAGCGCTCGACGTCGAGGCCCTGGGAGAAGTCACCGCCGCGGCCCTCACCCAGCCCGAGGTGCCCGACCGGCCGCCGCTCGACACCGAGGCGGGGCTCTTCGACCTGACGGTCGACCAGCTCGTGCCGATCGAGGTCGTCGTGCGCGACTCCGAGACGGGGGAGCGCAAGGTCGATCCCGATACCGGCGAGCTCGTGCGACGACTGCCGTTCCAGAAGCTGTCGCCGGCGTCGTACCCGCCGGGCGCCGAGGACCTCGACCCGGCCGAGCGCCGCCGCCGCGGCATCCGCAAGGACTATCGGCAGGTCCTGCCGTCCGAGCAGGCGACCAAGCTCATCGCCGAGCTCGACAAGGCGAAGACCAAAGACCTCTGGCGGTTGCTCGTCTCGCTGAACATCCGGCACGTCGGTCCGGTCGCGGCCCGGGCCCTCGCCCAGTGGTTCGGCTCGCTCGAGGCCATTCGAGCGGCCTCGCGCGAAGAACTCGCGGCCGTCGAGGGTGTCGGCGGCATCATCGCCGACGCCGTCATCGATTGGTTCGACGTGGAGTGGCACCGCGAGATCGTCGACCGCTGGGCAGCCGCGGGGGTGCGCTTCACGATCCCCGGCCACCCCGGACCCGGGGCGGCGGCCGCTGCGGGCGGGGTCCTCGCGGGCCTCACGGTGGTGGCGACCGGATCACTCGAGGGCTACACCCGCGAGGGGGCGCAAGAAGCCATCCTCTCGGCCGGCGGCAAGGCGGCATCGAGCGTGTCGAAGAAGACGGACTTCGTGGCGGCGGGCCCGGGGGCCGGATCCAAGCTCGCGAAGGCCGAGGAGCTCGGACTGAGAATCCTGGATGCCGCGCAGTTCCGCATCCTCGTCGAGCAGGGCCCCGCGGCACTCGACGCGGCGACGGGCGACACCTCAGCCGACGCCGACATCGACGCCGCCGCGGAAGAGACCGCCGCCGACGACTGATCGAACAACGGAAGGGCGGGGGCCGAGGCCCCCGCCCTTCCGTTCGTTCTCGGTATCTGTCAGCCGGCGCAGACCGTGGCGGCCTCCGTGAAGCTCGCCTGCAGAGTGCTCACCTGGCCGCTCAGGCCGCTGGCCTTCGACGGGTCGGCGACGACGGTCTCGAGGAACGCGGCGTAGTCGTTGAGAGCGCCGCTGGCCTTCTTGGCCGCGGGCGCGACCTCCGCGTTGGTGATCGAGTCGAACTGCGTGCCGACGTCGGACGCGAGCTTCTTGAACGCCGCCAACGTCGCCTGCGGGTCGGAGCTGTCGACCGTGCTGCCCGCACCGCTGACCTCCTGGAACTGCGTCCGGACGATGTCGCAGGCGTCGGCCTTCGACTGATCCCCGGCGGGTGCGGCGGGCGACGCGGGCGCGGTGGTCTCCTGCGTCGTCGTGGTGCCGCTGTCGGTCATGCTGTCGTCGCTCGACTCCGCGGTGTTGCTGGCACCGCCGGAGCAGCCGGCGAGAAGAAGCAGCGCGGAGGCTGCGACGAGAGCGAACGGAGTGCGCTTGATGATCATGTGATTCCCCCCAAAGGTCACACCCGGGCACGACGCGGCCCGGAATGCCCCCACGCTACCGAGCGCACGCGTGCACCGACCAATTCGGCCCCGGGTCTTGCGCGCCGAGGTCTGCGTGTAGCAGGGCGGTGGCGTCAGTCGGCGAGCAGGCGGTCGCGCACCTGACGTCGGAGCACCTTACCGATGAGCGAGCGGGGCAGTTCATCGACGACGACGATCTGCTTCGGAACCTTGTAGGGCGTCAGGATGCCGCGCGCGAAGGCCCGCACGGCTTCGGCGTCGAACTCGCCGGGGGTCGAGGGCACGACCGCGGCGACGACCTCTTCGCCCGAGTGCTCGCTCGGAAGGCCGACCACGGCGACATCGGCGATCGAGGGGTGTTGGCGCAGGACGTTCTCGACCTCGGTGGGGGCGACGTTGAAGCCTCCCGTGATGATGAGCTCTTTAATGCGGTCGACGATCCGCACGAAACCGCCGTCGTCGATCGTCACGATGTCACCGGTGCGGAACCACCCGTCGACGAAGACCGCGTCGGTCTCCTCGGGCTTGCCGTAGTAGCCGGAGAAGACCTGCGGGCCGCGGACGAGGAGTTCACCGCGCTCGACGTCGGTGCGCGGGTCGTCGGGGTCGACGACCCGGCACTCGGTGCCGGGCAGGGGGAGGCCGACGGTCCCCGCGACGCGGTTGTCGGCGACGGGGTTGGCCATCAGCACGGGTGAGCACTCGCTCAGGCCGTAGCCCTCGACGAGATAGCCTCCGGTGGCTTCCTCGAACGGCACGACGAGATCGTGCGGGAGGGCCATCGCGCCCGAGATCGCGACGTCGGTACCGGTCAGCGAAACGCCCTTCTCGGTCGCCGCGGCGAGCAGCCGCTCGGCGATCGGGGGGACGAGGGGGAGGAAGGTCGCGGGGTGCTTCTTCGTCACGGCGAGCACGAGGTCGGGATCGAACTTGGGGAAGAGGACGAGACGCGCGCCCATCGACATCGCGAAGGTCACGCACAGGGTCAGCCCGTACGCGTGGAACATCGGCAGCACGGCGTAGACGACGCACCCCTCGCCGCGGACGATCTGCGGCACCCAGGCGCGGGCCTGAGCGGCGTTGGCGAGCAGGTTCGCGTGCGTGAGCATCGCCCCCTTGGGGGTGCCGGTCGTCCCGCTCGTGTACTGGATGATCGCCAGGTCGGTCGACCCCGGTCGCGGGTGCGACGAGGGGAGGGGCGCGTGACGCACCAGGTCGGCCCAGTCGGCGGCATCCTGGGCCTTCGTCGTCAGAGCCGCGCGGGCCTCTCGCGCCTTCGCGAGGGGCAGGCGGAGGGCGAGTCGGGTCAGCAGGGGCATGGCGGTGGTCACGTCGACCGAGATGAGCGTGTCGACCGTCAGGTCGGCCGGGAACTCCTGGATCGTGGCGACGACTTTGCGCCACACGATCGCGTGCTTCGCACCGTGATCCTCGAACTGCTTGCGCAGCTCCCGCGGGGTGTAGAGGGGATTGTGCTCGACCACGACGGCGCCCAGGCGCAGGACCGCGTAGAACGCCACGATGTGCTGCGGGCAGTTGGGCAGCACGATCGCGACCGGGTCTCCCGCTTTCACCCCGCGCTCGGCGAGGGCTCCCGCGACGCGGGCGATGTCGGCGGCCATCTCGGCGTACGTCGTCTCGCGGCCGAAGAACTGCAGGGCCGGGGCGTTGGGGTAGTCGCGCACCGAGGCGTCGACGATGTCGACGAGCGAGCCGCTCTGGGGGTCAAGGTCTTCGGGGACACCGGGGGCGTAGCTCGAGGTCCAGGGCCGCGGGGGATCGAAGCTCGTCACCCCGTCAGCCTAGAGGTGGTGCTCGGCGGGGACAGGACCGCGCGCGAACTAGACTTGCGGGGTGTCTGAAATCACTCCTGATCTCGTGCGCCATCTCGGTGTGCTCGCCCGGATCCAGTTGAGCGACGAGGAGGTCCAAAGCCTCACCGGCCAGCTGGATGCCATCGTCGACAACATCGCGAAGGTGTCCGAGGTGGCGACCCCCGAGGTCGTCGCCACGAGCCACCCGATCCCGCTCGAGAACGTCTTCCGCCCCGACGTCGTTCAGCAGCAGCTCACGCGCGAGCAGGTGCTGCAGAACGCCCCCGACCAGGCCGACGGCCGATTCCGCGTGACCGCGATCCTGGGAGAAGAGCAGTGATGCGCACCGTGCCGACCGATTTCCGGGGAGTCTCCACCTCCGACGCGACGAAGGAGCAGGGACGATGACCGATCTGACCCGCCTCACCGCCGCCGACCTGGCCTCCGCGCTCTCGAGCAAAGAGGTGTCGAGCGTCGAGGCCACGCAGGCCCACCTCGACCGCATCGCGGCCGTCGACGGCGACGTGCACGCGTTCCTGCACGTGAGCGACCACGCCCTCGAGGTCGCGGCCGACATCGACCGCCGCCGCGCGGCGGGCGAGCAGCTGCACGAACTCGCCGGCGTTCCGCTCGCGGTCAAGGACGTGCTCGTCACCACCGACATGCCCTCCACGAGCGGATCGAAGATCCTCGAGGGCTACATGTCGCCCTACGACGCCACGGTCGTCGCGCGCTCGCGCGCCGCGGGCCTGGTGCCGCTCGGCAAGACCAACATGGACGAGTTCGCGATGGGCTCCTCCACCGAGTTCTCGGCGTACGGCCCCACCCGCAACCCGTGGGACCTCGACCGCATCCCCGGCGGCTCGGGAGGCGGGTCGGCTGCGGCCGTCGCGGCCTTTGAGGCGCCGCTGGCCCTCGGCTCCGACACGGGCGGCTCGATCCGTCAGCCCGCGCACGTCACCGGCACGGTCGGCGTCAAGCCCACCTACGGTGGAGTGAGCCGTTACGGCGCGATCGCCCTGGCATCCAGCCTCGATCAGGTCGGCCCGGTCACCCGCACCGTGCTCGACGCGGGCCTGCTCCACGACGTCATCGGCGGACACGACGCGAACGACTCGACCTCGCTGTCCGACGCGTGGCCCTCGTTCGCTGCCGCGGCTCGCGAGGGTGCGACCGGCGAGGTCCTGAAGGGCCTCAAGATCGGCGTCATCCGCGAGCTCGACGACCGCGGCTTCCAGAAGGGCGTGTCGGACTCGTTCCGCGCGTCGCTGGCGGCCATGGAGGCGCAGGGCGCCGAGATCGTCGAGATCAGCGCCCCGCACTTCGAGTACGGCGTCGCCGCGTACTACCTGATCCTCCCCGCCGAGGCCTCGAGCAACCTCGCGAAGTTCGACTCGGTGCGCTTCGGCATGCGCGTGAACCCGCAGGGCGCCGCCACCGTCGAGAACGTCATGGCCGCCACGCGCGACGCGGGCTTCGGCCCCGAGGTCAAGCGCCGCATCATCCTCGGCACCTACGCCCTCTCGGCCGGATACTACGACGCCTACTACGGCAGCGCGCAGAAGGTCCGCACGCTCATCCAGCACGATTTCGACGCCGCGTTCTCGCAGGTCGACGTCATTGCGACGCCGTCCGCGCCGACTACGGCCTTCCGCCTCGGCGAGAAGATCGACGACCCGCTGCAGATGTATCTCAACGACGTCACCACGATCCCCGCGAACCTCGCGGGCGTGCCCGGCATCTCGGTGCCGAGCGGTCTCGCCGCAGAGGACGGCCTGCCCGTCGGCATCCAATTCCTCGCCCCCGCTCGCGAGGACGCCCGCCTCTACCGTGTCGGTGCGGCCCTCGAAGCGCTGCTCGTCGACCAGTGGGGTGCCCCGCTGCTCGACAAGGCCCCCTCTCTCACGAACGGAGCGTCGCTCTGATGGCGAAAGATGCCCTGATGGACTTCGACGAGGCGCTCGAGATGTTCGAGCCCGTCCTCGGTTTCGAGGTGCACGTCGAGCTCAACACCGCGACCAAGATGTTCTCGGCCGCGCCCAACCCCGCCAACGAGGCCCACCACGGTGCCGAGCCGAACACGCTCGTCGCCCCGGTCGACATGGGCCTTCCGGGCGCTCTGCCGGTGGTGAACGCCGAGGCCATCCGGTCGTCGATCAGCCTGGGCCTCGCCCTCGGTTGCTCGATCGCCCCGTCCAGCCGTTTCGCGCGGAAGAACTACTTCTACCCCGACCTCGGCAAGAACTACCAGATCTCGCAGTACGACGAGCCGATCGCCTTCGAGGGCTCGGTCGAGGTCGAGCTCGAGGACGGCACCATCGTGACCGTGCCGATCGAGCGCGCGCACATGGAAGAAGACGCCGGCAAGCTCACCCACATGGGAGGGGCGACCGGTCGCATCCAGGGTGCGGAGTACTCGCTGGTCGACTACAACCGCGCCGGCGTCCCGCTCGTCGAGATCGTCACGAAGCCGATCTTCGGTGCCGAGCACTCGGCGCCTGCACTGGCGAAGGCCTACGTCGCGACGATCCGCGACATCGTGCGCGGCCTCGGAATCTCGGAGGCCAAGCTCGAGCGCGGAAACCTCCGCTGCGACGCCAACGTCTCGCTGCGCCCGCGCGGCCAGGAGAAGCTCGGCACCCGCACCGAGACCAAGAACGTCAACTCGATGCGTTCGGTCGAGCGTGCGGTGCGCTACGAGATCCAGCGTCAGGCCGCGATCCTCGCCAAGGGCGGGACCATCACGCAAGAGACCCGTCACTGGCACGAGGACACCGGTCGCACGTCTCCGGGGCGCCCGAAGTCGGATGCCGACGACTACCGTTACTTCCCCGAGCCCGACCTGCTGCCGGTGGTGCCCGCGCCCGAGCTGATCGAGGAGCTGCGCGCCGCGCTCCCCGAGCCGCCCGCGGCCCGTCGTCGTCGGCTCAAGGGCGAGTGGGGCTTCACCGATCTCGAGTTCCAGGACGTCGCCAACGGCGGCCTGCTCGACGCGGTGGCCGACACGATCGCCGCGGGAGCCGCTCCCGCCTCGGCCCGTAAGTGGTGGACGGGTGAGATCACCCGCGTCGCGAACGCGCAGGAGCGCGACGCGGCCGACCTCGTCTCTCCCGAGAACGTCGCCGCTCTGCAGAAGCTGATCGACGCCGGCACCCTCACCGACAAGCTCGCGCGCCAGGTGCTCGAGGGCGTCATCGCCGGAGAGGGCACCCCGCAAGAGGTCGTCGACGCCCGGGGTCTCGCCGTGGTCTCGGACGACGGGGCGCTCATCGCCGCGATCGACGAGGCCCTCGTCGCCCAGCCCGACGTGCTCGCCAAGATCCGCGACGGCAAGGTGCAGGCCGCCGGCGCCGTCATCGGCGCGGTCATGAAGGCGATGAAGGGCCAGGCCGACGCCGCGCGCGTGCGCGAACTCGTGCTGGAGCGCGCCGCCGCTCTGTAATCGACACCGGATGCCACGGCACCACGCCCCGCGAGGGGTGGGCCCGTGGCATCCGTCGTTCCCGGCCCGGGGCGTGTACACAGCCTCGGCGGTTGACGCGAGATTCGCGAGACGACGGTCGAGGATGCGCGGATCGCTGACCTCGCGCGGGCGCCGAGGACCGATGTCGGAGGTCCGGGGGAGAATGGATGCCATGGGACGAGGTGACGGAACGGGGCGCATCGTCTCGCGCCCCGACGCCGATGACACGGGCACGGGCATCCTGCACGTCGACATGGACGCCTTCTTCGCCTCGGTGGCCGTGCTCGACGATCCCTCTCTCGCGGGCAAGCCGCTCATCATCGGCGGGTCCGAGGGGCGCGGCGTCGTCTCGAGCGCTTCGTACGAGGCCCGCCGCTACGGCGTGAAGTCGGCGATGCCGGTCGCGATCGCCCTGCGGATGTGCCCGACCGCGATCGTCGTCAACCCGCCGTACCACCGCTACACCGAGATGTCGCGACAGGTTATGGCGATCTTCCACGACGTCACCCCGCTGGTCGAACCCCTCTCGATCGACGAGGCGTTCCTCGACGTCCGGGGTGCGCGGCGGCTGTGGCGGAGCCCCGGCATGATCGCGCGGGACCTGAGGGCTCGGGTGAAGGCCGAGACCGGGCTGACCTGCAGCATCGGAGTCGCCGCGACCAAGCACGTCGCAAAGATGGCCTCCACGATCTCCAAGCCCGACGGGCTGCTCGTGGTGGCCGAGGCCGACACCGAGGCGTTCCTTCGCCCGCGTTCGGTGCGGGCGCTGTGGGGAGTGGGTCCCAAGGCCGCCGAGGCGCTCGAGTCTCGCGGCATCCGGCTCATCTCCGACATCCTCGACACCCCGCGGCCTGCGCTCGAGCGGGTGCTCGGTCCCGCAATGGGCGAGCGCATCTGGCATCTGTCACGCGGCATCGACGCCCGCGAGGTACACACGGGGCGCTCCGAGAAGAGCGTCGGTCATGAAGAGACGTTCCACACCGACATCTCCGACACCCGCACGCTGCACGTCGAGCTCCGCCGCCTCGCCGATCGCGTGGGAGCGCGCCTGCGCGCGCAGCAGTACGAGGCGTCGACGATCTCGATCAAGGTGCGCTTCTCCGACTTCACCACGCTCAGCCGTTCGCGCACGCTGCCCGAACCGACCTCGGTCGGCCAGCGCATCGGCGACGCGGCCATCGAGCTGTTCGACGGGATCGACCGACGCCAGGCCGTTCGCCTGGTCGGCGTGCGGGGCGAGAAGCTCAAGCCGGCGGCGATCGCGGCCACCCTGTGGGATGACGACGCCGAATGGCGCCGCGTCGAGGGAGCGCTCGACGACGCCACCACCCGCTTCGGCCGAGGGGCCGTCACCCGTGGATCGCTGCTCGGGCCGTCGCGCGGTGGGGGAGCCCTGCCCACGAACCCACGGCCGTCGTACGACCACTGACACGCCGGTCCCGGTCGCGCAACGCCCCTCGATGCTCCGAGGCCGGGCCGCTACGGTGGAGCCATGCCCAACATCGCTTTGGAACTCGGCAAGCAAGCCACCAGCTTCGGCGTCACCTCCGCCTACGGGGAGCAGCAGGACGTGAACGGCGTCAAGATGATCCCCGTCGCCCTCACCTGGGCCGGGTACGGCGGCGGCTCCGACGAGCAGGGCAACGGTGGCGGCGGGGGCGGTGGCTACACGCTGCCCCTCGGCGCCTACATCCGCCGTGGTGACGATCTGCGGTTCGATCCGAACCTCGTCGCGTTGCTCGCCGTCGGCATCCCGTTCGTGTGGGTGGCCGGTCGCGCCCTCAGCCGTGTCATCCGCGCCCTCAAGAAGTAACGCGGACCCGGTCGCCGACGCCCTCACTGCGGCTGTTGCCGCGGTGTCGGCGCGCGTCGTCGCGGTCGGCGCCGCGAACCCCGTCGTCGCCCTCGACGGGCGTAGTGGCGCGGGGAAGAGCTCCTTCGCTCGACGCCTGGTCGCGGCATGGCCGGGCCACGGACGCGTGCAACTCGTCGCCCTCGACGACGTCTACCCCGGCTGGGACGGCCTCGCCGACGGCGTCGAATACGCCCGGCGGGTCATCCTCTCACCGCACGCGCGGGGGCTGATCGGCGTCTGGGAGCGGTGGGACTGGGAAGCGAGCGCGCGAGCCGAGGCATACGCCGTCGACCCCTCGCTGCCGCTGGTGGTCGAAGGATCGGGACTTCTCACCCCTGAGGTCGCGCGACTCGCCGACGTGTCGGTGTGGGTCGAGGCTCCGTTGGCGTCCCGCAAGGCGCGCGCCCTCGACCGCGACGGCGACACCTACCGTCCGCATTGGGACCGCTGGGCCGCGCAGGAGGACCGGCATCTCGAGGCGCACCATCCGGAACGGCTGGCCGATCTGGTCGTCTCCGTCCCGTAAGGTACGTCGACGACGCCGCTCACGCGCGATCGAGAGTTGCGACGAGACCGTCGAGGCGATAGCCGATCCAGTCGTACACGCCGTAGCGCGGGTCTTCGGGATCGTGATCGTCGTCGTTCTGGATGCCGAGACGGGTCGCCATAACCAGTCGCAGCGCCGAGAGCGTGCGCATCCACGCCAGGGCCTCGGTCTCACCGAGGGCGACGGCGATCGTCGCATCGGGATCGCTCTCGGGGTCGAGGTCCGCACCGTCGAGGCCGAGGGTGTGAAGAACCGTGGCGACGTCCTGCGAC
This sequence comes from Microbacterium sp. 16-032, assembly GCF_041079455.1. Taxonomy (NCBI): domain Bacteria; kingdom Bacillati; phylum Actinomycetota; class Actinomycetes; order Micrococcales; family Microbacteriaceae; genus Microbacterium; species Microbacterium sp. 16-032. The sequence continues at coordinate 180,559 of NZ_JBFYGQ010000003.1, read as the reverse complement.
CGACGCTCGAGGAGGTCCCCGCCGGTCAGACGCCGGAACTCCCGACTGGCAGCTGCGTCGTCGGGGTAGGCATCCGGGAGCAGGCGTTCCACCGCCGGGTCCTCGCCCGCGCGGGAGTCCGCCAGCAGATCGCGGAACTGTCCCACGATGCCGGCCAGATGCAGGGCCTCGAGGCCGCTGATCTCCAGCACGACGACGCGCTCGCTCACGCGGGGTCCTTCCTGACGGTGGCCCAGAGGCCGAAGTCGTGCATCGCCTGCACGTGGGCTTCCATGACTTCGCGTGGCCCTCGGGCCACCACGGCGTGGCCGTCGTGGTGCACGGCGAGCATCAGCCGGTTCGCGGTCGCGGCGTCGTAGCCGAAGTAGGTGCGGAAGATGTGGGTGACGTAGCTCATGAGGTTCACGGGGTCGTTCCACACCACGGTCTGCCACGACGCTGGCGGAGCCGCCGTCAGATCGGTCTCGAGGTCGACGTCGAGATCGAGGTCGGGACTCGCCACGCCCGCCATCACGCCCACCCCAGCTCGTGGAGGCGTTTGTCGTCGATGCCATAGAAGTGCGCGATCTCGTGGACGAGCGTCGTGTGGATCTCGTCGCGCAGTTCCGCCTCGTCGTGGCAGGCAGCGAGGTGCGGCTCCCGGTACACGATGATGCGATCGGGGAGCTCGCCGACGCCGTAGCGCTCTCGTTCCGTCAACGCCCAGCCGTCGTACAGCCCGAGGAGATCCAGGGACCCGTCCTCGGGGCGGTCCTCGACGACGAAGACGACGTTATCGAGACCGTCCACCATGTCGTCGGGGAGCTGATCCAGCTCGTCGACGACCAGTTCTTCGAACGCAGACGCATCCATCTCGAGGGCCGGGCGCGCGTCGACGCGGTCGTTCACGGCGGGCCTCCCGGGGGTCTCGAGCCGTCCATCGGATGCCGACAGATCACGCCGACGTTCCGTGTCGATTCTACGGCGCGGGGGAGCGCCGGTCGCGAATGACGAAGGCCCGGCGAGCGATGCTCGACCGGGCCTTCTTCGTTGGGGTGGCTAACGGGACTTGAACCCGCGACCCCCGCGACCACAACGCGGTGCTCTACCGACTGAGCTATAGCCACCATGTGTCTGCCGCAGCAGACAACTGAACGATTATGTCATACGTCCAGCGTGAACGACGACACGGCCGAGGCCGAGACGGCCTTCGCCTCGTCGCTCGTCGGGCCCGGCTGGGGCACGAACACCGCGGCGCGGTAGTAGGCGAGCTCGCGGATCGATTCGCGGATGTCGGCGAGCGCGCGGTGTCCGCCGTTCTTCGCCGGGGCCTGGAAGTAGGCGCGCGGATACCAGCGACGCGAGAGCTCCTTGATGCTCGACACGTCGACGTTGCGGTAGTGGAGCCAGCGGTCGACGCGCGGCATGTACTTCGCCAGGAACATGCGGTCGGTGCCGATCGTGTTGCCGGCGAGAGGAGCCTTGCCCTCGACGGGCGCGAACCGCTGGATGTACTCGAGGGTCTGGAACTCGGCATCCGCAAGGCTCACCCCGTTCGGGATCTCGTCGAGCAGACCCGAGGAGCGGTGCATCTCGGTGACGAACTCGCCCATGTTGGCGAGGGCCGAGGCGTCGGGCTTGATCACGATCTGGAAACCGGGGTCGAGCACGTTGAGCTCGAAATCGGTGATGACGACGGCGATCTCGACGAGCTCGTCGACGGCCAGGTCGAGCCCGGTCATCTCGCAGTCGATCCAGACGAGCCGGTCGTTCTCGGAGGCGTTTACCATCCCCACATCCTAGTGAGGGGTGCCGACACCGGCTCTGGTCCCCCAGACACGATTCGAACGTGTGACCGGCGGATTAGAAGGCCGCTGCTCTATCCACTGAGCTACTGGGGGTCGATCTCAGGATATCGCCCGAGGCGTTCCCGGCGCGCCAGCCCCTGGCACATCTGCCGCGGCGGCTGTACATTCCCGCGAAAGAGAGCAAAGGAGCACTCATGTCCGAGACTGCGACGCGACGCATCTGGGTGGCCTACGGTCCGAACGGCGTCGTCGGGAAGATCCAGAAAGACAGCGACGGCTACCGCGTTCACATGGCCGGCAAGGACGAGCCCCTGGGCGTGTACCCCTCCATGGAGATCGCCAAGAACGCCGTGCACTCGCACCTCAAGCCCGGCAGCGAGCGGCCCGAGTTCCGCGAGCACTGAACGGTGGGGCGGCTCCCGGTCCGCGGGAGCCGCCCCACCGCGGTGTCTCAGGCGGATGCCATCGTCCGCGCGGGCGCCGCGGGCTTCGGAGTGGCCAGCAGCGGCAGGGCGAGGTGGACCAACGGCCCGATCCCCAGCGCGAAGACGACGGTCCCGATGCCGACGGTGCCGCCGAGCAGCCACCCGAGGACGAGCACCGACCCCTCGACGCCGAGGCGGCACGCCCAGATCGGCCAGCCGAAGCGCGCGTGCATTCCGGTCATGAGGCCGTCGCGCGGGCCGGGGCCGAAGTGCGCTCCGATGTAGAGCCCGGATGCCACGGCCACCAGCACCACGCCGGCGACGAGCATGAGGGCTTGCAGCCAGAAGGTGTCGGGGTGGGGGAGCAGCCCGAGCGAGAGCTGGAGACTCGTGCCGACGAGCAGGATGTTCGCCACGGTTCCCACCCCCGGCTTCTGGCGCAGGGGGATCCACAGCAGCAGCACGCCCAGGCCGACGATGTTGGTGATCCAACCGATGCCGATCCCCGTCACGCGCGAAAGTCCCTGCGCGAAGACCGTCCACGGGTCGACTCCCAGGCCGGCCGCCACGGTGACGGCGCAGCCGAAGCCGTAGAGCACGAGTCCGAAGAAGAGGCGCAGGATCCGAGAAGACATGTGGCGATCCAATCACGGGATTGGCTTTGGCGCAGGATGCCAATTCGACTACGGTGGCCGCATGGACTCGCGCGTATCGGCCCGCACCCTCGCCGCCTCTCTCGGTGGCTGGCGGGGAAACGGCCCCGCCTACGAGGCACTCGCCGACGGCGTCCGCCTTCTCTGCTTGGACAATCGCCTCGCTCCGGCCACGGCCCTCCCCGCCGAGCGTGAGCTGGCGGCGATTCTGGGAGTGAGTCGCACCACCGTCGCCGCCGCCTACCAGAGCCTGCGCGACACCGGACACATCGAGAGCCTGCGCGGGAGCGGGAGCGTCACCCTGCCCCTGCGTCGGACCGACCCGGGCCGGCACGAACCGGACGCCGAGACGATCGATCTGCAGCAGGCGAGCCCCGCGGCCTGGCCCGGGCTTCCAAGGACCATGGCGGAGGTCATCCAGGACGCTCCGGCACTCGTCGCGCGGATCGGATACGACGTCGTCGGCGATGTGGGCCTGCGTACCGCGATCGCCGAGCACTACCGCGCGAGAGGTCTCGCCACCTCCACCGACCAGATCCTCGTGACGACGGGGGCGCAGAGCGCGATCCACCTGATCGCCTCGGTACTCCTGCACCGCGCCGACCGGGTCATGATCGAGACCCCCACCTACCCTCACGCGGCGGATGCGTTCCGTCGGGTCGGGGCACGCCTGGTGGGCGTGCCGGTCGACTCCGCCCACGGATGGGACCTCGAGCGCGCGGAGCAGACGTTCGCGAGGGCGCTGCCCTCGCTGGCGTACCTGATGCCCGACTTCCACAACCCGACGGGACGCACCATGACCGCGGACGAGACGGATGCCTTCGTCGTGGGCGCGCGCTCGGTCGGGACTCTCCTGGTCCTTGATGAGACCACCGCACAGCTCGACATCGATCGGCGATCGCAGTCGGCGGCATTTCCCGAGGATGAGCGCGTGATCCGCGTCGGCTCCCTCGGCAAGACGGTGTGGGGTGGACTGCGCGTCGGGTGGGTGCGCGCAGCGCCCGACATCGTGCGGCGCCTAGCCAGCGGTCGACCCGTGCACGATCTGGGGACTCCCGAGCTCGAGCAGGCCATCGCGGCGCGCCTCATCCCGCGACTCGACGAGATCGCCGCGCAGCGCGGCACCCTGCTGCGTGCGGGTCGCGACAGCCTGGTCGAGGAGCTGAGGCGACTGTTTCCGGAGTGGGACGTGCCCGAGGTGCACGGCGGTGTGTCGCTCTGGGTGGGGATCGGCGAGCCGCTGAGCACGCCGTTGGTGATGTCGGCGCGGGCACGAGGGCTCGCCCTCTCCGCCGGATCGCGATTCGCCGTGGAGGGCGGCCACGACCGTCGTCTGCGCGTGCCGTTCACCGCGTCGCCGTCGACGCTGCGGCGGGCGGTCGGCATTCTGCGCTCAGCGTGGGACGACGTGCGCGGCGGAAGCGCGATCCCTTCTCGAACGGACTTCACCACCGTCGTCTGAGCACAGCCCGACCGCACCGGGAGACCGGATGCCGAGCGCCGCACGGTTCTACCTGAGGTACCGCAAACACTCGACGGCGTCGGCGGACGACCAGAACTCGCCGAGGCGACGGAAGCTGCCGGAGGCGGAGTGGAACCGCTCGGCGGCGTAACGCCACCCCCCGTCGGCGGAGATCGCACGGATATGACCGACCACGATGCCGCGCGGATCGGCGATGCGCCACAGGCCCGCGGCGACGTGCGTCGCCGCTCCCCACCCGGCCGGACGCGGTGCCGGAGCGAGGTCGTTCCACAGTGCGGTGCTCATGGGATGACGGTAGAACCAACCTCCGACATCGACGCCGGTCGTCCCCGGGGTCCGTCCTCCCCAGGCGCCTGATCGTCCGAATCATCCACGGAACGGCCGGATCGACCCGCGGCGTACGCGTCGATCCGGTCATTCTGAGCGTGGCTCCGGCATCCGTCGGGCACACGGATGCCGGAGCGCACACCACGTCGAGAGGAACAACGGATATGAGCGATCACATCACCCTGGTGGGCAACATCGTCGGCGAGCTGGAGCAACGCGCCACGCGCGGAGGCGGGCCGATCGCGGCCTTCCGGATCGCCGTCGGCGAGCGCAGACTCGATCGCGAGCGCGGAGAGTGGGTGGACGGGCACACGAACTACTACAACGTCTCGGCGTTCGGAGACCTCGGGGCTCACGCGCTGCACTCCCTGCGGAAGGGGCAGCGGGTCGTCCTGACCGGCCGTCTGCGGCTGCGCGAGTGGGAGAACGACGTCAAACGCGGGGTGAGCGCCGACGTCGTCGCCGACGCCATCGGCCACGACCTGCGGTGGGGCACCACGCGCTTCGAGAAGGCGGCGCGGTCGTCGGACGCCGCGAGCGTCGCGGCCTCAGAGGCGGCGGGGCCGGAGGCGGACGAGCAATGGGCGCTCCCCGGGGCGTCGGAGAGGCTCGCCGGTGACGTCGAGATGGTCGGCGCGAGCGCCGGGGGCAGCGGGGGATCGTCGTCGGACGCGGACGAGGCCGGTCCGTTCTGAGTCGGGGGTTCACGGCGGCGCGGGGGACGGTCGCGGCGCGGGCGATCGCGTCGTCCGGAGCGGGGTGGGGCGGAGGGGTCCGTAGACTCGGACGCGTGTCCCGCCTCCTCGGTCGTCCCCTCGCCGCCCTGACCCTCGTCGCGGTGCTGGGCCTCGCCGGATGCACCGGCGAGTCGCCCGCTCCCGGCCCCGTCGAGTCCGCCACACCGTCGGTCTCGGCCTCACCGTCGTCCACGTCCACGCCGACGGCGCCGGCTGCTCCCGCGCTCGTACCCGGGGGGACCGCCGCGCAGAACCTGCCGTTCTTCACCCAGGTCGTCTCGGGGGTCTGGTCGGGCCCCGATCAGGTGGCCGGTCGCGCCTACATCGACGCTCTCGCCGCCGCGGGCTTCGACAAGGCCGCGATGCAGGTGACGCCCGACCGGACCACGGTCGACAACCCCGCCGAGAGCATCGAGTTCTCCGTCCGCATCGGCGATCAGTGCCTGGTGGGTCAGGTCGGCCCCTCGATCGGCAACCCCGTCACCGCGGTGCTGCCCGGCCTGTCGTCCGGCGGGTGCCTGATCGGGCAGACGCGCGCCATCGACTGGTGACCCGAGGCCGACTCACGTCGGCGAGATGCCGCATCGCCCCTAGACTGGACGGGTTATGGCGGAATACATCTACTCCATGGTCCGCGCTCGCAAAGCTGTGGGCGACAAGCTGATCCTCGACGACGTCACCATGTCGTTCCTCCCCGGTGCCAAGATCGGCATGGTCGGGCCGAACGGTGCGGGTAAGTCGACGATCCTGAAGATCATGGCGGGGCTCGACAACCCCTCCAACGGTGAAGCTCGGCTGAGCCCCGGCTTCACCGTCGGCATCCTCATGCAGGAGCCCGAGCTCGACGACAGCAAGACCGTCCTCGAGAACATCCAGGACGGCGTGGCGATCAAGCCCAAGCTCGACCGCTTCAACGAGATCTCTGCCCTCATGGCCGACCCCGATGCGGACTTCGACGCCCTGCTGGCCGAGATGGGAACGCTGCAGGAAGAGATCGACGCAGCCGACGGCTGGGACCTCGACTCGCAGCTCGAGCAGGCGATGGACGCGCTGCGCACCCCGCCGGCCGACGCCTCGGTCGTTCCGCTCTCCGGCGGTGAGCGTCGTCGCGTCGCCCTCGCCAAGCTCCTCCTGCAGAAGCCCGACCTGCTGCTCCTTGACGAGCCCACCAACCACCTCGACGCCGAGAGCGTGCTCTGGCTCGAGCAGCACCTCAAGGCGTACAAGGGCGCGGTCATCGCGATCACCCACGACCGGTACTTCCTCGACAACGTCGCGGAGTGGATCGCCGAGGTCGACCGCGGCCACCTGTACCCCTACGAGGGCAACTACTCGACCTACCTCGAGAAGAAGGGGCAGCGCCTCGACGTCCAGGGCAAGAAGGACGCCAAGCTCGCCAAGCGCCTCAAGGAGGAGCTCGAGTGGGTCCGCTCCAACGCCAAGGGCCGCCAGGTCAAGTCGAAGGCGCGTCTCGCCCGCTACGAAGAGATGGCAGCCGAGGCCGAGCGCACGCGCAAGTTGGACTTCGACGAGATCCAGATCCCCGCGGGCCCGCGCCTAGGCAGCATCGTCATCGACGCCAAGAAGCTCGAGAAGAGCTTCGGCGACCGCTCGCTGATCAGCAACCTCAGCTTCAACCTGCCGCCGAACGGCATCGTCGGCGTGATCGGTCCGAACGGTGTCGGAAAGACCACGCTGTTCAAGACGATCGTCGGCCTCGAGCCCCTCGACGGCGGCACGCTGAAGATCGGCGAGACCGTCAAGATCAGCTACGTCGACCAGTCGCGCTCCAACATCGACCCCGAGAAGACGCTGTGGGAGGTCGTGTCCGACGGACTCGACATCATCACCGTCGGCAAGACCGAGATCCCGTCGCGCGCGTACGTGTCGAAATTCGGATTCAAGGGCCCCGACCAGCAGAAGAAGGCGGGCGTCCTGTCCGGCGGTGAGCGCAACCGCCTGAACCTCGCCCTCACGCTGAAAGAGGGCGGCAACCTGCTCCTCCTCGACGAGCCGACCAACGACCTCGACGTCGAGACGCTGAGCTCGCTCGAGAACGCGCTGCTCGAATTCCCCGGCTGCGCCGTGGTTATCACGCACGACCGGTGGTTCCTCGACCGCATCGCGACGCACATCCTCGCCTACGAGGGCACCGAAGAGCACCCCGACCAGTGGCACTGGTTCGAGGGCAACTTCGAGGCCTACGAGGCGAACAAGATCGAGCGTCTCGGTGCCGACGCGGCCAACCCCTCGCGCTCGACCTACCGCAAGCTCACTCGTGACTGACAGCCCCGCGCAGCACACCCCCGACGAGGGTCCGGCGGTCGCCGGACCCTCGCGGGTGCACGTGCCCATCCACCTCCGCTGGGGCGACCTCGACGCCCTCGGGCACGTCAACAACACCTCGATGTTGAAGCTGCTCGAAGAGGCACGGTTGCGCGCGTTCTGGCACAGCGACGGCGAGGGCGAACCGCTCCCGACGGCGGTGTTCGACATGGACGTGCTCGAGAGCGGCGGCGATCGCGCCACGCTCATCGCCCGTCAAGAGATCGAGTACCTGCGCCCGGTGCCCTACACTCAACGCCCCCTCGACGTGCGCATGTGGATCGGCGCGATGGGCGGGTCGAGCGCCGACATCTGCTTCGAGGTCTACAGCCTCGTCGGTGACGCCGAGCCCGTGCTCTACGCCCGCGCCACGGCCGTCACGGTCCTCGTCGACACCGCCAGTGGTCGACCCATCCGCTGGACCGAAGCGGAACGCACCGCCTGGGCGCCGTACATCGGCGACCCGATCGAGTACCGCCGGGGCCGTTCGCGCGGGTGAGCCCGCTCCACGGGGCTCCGCGTATCCTGCGCCCGTCGTAAGACGCCGGAGCCCGATGACGCCACTCGCGGGCCCGGGGCGTTCCCCTCCCGCCGGGAGCCGACTCTCGTCAGCGCCCTGCGGAACCCGGCCCGCGCACGCCGCCGCCGACCCGCGCGACCTCGTCCGGCGAGGGCCGCCGGGTGTCGGCATCCGGGATCATCCGCGCGGGACGCGCACCATGACCTCTTGCGCGACGCTGGCCACGAGCGCGCCGTCGCGCGTGTAGATGCGTCCGGTGGCCAGTCCTCGGCCCCCGCGGGCGTTCGGGGACTCCTGCACGTACAGCAGCCACTCGTCGACGCGTCCCGGCCGGTGCCACCACATCGCGTGGTCGAGGCTTGCGACCTTCAGCCCCGGGGCGTTCCACGCGACGCCGTGCGCACGCATGATCGACTCCTGGATCGTGAGGTCGCTGAGGTAGGCGAGGGCGGCGCGGTGGACGGCGGGGTCGTCGCCGACCTGGCGACGCAGCTTCATCCAGACCGCCTGCCGGGGCACGTGCGGGCCCTCGACCGAGGCGTACAGCGGCGAGGTCACGTGGCGGACGTCGACAGGGCTTTCGGAGAGGATCCTGCGGCTGATCGGGTGCAGGGTCTCGACCTCGAGCGAGGGGGCGTCCTCGGGCTGGGGAATCCCCTCCGGCATCGGCTCGAAGTGCTCGAGACCCGGGTCTTCGTCCTGGAACGAGGCGATCATCGAGAAGATCGGGACGCCGGACTGGAACGCCTGGGTCCGCCGGGTCGAGAACGAGCGGCCGTCGTGAATGCGGTCGACGGAGAAGGTGATGCCGTCGGAGGGATCACCCGGGCGCAGGAAGTACCCGTGCATCGAGTGGACGGTGCGCTCAGCCGGGAGGGTCCGAGACGCTGCGACGATGGTCTGCGCGAGCACCTGACCGCCGTACACGCGCCCGGTGGGCATGGCCTGCGACACCCCCGTGAAGATGTCTTCGGTCGTGCGCGCTCCGGCATCGCGGAGGTCGAGCACGCTCAGCAGCGACGCCACGGGATCGATGGCCTCGGACACACTGACTCCCGTTCCGGTACGGCGAACCCGCACCGCTTGATAGTTTAGGGCGGGTGTCCGCGCGCCTGTTGTTCCCCGACCCGCAGGCGGCAGCCGACCTGCTCACCTTCGCCGCCCGAACGATCCGTCTCGGTGACGGCACCGTGCGACTGCGAGCCGACGGGGGAGTGCTGGTCGCCACGGCGGCCCCTCTCGCCCCCCGCGGACTGCTCGATGCCACGCCGACCGTTCTGGGTCTGCGCGTCTCGGCGATCGACCCCGAGCTCGAGTGCGACCTGGTGGTCGAGGCGTCCGCCCTGCTCCCCGCCCCCGACGACGCGTCCGCGGTCGTGCTGCCCGAGACCGCGACCTCGCCGGCCTGGGCGGGCATCTCGCCCCCGCGCGGAGGATGGGAGCAGACGGATGCCATCGACTCGGCCGTACTCGCATCGCGAGCGCAGTACGGGGTCGCGGCCGTCGCCGACGCCCTTCCCGCCGACGCCGGCGAGGACATCGTGCGCCTCGTGCGGGCACAGGTGTGGGGTCAGCCCGACGAAGCACTGGGGGGACTGCCCCTGGGCACGGCCTTCGCGGCCTTCGCTCTGGGCTTCATCGCCGGGTCCGAGCAGGCGCCCGTGCGCCGCAGCGGTGCCTGGACGCGCGTGAGTCTCGCGCGCGGCCACGTGCTGGTGCGCGGCCCGGTGCGTTCGGGGCTCACCGCGGTGCGCGCCACGGGGAGCTGATCCAGCAAGCGCACAGGTGGCCTCCATACGCTGAAGACACGCAAGGGGAGTACTCCCGACGCGACGTATCCGTCATCACGAGTCCACGATTGGATTCCGGGTACGTCGGTCCGACAGGGCGGAGGAGACCTTGACGCCGCGGCCGTGCGCCGCCCGTCGAGAGGTCCTTCCATGGTCTCGTTCTCCCGTCTGTTCGATCTCGCCTCCAAGGCCGCCGGAAAAGCCGCATCCTCGTCGCGCCCCCCGGGTGCCTCCGGAGGAAAAGACTGGCGCGACATGGTCCGCTCCGCGGCCGACGCCGTCACCGCCGATCGCGGAGCGAGCACCCCGCCCGCCGCGACCCGCGGCCCCGCGTCGAACGGGCGGTACGCGCCGCCCGCGGCATCCCGTCCCTCGTCCGCTCTGTCGGACGCCGACCGTGCCGCCATCGCCCGCTACGACTACCTCCTGCGCACGGCCGACCCCGACAGGGTCGAGCAGATGCACCGCGAAGCGTTCGCCCGCCTCACACCGGCGCAGCGCGCGCACGTGAAGGAGCGGATGGATGCCGATCTGGCCCCTGACGAGCGCCCGCGCACGGACACCGCGGACGACCTCGCGCGCACGGCTGCGCGTGCCGAGGCGGCGCGTCCCGGACGCATGTCCGGGCTGCTCGCCAAGGCCGGGCGCGGCGGTCTGATCGGTGCCGGCGTCGTGGGCGCCGGGGGCCTCCTCGCGGCGGTCGCCGGGGGAGCCGTCGTCAGCGCCGTCGCGGTGCCCCTGCTCGCGCAGGCCGGGCAGATGGGCGTCGACTTCGCGCGGCTCGCAGAGGGCGTCGACCTCGAGGCGATGGCATCCGGGGTCGATCTCGCCTCCCTTGCCGAGGGCACCGGTCTCGGCGAGTGGGCCGGAGGAGCTCAGGATGCCGTGTCGGGCGCCGGCGAGCAGATCAGCGGTTTCGGCGAGGGACTGTCGAACCTCGACATCCCCGGGTTCGGGGACTTCCTCGGTCGGTGATCAGTCGTTCGCGCGGACGGGCAGGCCCGTATCGGGGCGCCCGTCCTGGCGCGGGCCGATCCCGCGCGGCTCGAACGTGTTGACCATCGCGTAGGCCGCCCGCTCGAGGTAGTCCCACAGGGGCTCTTCGAACGCGGGCGGCAGGGCGATCTCGTCGACGGCGGCGCGCATGTGCCGCAGCCAGCGGTCGCGGGCGTCGGGGTCGACGTGGAACGGCATGTGGCGCATGCGCAGTCGCGGGTGTCCGCGCGTCTCGCCATAGGTCGTCGGGCCGCCCCAGTACTGCGCGAGGAACAGGGTGAGGCGTTCGGCTGCCGGGCCGAGGTCCTCTTCGGGGTACATCGGCTTCAGCACCTCGTCGGAGGCGACGCCGCGGTAGAACGCGTCGACCAGCCGACGGAACGTCTCCATCCCGCCCACCTGGTCGTAGAAGCTGACGGGCTCGGTCATGACTCGTCCTTGTCGTCGGCGCGGACCGCCGGAGGAGTGGGCTTGGGCGCGTCGGCGCCGGGAGCCGGGGGCAGGTCGACGATGGCCGTGGGGGTGTCGTCCTGAACGGTCTTCTTCTTCACCTTGGCAGGGGGCGCTTCGCCGGCGTGCTCGTCAGCGGTCTCGGATGAGTCCATCTTGCTGCGGCGCGGGCGCCAGATCGGGCGGCTCGCGCCGACCGCGACCTGGGTCTCTTTGGTCTTCGGCGGGTGCGCTCCGCGGACGCTCTGCGCGCCCTCCGCGCCCGTCAGCACGATCGAGTTGAGCTGGGGGAGCGCGATGCCCATCGCGTCGATGGCCTTCTTCAGGCGCGCGCGCAGCTCGCGGGCCACGTCGTCCTTCGCGCTCGAGCGGGTCTTCATGACGAGGCGGATGACGAGGGCGTCGCCACTGATCGACTCCAGGCCCCAGATCTCGGGCTGCTCGATGATGCGCGAGCGCCACTTCGTCTCTTTCGCCATCGTCTTGGCGGCGGTCAGCATCGCCTTCTCGACGTCGTCGATGTCGGCATCCACCGGTACGGCCAAATCGATGATGACGCGCGACCATCCCTGGGACATGTTGCCGATGCGGGTGATCTCACCGTTGCGCACGTACCAGAGCGTGCCGTTGACGTCGCGAACGTGGGTGATGCGCACGCTGACGAACTCCACGATGCCGGTCGCGAGCCCCAGGTCGACGACGTCGCCGATGCCGATCTGGTCTTCGGCGACGATGAAGATGCCGTTGAGCACGTCTTTGACGATGTTCTGGGCGCCGAAGCCGAGACCGGCGCCGATCGCGGCGGTGAGCAGCGTGAGCGAGGCGAGTGCGTCGGGCGCGACGATGCTGGCGATCCAGACGAGCGCGACGATCACGAGAATGACGTTGACGATGTTCTGCAGGATCGTGCCGAGGGTGCGGGTGCGCTGCACCAGCCGTACCGCGCTGAGGGGCGAACGATCGAGGGCCTGCGTGTCGTCGACGCGGGCCTTGCTCTTCGCCCCATTGACGATTCGATCCACCACGCGGCGGATGATCACGCGAAGGATCCAGGCGGCGACGGCGATCCCGATGATGATCCCGAGCACCCTCAGCAGCACACCGCCGAAGCCGAGCAGCTGATCGCCGATCCAGGCCCAGGTGTCGGGGTTGGCCAGATCGCTCGGCGACGTGATGGAGGATGACGGGGCGGGCGAGGGGTTTTCGGCGAGAACGGACATCGGATTCAGACTAACGACGGATGCCTCGGCGCCGGCTGAGCGTCGAGGCATCCATCGCGGATCGGATCAGGCGTCGCGCCAGCGCAGCGCGATCCACCCGAGCAGGAGGGGCCCGATCACCCACCCGGCCATCGTGAGCGCGGGCTCCACCAGGTCGGTCGCTCCGGCCCGGGTGAGGCTGCCGGCGGCGCTGACCGGGAGGTATTTGCCCGCCTCGACGACCCACATCCAGTCGGGGCCGGCGATCGAGAAGAGGCTCAGCATGATCGGCAGCACGAAGAGCACTCCCACCGTGACGGCGATCGCACCGGCGCCGCTGCGCAGGACGAAACCGAAGCCGACGCCCATGAGGGTGAAGCAGGCCATCGAGAGCATGCCGAGGGCGAGGGGCACGATCGAGTCGGCGGGCGTCGCCCAGTCGATGCCCGTGCCACCCAGCAGGGGAGCGGTGGCGGCGATGGCGACGGCGTAGATGATCACGGTGGTCACCATCATCGTCACGGCCACGACGAGCGCCTTCGCCAGCAGCACGGCACCGCGACGGGGCTCCGCGGTGAGTGTCGAGCGGATCATCCCGGTCGAGTACTCCCCGGTCACGACGATCGCGCCGAGGATGCCGGCCACGAGCATCGTGAACTGGGTGGGCGCGAGGATGACGTTCGTCGGCTCCATCCCCCCGCCCATGCCGCTCGTGGCGAGCGCGATGAGCAGCGAGATCCCCACCGACAGTGCGGCGGTGACCCCGAGCGACCACCAGGTCGAGCGGAGCGTGAGGATCTTGATCGCCTCGCTCTTCAGCAGGTGCGCGAAGCTCAGGCGCGGGGTGTTCGGGTGCGTCGCCCGGCGGGGCGCGGCGGCGAGGGCGGTCATGCGATCTCCTTGGTCTTGTACTCGACGGAGTCGTCGGTCAGGGCGAGATAGGCGTCCTCGAGGGAGCCGACGCGCGGGCTGAGTTCGTAGAGGGGGATGCCGCGGGCGGCGGCGATGTCGCCGACCGTTTCGGCCGTGATCCCGGTGATCTGCGCCGCGCCCGGCTCGACGGCCGAGACGGTGGCATCCGGGATCTCGAGGGCGGTGACGAGTTCGCCGAGGCGGGGGGAGCGCACGAGCAGGGTGGTCGTGGTCCAGGTGCGGACGAGGTCGGGGAGGGCCGCGTCGGCGAGCACGCGCCCGCGCCCCAGCACGATCACGTGATCGGCGGTCTGCGACATCTCGCTCATCAGGTGGCTCGACAGCAGGACCGTTCGACCCTCGCCCGCGAGATGGCGCACGAACTGGCGCACCCAGCGGACGCCCTCGGGGTCGAGGCCGTTGACGGGTTCGTCGAGGATCAGCGTGTGCGGGTCGCCGAGCAGGGCGGCCGCGATGCCGAGGCGCTGACCCATGCCGAGCGAGAAGCCGCCCGCGCGCTTGCCGGCCACGGATCTGATGCCGGTGAGCTCGATCACCTCGTCGACGCGGGCGTTCCCGATGCCGTGCGTCGCGGCCATGGCGCGAAGGTGATTGCGCGCCGATCGGCCGGTGTGGATGGCCTTCGCGTCGAGCAGGACGCCAACCTCGGTGAGGGGAGAGCGGAGGTGCCGGTAGTCCTGGCCGCCCACGGTCACGCGGCCGGCGGTAGGGCGGTCGAGCCCGACGATCATGCGCATCGTGGTGGACTTCCCCGCACCGTTCGGTCCGAGGAAGCCGGTCACCCGCCCGGGGGCCACCGTGAACGAGACGCCGTCGACGGCGGTCTTGTCGCCGTACCGCTTGGTGAGGTTGTCTGCAACGATCATGCCTCCACGCTAGGGACGGCGACCCGGTCGCCGCGTCCTCCGTCCGGATGATCGCGAGCGACGGGAGGATGACCCCGCAACGACGGATGCCCCCTCCCGAGGGGGAGAGGGCATCCGACGCAGACGCGGATTACTGGGCGTCGCGCTCCTGGACCGCCAGCGCGCGTTCGACGCCGGCGAGGTTCTCGCCGACGAGGCGACGAAGCGCGGGGGCGGCGTCGGCGTTCTGCGACAGCCACTGACGCGTCGCGTCGCGCAGCGCCTTGTTCGCCAGGGCGGCGGGGTACAGGCCCACGATCAGGTACTGCGCGATTTGGTAGCTGCGCGACTCCCAGATGGGCAGCAGCATCGCGAAGTACGGCTCGACGAAGTCGGCGAGCACGTCGACCGTCGTCGGGTTCGTGAAGCCCGAGGCCGTCGACCGAACGATCGTGTTCGGCGCGTCGGCGCGCTCGATGAGCGAGTCCCACGCCTCCTGCTTCGCCGCGTGCGAGGGGAGCGACGCCTTGGCCATGGCCGCGAACTCCCCGCCCTTCGCCGTGTTGTCCGCGGCGCGCGCCTCGTTGATGTCGGCCGCCGTGACCACGCCCGCGGAGGCGAGCGAGACCAGTAGCTGCCACGACAGGTCGGTGTCGATCTCGAGGCCCTCGAGCGTGGTGTCGCCGTCGCGGAGCGCACGGACCGTCTCGGCGTGAGCCGGGGTGGAGGCCGCCGAGGCGAACGCCGTCACGAACTGCAACTGGCTGTCGCTGCCGGCCTCGGCCTTCTGCGCCAGCTCCCACAGGCCGTCGGCCACGCGCTCGCGCGCCGCGTCACGGGTCTCGGGGGCGACGTACGAGTTCGCGGCGAGCTGCAGCTGGCCCAGCGTCGTGCGCACCGTGGTCGACTCGGTCTCGGAGCCGATGTTCTGCAGGACGAGGTCGAGGTAATCGGTGGCCGAGGCCTCGGCATCCCGCGTCTGATCCCACGCCGCACCCCACACGAGCGAACGCGCAAGCGGGTCGGAGATGTCCTTCAGGTGCGCGATCGCGGTGGCCAGCGAGCGCTCGTCGAGACGGATCTTCGCGTAAGCGAGGTCATCGTCGTTGAGCAGCACGAGGTCGGGACGACGGATGCCACGGAGCTCGGCGACCTCGGTGCGGTCGCCGTCGACGTCGATCTCGACGCGGTGGACGCGCTCGAGCGAGCCCGACTCGGTCACCGAGTAGAAGCCCACGCCCAGTCGGTGCGGGCGGATGGTGGGGTAGTCGGCCGGGGCGGTCTGCACGATGGCGAAGCGCGTGATTGTGCCGTCCGCTCCCTCTTCGATGAGCGGGGTGAGCGTGTTGACACCCGCCGTCTCGAGCCACTTCTTGGCCCAGTCGCCCAGGTCGCGACCGCTGGTGGCCTCGAGCTCGACGAGCAGGTCGCCGACCTCGGTGTTCGACCACTGGTGCTTCTGGAAGTACGCGGCCACACCCGCGAAGAACTGCTCGATACCCACCCACGCGGCGAGCTGCTTCAGCACGGAGCCGCCCTTGGCGTAGGTGATGCCGTCGAAGTTCACCTGCACGTCTTCGAGGTCGTTGATCTCGGCGACGACCGGGTGGGTCGAGGGGAGCTGGTCCTGGCGGTACGCCCAGGTCTTCTCCATCGCGTTGAAGGTCGTCCAGGCGGCCTCCCACTCGGTGGCCTCGGCGGTGGCGATCGTGGAGGCCCACTCGGCGAACGACTCGTTCAGCCAGAGGTCGTTCCACCACTTCATGGTGACGAGGTCGCCGAACCACATGTGCGCGAGCTCGTGGAGGATCGTCACGACGCGACGTTCCTTCACGGCATCCGTCACCTTGCTGCGGAAGACGTAGGTCTCGGTGAAGGTGACCGCACCCGCGTTCTCCATCGCGCCGGCGTTGAACTCGGGCACGAAGAGCTGGTCGTACTTGGCGAACGGGTAGGGGAAGCCGAACTTCTCCTCGAAGTACGCGAAGCCCTGACGGGTCTTCTCGAAGACGTAGTCGGCGTCGAGGTACTGCCACAGGCTCTTCCGAGCGAAGACGCCGAGGGGGATGACGCGGCCGTCGGCGCTCGTGAGCTCGCTGTAGGTCGCCTCGTAGGGACCCGCGACGAGAGCGGTGATGTACGACGAGATGCGCGGGGTGGCGGGGAAGTCCCAGCGGGCGGTGTCGTCCGACACGACGACCGGCTCGGGCGTGGGGGAGTTGGAGACGACCTTCCAGCGCGCGGGGGCGGTGACCGAGAAGGTGAAGGCGGCCTTGAGATCGGGCTGCTCGAACACGGTGTACATGCGGCGCGAGTCGGGCACCTCGAACTGCGAGTAGAGGTAGACCTCGCCGTCGACGGGGTCGACGAAGCGGTGCAGGCCCTCGCCGGTGTTGGTGTATTCGCAGTCGGCCTCGACGACGAGCTCGTTCTCGGCCGCGAGGTCGTCGAGCGCGATGCGCGAGTCGGCGAAGACGGCGGCGGGGTCGAGCGAGCGGCCGTTGAGGGTGATTGCTTGCACGGTGCGCGCGATCAGGTCGATGAAGGTCGACGCGCCCTCGGTGGCGGCGAAGGTCACGACGGTGCGCGAGGCGAAGACCTCGTCTCCGCGCGTGAGGTCGAGCTGCACGTCGTAGGAGTGCGTGTCGACGATCGCGCGACGCTCCTGCGCTTCGATGCGGGTGAGGTTCTCTCCTGGCACTGGCGTTCTCCCGGGGATCTGGGTGGTTTGTCGCAGGTGACGCGGTTGACGTCGGTGACAACCGTATAAGCCTAGTAGCGAGATATCTCGCGTCCGCGCCTCGCGCGGGAGTGCGAGGATGTGATCGTGAGCACGACCGACACGGACACCAACCCTGAGACCGTCCTCTACGCGTCGCCCGCTGCGGCGTCCGGACCCAAGTGGGTCGAGACGCCGGTGGCGTACGACGGCATCCTCCTCGCCGGCTTCGGCGGGCCCGAGGGTCAGGACGACGTCATCCCGTTCCTGCGCAACGTGACGCGCGGGCGCGGCATCCCCGATGAGCGACTCGAAGAGGTCGCCCACCACTACCGTCACTTCGGCGGCGTCAGCCCGATCAATCAGCACAATCGCGAGCTCAAGGCCGCCCTCGAGGCTGAGATCGCCAAGCGCGGACTGGGTCTGCCCGTGTACTGGGGCAATCGCAACTGGTCGCCGTACCTCGAAGAGGCCGTCACCGAGGCGGCCGAGGCGGGCGACACGACCCTCCTCGCGATCGCGACGAGCGCCTACAGCTCGTTCTCGAGCTGCCGTCAGTACCGCGAAGACTACGCCCGTGTGCTTGAGGCGACCGGTCTCGGTGAGACGGTGACGATCGACAAGGTCCGTCAGTTCTTCGACCACCCGGGCTTCGTGAGCACCTTCGTCCGGGGCGTGACGGATGCCGTCTCGGCCTACGTCGCCGACGGGATCGCGCCCGAGAAGATCCGCGTGCTCTTCTCCACGCACTCGATTCCGAGCGCCGACGCGGAGCGTTCCGGCCCTCGCGACGTCGAGTTCGGAGAGGGCGGTGCCTACGAGGCGCAGCACAACGCCGTCGCCGCCTTCGTCATGGCCGAGGTCGCCGCCGCCGTCGCCGACGTCGAGTGGGAGCTCGTCTACCAGTCGCGTTCGGGCCCGCCCACGCAGCCCTGGCTCGAGCCCGACGTCAACGATGTGATCGCGGAGCTTCCCGGCCGCGGCGCCGAGGCGGTCGTCATCGTGCCCCTTGGTTTCGTCAGCGACCACATGGAGGTGCTCTGGGACCTCGACACCGAGGCCATGGAGGCCGCTGAAGAGGCGGGCATTCGCGCGGTGCGCACGCCGACGCCGGGCATCGATCCTGCGTACGTCTCGGGTCTGATCGACCTGGTCGAGGAGCGGCTCAAGGGCACGCCGAAGGCGGAGCGCCCACACCTGACCGACCTGGGCCCCTGGTACGACGTGTGCCGGCCGGGGTGCTGCGAGAACATCCGCGCCGGTTTCAAGCCGGTCGCCGCAGGTCTGCGTCCCTGACGACCTCGACGCCGCCCGTTCCTCACCCGGAGCGGGCGGCGTCGTCATGTCCGCCCGCGATGTCGGACCCGCTCAATAGACTTGCCGCATGCGCATCCACATCGGCACCGATCACGCCGGTCTCGAGTTCTCCACCCAGATCCAGCACCACCTCGCCGCTCAGGGGCACGAGGTCGTCGACCACGGCCCGGTCGAGTACGACGCCCTCGACGACTACCCGGCCTTCTGCATCCGCGCCGCGCAGGCGGTCGTGCGCGACCAGGCCGCGGGCGTCGAGGCCCTCGGTGTCGTGTTCGGCGGCTCGGGCAACGGCGAGCAGATCGCCGCGAACAAGGTGCTCGGCGTGCGCGCGGCGCTCGTGTGGAACATCTCCACGGCTGAGCTCGCCCGCGAGCACAACGACGCCAACGTCATCTCGATCGGTGCGCGACAGCACACCTTCGACGAGGCCGCGTCGTTCATCGACCGCTTCATCGCGACGCCCTTCTCGGGTGAGGAGCGCCACACCCGTCGCATCGGGCAGCTCGCCGCCTTCGAGCAGGACGGGGTGCTGCTGCCCGACCCGCGCGCCGGCCAGAAGCCGAACACCATGACCGACGCGAGCGACTCGTTCGACCCTGAGGCAGGCTGATGCCCGAAGGGCATTCCGTCCACCGCATCGCGCGGCAGTTCGACCGCAACATCGTGGGACGCACGGTCTCGGCATCCAGCCCCCAGGGGCGTTTCGCCGAGGGCGCCTCGGTCATCGACGGCCGCGAGGCGCTCGAGGTGCGGGCGGTGGCGAAGCAGATGTTCCTCCGCTTCGACGGAGACGTCTGGCTGCGCGTGCACCTCGGCATGTACGGCGCCTGGGACTTCTCGGGCGAGGTGGTCGTCGATGCGACCATCGCCTCGGCCAACGGCCGCATGGGCCAGACGAATCAGCGCGGCACGGTCGTCGACGACGAGCCGATCCTGGATGCAGCGGGCGAGAACTCCTTGACCTCCATCGGCGCACCACGTCGCACGCGCGTGCGCATGTCGGAGCAGACGACGGGCCTCGAGGAGCAGAACGAGTGGCCCCCGCCGGTGGTCGGCCAGGTGCGCCTGCGCCTGCTGACCGACACCACGTGCGCCGACCTGCGCGGGCCCACCGCCTGCGTGCTGCAGACCCCCGACGAGGTGCAGGCGACCATCGCGAAGCTCGGGCCCGACCCTCTCGTCGACGACCTCCCCGAGGGCGAGGAGCGCTTCACCGCCACGGTGCGCAAGAAGCCCACGCCCATCGGCCTGCTGCTGATGGACCAGGCCGTCGTGAGCGGCATCGGCAACGTGTACCGCGCCGAGCTGCTGTTCCGCGCGCGGCAGAACCCCCACACGCCGGGTCGCGACGTGCCCGAAGAGGTCGTGCGGGGCATCTGGCGCGACTGGGCGACGCTGCTGCCGATCGGCGTCGAGACCGGTCAGATGATGACGATGGACGGGCTCGACCCCGCCGCCTACCGCCGCGCGATGGCGCGCCGCGCCGACCGGCACTGGGTCTACCACCGCGAAGGACTGCCCTGCCGCGTGTGCGGAACCGCGATCGTCATGGAAGAAGCCGCCGGACGCAAGCTGTACTGGTGTCCGAAGTGCCAGGCGTGAGCGAGCGGGTTCCGGGCTCTGCGACGGACTCAGGGACCGGGGCAGGAGGCGGCTGAGCCTGTTCGAGCCGCCCGGCGCCGCGTTCTAGGCTGATCCGGTGCGTCAGAATCCGAGCTTCGCGATGACCGACGTCGGTGAGATCCGTCGTCTCATCGACCTCAACCCCTGGGTCACCCTCGTCAGTCAGACCGACGACGGCCTCGTCGCCTCGCACTACGCGGTCATGCTCGACGACACCCGGGACGACCTGACCATCGTGGGCCATGTCGGCAAGCCCGACGACGCGATCCTCGGTCTCGGCGACCGGGAGCTCCTCGTCGTCGTCCAGGGCCCCCACGGCTACATCACGCCGCGGTGGTACGGGGACGTCCCTGCCGTGCCGACGTGGAACTTCGTGTCGGCGCACCTCAGCGGCATCCCGGAACTCCTCTCTCCGGAGGAGAACCTGCGGGTACTCGAGCGCCTGGTGGAGCGTTTCGAGGGTGATGGTGACGACGCGAGAGGGCTGTACGCGGTGCCCAACGACGCCGCCTTCGTCGAAAGGCTCGAGCGCGGAACCATGGGGTTCCGCCTCACGCCGACGCGGGTGACGGCGAAGCTCAAGCTCAGCCAGAACCGTCCCGCGGAGGTCGTCGAGACGATCATCGACGGTCTGACCGCCGAGGGGCGCCACGAGCTCTCCGCTGAGATGCGTCGCGCCGCCGACGCGCGGGTCCGCCCGTGATCGGCGAGAACGTCGGATTCCTCCGCGCGGTGCGTGTCGCCGGACCCGGACGCGAATTCCTCCCGACGTCCGAGCCCGTCGACATCGTCATCTCCGACGGACGGATCGCCGATATCGCGCCGACGGGCAACCTGCGGCCCACCGGCGCCGTCCTCGAGGGGGAGGGCGGGTGGCTTCTCCCCGGGCTCTGGGACCACCACGTGCACGTGCTCCAGTGGGCCCTCGCGGCCGATCGTGTGCCCCTCGGCGAGGTGGCGAGCGCGCGCGACGCCGCGACGATCATGGCGCTCGCCCCCGCGTCCGACGGCCGCCGCGTCGGTTCCGGATTCCGTGACGGGCTCTGGTCCGACGAGCCGAGCCTGGAGTTGTTGGATGCCACCACCGGGGGCGTGCCGACGTACCTGATCAACGCCGACGTCCACAGCGTGTGGATGAACACGGCGGCTTTCCGACGCGAGGGCTTCGAGCCCGTGGCATCCGGGATGCTCGTCGAAGAGGACGCGTTCGAGATCTCGCGCCGTGTGAACGCCGTCGAGGCCGACGTCGCCGACGCCGCCGTGGAGCGCATGGCCCGCGCGGCCGCGGCTCGCGGGGTCGTGGGTCTCGTCGACCTCGACATGACCTGGAACGACGAACCCTGGCAGCGGCGAGCGGCGCGCGGATTCGACACGCTGCGCATCTCGTACGGCACGTACCCGCAGGACCTGGATCGGGCCATCGCCGAGGGTCTTCGCACGGGCGACCCCGTGAGGGGATCGTCGAACGGTCTCGTGCGGGTCGGGCCGCTCAAGGCGATCACCGACGGCTCGCTGGGCACCCGCACCGCGGCGTGCGCCCACCACTATCCGGGCGACACCGGCAACCACGGATTGCTGACCGTCCCGCCGGAGGAGCTCGTCGACATGATGACGCGGGCCACGGCGGCTGGACTCGAGTGCGCGATCCACGCCATCGGCGACGTCGCGAACGCCCACGCGCTCGACGCGTACGCCCTCACCGGCGCGGTGGGCACCATCGAACACGCGCAGCTCGTCGCTCACGCCGACATTCCGCGCTTCGCCCGTCTGAGGGTCGCCGCGAGCGTGCAGCCCGAGCACGCGCTCGACGATCGGGACATGACGGATGCCATCTGGGCCGAGCAATCCGCCCAGCCCTACCCGCTGCGTGCCCTGGCCGACAGCGGCGCCAACCTCCGCTTCGGTTCCGACGCGCCCGTCGCACCCCTCGACCCGTGGGCCGCGATGGCGTCGGCGGTGTTCCGCACGCGCGACGGACGCGACGCGTGGCAGCCGCACCAGCGGGTCGACATCGACACGGCGATCGCCGCCTCGACGGCGGGGGGATCGACCGCACCCGCCGAGATCTCACCGGGCGCCCTCGCCGATCTCGTCATCGTCGGGGCCGACCCGCTGATCGCCGACGAGCGTGGACTGCGCGCGATGCCCGTGCGGGCGACGCTGCTCGCGGGTCGCGTCACGCACGGCGCCTGACGCACGATCGTTCTTTTGGCGTGAGGGGTCACTTTCTGTCGCTGGGCGCGTCTCCTGGCGACAGGAAGTGACCCCTCACGCGCGCGGTGGAGGGGCGGGGGAGCGGGAGACGTGCCGGAACGACGAAGGGGGAGGTGCCGAAGCACCGCCCCCTTCGAGGAACGTCTTACGCGGCGAGGTGCGCGAACAGGAACCAACGGTCCTTGTCGAGGCCGCGCTTGATCTCGATTGCCACGTCCTGGCTCGACATGTCGATCTCGTCGAGACCCTCGATGGCGGCTTCGATGTCGACGAGCACCGCGTCGATGTCGGCGATCACGGCGCGGATGACGACATCGGACTGCGCGAAACCGGCCGGGACCTCGGTGGCCTTCGCCTTCGCGGCGACGGTCGACAGGCGCGAGTCGATGGGAAGACCCAGGGCGACGATGCGCTCGGCGGCCAGGTCGGCCCACTCCTGCGCGTGAGCGACGACCGAGTCGAGCAGCTCGTGCACGCCGATGAAGTTGGCGCCGCGGACGTGCCAGTGCGCCTGCTTGCCGTTGACGACGAGCGCCTCGAGGCCGATGACGACGGGGGAGAGGAACTGGGCGGTGCCGGCGGCCATCGTCGGGTCGACGGTGGTGGCGGCGGGGGTCTGGACGGTGCTCATGTGTGCTCCTTAGGCGACGTTCGAAGTCTCGATGGATGCAACGCTACTCACGTGGCAGCATTCCGCAAGCAAGATGAGGCTCGGCTAAATCCCTGGTGAATAGGTAATCCTCACCTTCCCTGATCGCGTCTCAGCCCCACGGCGAGACCGAGGGTCACCACCGCGGCGGCTCCGGCGACGAGCATTCCCCAGGGCGTTGAGCGGATGCCGGTCCACGCGAGGGATCCTCCGGTCTGGGCCGGATCCGCGAGGGACGGACCGGGTTCTCCGGTCGGAGGGTCGCTCGCCGTCGCGTCCGTGAGCCGGACGACGGGAGTTACGACAGCGTCAGCGTTACGCGAGATGTTGCCGGAGGCGGCATCCATCCTCACTCCGAGGTCGATGCGCAGCGTGTCACCCGGCGCGATCACCGAGCTCACCCACTGGTCCCCCTGCGGCACCGGGCTCGAGGCCACGACCAGGGTGAGCGAGCGCGTGAACGAGGTGTCGCCCGGGTCCGAGCCGACGGGGGCGGTATCGAGGCGCAGGCCCGCCCGTGCCGGATCGGGACTCGCGTTTCGGATCCACAGGGTGGAGGTGAGCGTGCCACCAGGAACGATGCGGTCCGGCTGGTCGAACAGGCGCACCGCTCCGTCCGAGACGAAGCGCGCCCCATCGTCGCTCACGAGCAACTGGCTGGACGAAGCCGATGCGGGAGTCGGCGTCAGCAGGGGAGCGGATGCCGTGACGAGGATCAAAGCGAACGCCGTGGTCGTTCTCCGGTGGCGATGCGAACGGACGAGATCGAAGATGAGCAGGACCAGGCCGTAGCCGACGACCGCGACACCGACCGCCGCGATGACGATCCCGCGCTCCTGTCCTCCGAAGACGATCCCGGGATACCCGAGATACGGCACCGCGAAGACCACCGTTCCGCAAAGTTGCTCGCTCTGCACCGGGGGATCGTCGGCGTCGTTGGCGTCCCCTCGCGTGATCAGCAGCCGCGCGCCACCGGTGCTGCTGGTCGTACCCACGACGCGGTGCGTGACCACGGCGGGCTCGCCCGAGCGCAGTTGATAGGTCACGACATCTCCGACCGAGACGTCGTCTATCGAGGACGGGCGGACCGCGATCAACGTCCCCGGTGGCATGCCCGGCTGCATGCTCGCGGTCAGGACGGTGTACGTCTGTGCGCCGAGGAGCAGAGGGATCACCACGGTGATCAAGCCGAAAAGCGACACCGCGACGAGAACGATGCTGCCCACGATGGCGCGCGTCCGAGCCCACCCCGGCCGTTCCGGCGGCGGAGTGGTGGAGCCGGGAGTGCGGGGATCCTCGATCAGTTCTGACACTTGACGCCCCCGAGCAGTCCGCCGACCAGGCTGGAGAGGACGACCGGCTGCCCGTTGCTGGGCGGTGACGTCCACTTCTGGGTGACGGCGGTGACGGTGATCACGACAGTGCCGCCGTCGAGCAGCGCCCTCACCACCGACGCCAGGAGCGATGTCAGCACCGAGCCGGTGATGTCGATCGTTGTGGCGGTCACGCCCGTCGCGACCACCTGGGTGGCGCCGTTCGCGGAGTTCGTGGCGGTCACGGTGTACGACGTCGCGTCGGTGATCGGGGACCACGAGATCTGCGCGTACGACGACAAGCCGAGTACCGCCGGCTTCGACGTGCACGTCGTGACGGGCGCCGCGAGTGCGGACGTGCTGAGCGAGAACGCCGGCGCGGAGGTGGATGCACGCCACGCGGCCGCGGCGGCGGTGGGCACGGTGAGCGCCAGGGCCAGGGCGGCGGCTACGGCGACGACCGCACGACGACGGCTCACGATGTCGCCTGATCGACGGTGATGGTGATCTGCGGGGTGAGAGCGATCGCCTGGGTCGTGGACGGAGCGCTCGGGTCGAGAGTGACGCGCAGGCACAGGTCGACCGACGCTCCGAGCGCGTATCCGCCGGCTGGGGCGTACCCACCCGCGGGCAGGGGCGTTCCCGTCCCGCAAGCCCCGACGAACACCTGTGTCGAGACGTACGGCGCGAGCGCTGCCGACACCGACGCCGCAGCGTTCACTCGCCAGCGCAACGTGTCACCCGACCCGGTCGCGCTCACGCGCAGGGCTGCGGTGTCGCTGGAGCGCCCCGGTAGGAGCGGTTTCCACGCACTCCAGCTTCCCGTCCAGCTCGCCGCGGCTCCGAGCGAGCCGGTCGAGGTCACCCCAGCGGCGAGCGGGCGGCGGTCCGACCAGACGGCGTGTGCCGCCACGGTGCCGGGGCCCAGCACGAGCGCTGCGACGAGGACCGCGGTCCACCGGACGCGCCGTGGAACGCGATCGTCGCGACGGTGCATGGTCAGTCCCTCAGCTGGAGGCCTGGGTCAGCGAGAACGCGAGCTGGTTGAGGTCCACGGGCGTGTTCACGCCCACGAGGTTGGGCGTCGTCGAATCGAAGGTGACCGTGACGGTGGCCGTCAGGGTTCCGGCCGTGGCGGGAGTCACGCGATAGGTGTTGGTCCCCGTCTGCGCGCCCAGGCCGGTGATGTTCACCACGACCTTCACGTAGGGGGCTGCGGGACCGGTGACGAAGCTGGCGCCCTGGGTGACCGCGAGGTCGGCGGCGAGGGTGTCGCCGACGAGGGTGACGGTGACCGGCTGCGTGAGCGTGAGTACGTCGCCCGGGACGATCTTGACGTTGGTGAGGTTCGACACCGACGTCGCCTGCCCGAGGACGCCCTTCAGGCTCCACGAGCCCGTGCCGAGCGACAGGGCGAGGTTTCCGGAACTCACGGTCCCCGCGGTCAACGCGGTCTGCGTGGTCCAGAACGCGTAGGTGCCGCCCCCGCCGAGAAGCAGGGCGGTGCCGGCCGCGATCGCGAGGATCGCCTTGGTGCGGCGGTGTCGTCGGGCCGGGCGGGCGGTGCGGGTGCGGGTAACGGGTTCGGTCGACTGCGACATGAGGTCTCCAAGGGCGATGCGGCTGTGGTGGGACCGAAACTATGAGCCGTGATCAGGATCGCCGCTACTGATCCGCGGGCCGGAGCTACGGTGTTCGCCCACCCTCGGTAGTGCTCTCGCGCTTCTCGGTAGCTCCTCGGTAGGGCTAGCCTCGGGCTCATGCCGATCGCCCCCGATGCCTCTGTTCTCGCCCTCAGCGGAGCCGCTCCGAGCCTGCACGACACCGCGTTCGTGGCGTCCGGTGCGCGCATCATCGGCGATGTCACGCTCGGCGAACAGGCCAGCGTCTGGTACAACGCCGTCGTGCGCGGTGACAGTGCGCGCATCGTCCTGGGCGCGCGCAGCAATCTGCAGGACAACGTGTCCGTGCACGTCGACGCCGGGCGCCCGGTCACCATCGGTACCGACGTCTCGGTGGGGCACAACGCCGTCGTGCACGGCTGCACGATCGGTGACGGCTCGTTGATCGGTATGGGCAGCGTCGTCCTGTCGGGCGTCGAGATCGGTCCCGGGTGTCTGATCGCCGGGGGAGCTGTCGTGCTCGAGGGCACCGTCATTCCCGAGGGATCGCTGGTTGCGGGCGTCCCCGCGAAGGTGAGGCGCGCGCTCACGCCGGAGGAACGGGCGAAGATCCTCCGCAACGCGCAGACATATCTCGCGCACGTCGAGCGCCACGGCTCGGCGACGCGGATTCAGGATGCCGCAACCCCGGCGGACGGCGACCGTTCCGGCGCGTAACCTCGCGCGCATGCACATCACATCGCTCGCCCCGAACGAGATCTTCGTCTTCGGCTCGAATGCCTCGGGGGCCCACGGCGGAGGAGCAGCGCGGTTCGCGATGGACCGCTTCGGCGCGATCTGGGGTCAGAGCGAAGGCCTGCAGGGGCAGTCGTACGGGATCGACACGATGTCGGGACTCGACGTCTTCGAGGAGCAGGCGCGGCGATTCGTGGCCTTCGCCGCGAAGCATATCGAGCTGCGCTTCCTCATGACCGAGGTGGGCTGCGGTATCGCCGGGTACCGGCCGGAGCAAGTCGCGGGCTTCTTCGCGGGAGCGGGCGACAACGTCGTGCTGCCGGAATCGTTCACGCGCGAGCTCGGGTCTCGAGCAAGACCTCCGGCACCTCGCTACTAATGGTGGACTTCGCGCGTGTCACGCTGATGATGCTCGTCGACGGGTACACGTGATCTTCGATCTCACCGTCGTGGCGTGAGTTGGGGGTCGCGGCCATCTCACGGCTAGGCAAGTTCGCGCTCGAAGAACACAACAGAGCCTTCGCGCCGGACCTCCACAAGCCCCGCTTTTTCCAGCACGCGCTGCGAGGCGGCATTGCCCGTATCGGTGTCGGCGATTGCCCGACGCGCTCCCCACGCCCGAGCGTGGTCAAGAGCGAGGCCAACCGCTGCCGTAGCCAATCCACGCCCGCGCGCCGCAGGAATCAGTCCATACCCGAACTCGACCGTTCCGCTCGAGTCGGGCGGACCAAAGAACCCGAAGCCGCCGACGGCCAGCCCCGTGCGGGCCTCCCTAATGGCATACATGGTGAACGGTGAACCCGTCTCGGTGGTCGCAGCGAGCGCGGACAAAGGGGCCAACTCATCCGCGAACGGATAATCCCGATGCCAGGCGTCGCCGGGTTCCTCCCGTCCGTCAATGATTCGTCGTGCGAGGGAAGGCGATAGCCGCGTGAGGAGAACTCGTTCGTTTTCAAGTGTCATCCGTTCCATCATCCCGTGGATGCACATTCTGAGAAACGCTCTACGCCGAATGACGGGTCATGGACCAACAGCTCAAAACAACTATTGATGGCCACGAACGGGTGAAAATGTGGAGGGGCTGACGAGAATCGAACTCGCATCATCTGTTTGGAAGACAGAGGCTTTACCACTAAGCTACAGCCCCGGAATTCCGCGGTTTTCTGACGAACCGCGGAGTCGGACGACACCCACTCTACGACACCCTGAGGCCCGTCGCGAACGCGGGGGAGTCGGCATCCCTCCGCTCTCGCACGCAAGGGGGTCGGCAAAATCGGCGCAGCCAGGGGGATCGACTAGACTTTCAGCGGTCGTTTCGTCGGCGCGTGCCGCGCGCCGCCCCGGGGCGTAGCTCAGCTTGGTAGAGCGCCCGCTTTGGGAGCGGGAGGCCGCAGGTTCAAATCCTGTCGCCCCGACGAACGGCCCCACAGACCACAGGCCCAATCGGCCCCCGCGTGCGCGCGGGCCACACGAGGAGAACGAACCGCATGGTCAACAGCACCGTCGAGAAGCTCAGCCCCACCCGGGTCAAGCTGCACATCACGGTTTCGCCCGACGAGCTCAAGCCGAGCATCGCCCACGCCTACGAGCACATCGCCCGCGACGTGCAGATCCCCGGCTTCCGCAAGGGCAAGGTGCCCGCGCCGATCATCGACCAGCGCATGGGCCGCGGCGCCGTCATCGAGCACGCCGTCAACGAAGGGCTCGACGGGTTCTACCGCGCGGCCGTCGAGGCCAATGACCTGCGCGTCATCGGTCGTCCGAACGCCGAGATCGTCGAGCTCCCCGAGCTCAAGGACTTCTCGGGCGACCTCATCGTCGACGTCGAGGTCGACGTGCGCCCCGAGTTCGACCTGCCCGCGTACGACTCGATCACGGTGACGGTCGACGCCGCCGAGGTCGACGAGGCCGGTATCGACGCCGAGCTCGACCGCCTGCGTGCGCGCTTCGGCACGCTCATCACGGTCGACCGTCCCGCTAAGACCGGTGACTTCGTCGAGCTCGACCTGGTCGCCACGATCGACGGCAACGAGATCGACCGCGCCGAGGGCGTGTCGTACGAGATCGGCTCGGGCGAACTGCTCGAGGGCATCGATGAGGCCATCGAGTCGCTCACGGCCGACGAGCAGACCACGTTCCGTTCGAAGCTGGTCGGCGGCGAGCACGCCGGTGAAGAGGCCGAGGTCTCGGTCACCATCACCGCCGTCAAGGAGCGCGAGCTTCCCGAGGCCGACGACGACTTCGCGCAGATGGCGTCGGAGTTCGACACCATCGCCGAGCTGCGCGAGTCGCTCAGCGAGCGCGTGTCGCAGCAGTCCGTCTTCACGCAGGGCTCGGCCGCGCGCGACAAGTTCATCGAGGCGCTCCTCGAGGCCGTCGAGATCCCGGTTCCGCCGCAGCTCATCGAGGACGAGGTGCACCAGCACCTCGAGGGCGAGAACCGCCTCGAAGACGACGAGCACCGCGCCGAGGTCACCGAGGCGAGCGAGAAGCAGTTCCGCACGCAGATGGTGCTCGACAAGATCGCCGAAGATGCCAACGTCCAGGTGTCGCAGGACGAGCTGACCCAGTACCTGATCCAGTCGGCTGCGCAGTACAACATGGCGCCGCAGGACTTCGTCAACGCGCTGCAGCAGGGCAACCAGCTGCCCGCGCTCGTCGGTGAGGTCGCCCGCAACAAGGCCCTCGCGATCGCGCTCGGCAAGGTCACCGTCGTCGACACCGACGGCAAGCCCGTCGACCTGACCGGTTTCGTCGCCGTCGAGGGCGAAGAGCCCGTCGAGGGTGACGACGCTGCGGACGAGGCTCCCGCCGAGGAGGCCGCCGCTGAGGAGGCTCCCGCGAAGGCTCCCGCCAAGAAGCGCGCCCCCGCGAAGAAGAAGGCCGACGCTGACGAGGCGCCCGCCGCTGAGGAGGCTCCCGCTAAGGCTCCCGCCAAGAAGCGCGCCCCGGCCAAGAAGAAGACCGACGAGGCCGCTGACAGCGAGTAAGTCGTGACGAAGGGGGCGGATGCCGTGGCATCCGCCCCCTTTTCCGTCCCCGGGCGCCGTCCGGGGGAACGGCCCCGTTGAGTGTCCAGAACACTCGGACCGCGTCTCGAAGCGTCCGAGTGTCGTGGACACGCAGTGCGTGAGCGTGGGGTCAGAACGATGATGAGGATGCGACACATGAACGACTGGCAGAGCAGAGTGGATGCCGTGTGGGCCGATGACACGCTCAGCCCCGAGCACGTGATCGAGCGGATCGACGAGCTCGCCACCGAGCGCCCGGCGGACGATGCGGTGGCGCTGTTCGAACGCGCCGGGGCGCGTGACTCGGCCGGCGTCGAAGACGAGGCGGAGGTGCTGTACCGCCGTGCCCTGGAGATCGGGCTCGACGACGAGCGACGCACGCGGGCGACGATCCAACTGGCGAGCACGATCCGCAACCTCGGCAAGACCGAAGAGTCGCTCGCGATGCTCGAGGCGGAGTACGAGCGCGAACCGCGCGGGCCTCTCCACGACGCGGCCGCCGCCTTCTACGCCCTCGCGCTCGTGTCGAACGGAAAGCCCGAGCGGGCGGCATCCATCGCCCTTCAAGCTCTCGCCCCGCACCTGCCGCTCTATACCCGTTCCGTCACGGGATATGCGCGAGAAATCGCCGACCAGGCGCGCTGATCCGCCCGCGGCGAACACGGCATCCCGCTCCGGAACGCGCCGGTAGATTCATTTCAGATCACGGAAGAGGAGCACACATGCCCGAACCCCTTATGGCAACAAGCGTCTTCGACAGACTGCTCAAGGACCGCATCATCTGGCTCGGTTCCGAGGTGCGCGACGACAACGCCAACGAGATCTGCGCCAAGATCCTGCTGCTTGCCGCAGAAGACCCGCAGAAGGACATCTACCTCTACATCAACTCGCCCGGCGGCTCGATCACGGCCGGCATGGCGATCTACGACACGATGCAGTTCGTGCCGAACGACATCGTCACCGTCGGCATCGGCATGGCGGCCTCGATGGGCCAGCTGCTGCTGACCAGCGGTACCAAGGGCAAGCGCTACATCACGCCGAACGCGCGCGTGCTGCTGCACCAGCCCCACGGTGGCTTCGGCGGAACGTCGAGCGACATCCAGACGCAGGCGCAGCTCATCCTCGACATGAAGCGCCGTCTCGCCGAGATCACCGCGGCCCAGACCGGCAAGAGCGTCGAGCAGATCAACGCCGACGGTGACCGCGACCGCTGGTTCACCGCTCAGGAAGCCCTCGAGTACGGCTTCGTCGACCACATGCGCGAGCACGCCACCGACGTCACCGGCGGCGGCGGAACCGCGGCCTGAGCCGAGAGGAAAGGACACCATCATGAACATCCCCACTTTCGGCGGCGCCGCATCGCACATGCCCTCGAGCCGCTACGTCCTTCCTCAGTTCGAGGAGCGCACGGCCTACGGCTACAAGCGCCAGGACCCGTACAACAAGCTGTTCGAAGACCGCGTGATCTTCCTCGGCGTGCAGGTCGACGACGCGTCGGCCGACGACGTCATGGCGCAGCTGCTCGTGCTCGAGTCGCAGGACCCCGACCGCGACATCATCATGTACATCAACTCGCCCGGTGGCTCGTTCACGGCCATGACGGCGATCTACGACACGATGCAGTACGTCTCGCCGCAGATCCAGACGGTCGTGCTCGGTCAGGCCGCCTCCGCGGCATCCGTGCTGCTGGCCGCCGGCGCCCCCGGCAAGCGTCTCGCCCTGCCGAACGCCCGTATCCTGATCCACCAGCCCGCCATGGGCGAGGCCGGACACGGACAGGCGTCCGACATCGAGATCCAGGCGCAGGAGATCCTCCGCATGCGCACTTGGCTCGAAGAGACCATGGCGCGTCACACCGGTCAGGACGTCGCGAAGGTCAATAAGGACATCGACCGCGACAAGATCCTCTCCGCCGCCGAGGCGATGGAGTACGGCATCGTCGACCAGGTGCTCACGACCCGCAAGCGCACCCCGGCGGCCCTCACCGCCTGACGCGCTCGCGACACGACGAAGCCCCGCAGACCCGTTTCGGTCTGCGGGGCTTCGTCGCGCATGGGGCGTGAATACGGTCGGTGCTCGCGCAGGGTCGGGGATTCGCGCAACCTCAGTTCGACGGGGCGGATGCCGACGGAGGTTGTGCAGATCGCGGAGGTTGTGCGCGCGGCGACGAGAGCTCCGCACAGGATCAGGGATTCGCGCAACCTCAGCTCGCAGGGAGAATTCGAGCCTGAGGATGTGCAGATCACGGAGGCTGCGCGGCAGGGAAGGTCCGCGCTTTCCGCGGAAGCGCGACGGGACGCCGTGTGTCCGCCGTGGGCGATCACGACACCGCCGCGCGCGCGAATGCCCTTGGATCACCCGGGCTCGGGTTAGGCTCGGGTAACACACCGGCGGGGGCCGGGTGACGGGAGGAACCGGCCATGGCACGTATCGGTGAGAGCGCCGACCTGTTCAAGTGCTCCTTCTGCGGCAAGAGCCAGAAGCAGGTACAGCAGCTGATCGCCGGTCCGGGCGTCTACATCTGCGACGAGTGCGTCGAGCTCTGCAACGAGATCATCGAAGAGCGCATGGCCGAATCGTCGGCCGGCGAGGTCGCCGAGTTCGACCTGCCCAAGCCGCGCGAGATCTTCTCGTTCCTCGAGGAGTACGTCGTCGGGCAGGAGCCCGCCAAGCGCGCCCTCGCCGTCGCCGTCTACAACCACTACAAGCGCGTGCGCTCGCACGGCACCCTTCAGCCCGCGGAGCAGCGCGCCGAAGAGATCGACATCGCCAAGAGCAACATCCTGCTGCTCGGGCCCACCGGTTGCGGCAAGACCTACCTCGCCCAGACCCTCGCGAAGCGCCTCAACGTGCCGTTCGCGGTCGCCGATGCCACGGCCCTCACCGAGGCCGGCTACGTCGGTGAAGACGTCGAGAACATCCTGCTGAAGCTCCTGCAGGCCGCCGACTTCGACGTCAAGCGTGCCGAGACCGGCATCATCTACATCGACGAGGTCGACAAGATCGCCCGAAAGGCCGAGAACCCCTCGATCACGCGCGACGTGTCGGGCGAGGGCGTGCAGCAGGCGCTGCTGAAGATCCTCGAGGGAACGGTCGCTTCGGTTCCGCCGCAGGGCGGCCGCAAGCACCCGCACCAGGAGTTCATCCAGATCGACACGACGAACGTCCTGTTCATCGTGGCCGGGGCCTTCGCGGGCCTCGAAGAGATCATCTCGGCACGCGTCGGCAAGCACGGCGTCGGTTTCGGCGCACCGCTGCAGCGCAAGGAAGACGCGCCCGACCTATTCAGCGAGGCCCTGCCCGAGGATCTTCACAAGTTCGGCCTGATCCCCGAGTTCATCGGTCGCCTGCCCGTCGTGGCATCCGTCTCGCCCCTGGACCAGGACGCGTTGATGGAGATCCTCACGGCACCGCGCAACGCGCTGGTCAAGCAGTACCAGCGGATGTTCGAGCTCGACGGTGTGCAGCTCGAGTTCGAAGAGGACGCGCTGCGCGCGATCGCCGACCTCGCCGTCTTGCGGAAGACCGGCGCGCGCGGTCTGCGCGCAATCCTCGAAGACGTCCTGGGCCCGATCATGTTCGACGTGCCCTCGGCCGACGACATCGCTAAGGTCGTCATCACGCGTGCGGCCGTCGAAGACCGCGCGCAGCCGACCATCGTGCTGGCGCAGAAGCGACGGAGCGCGTAACCCGCTTCGCTCACACCTCACCTACGGACCGGGGGGACCGAATGGATGTCGACACCGACCAGCTGTCACTTGCGCAGCAGGTGCTGGAGAGGCAAGCCGGACACGGGCAGGCGATCGGGGAGCACCTCGAAACGTACGCCCGCCTGAACGCGGGAGAGCTGGGCCTGATCCTGCAGCTGTTCCAGCCGATCAGCGACGGCATCGTCGACGTCGGAAAACGCGTCGCCGACATGTCGTCGCAGGCCTTCGGCATCGGCACCGAGCGGATGGGCGAGACGGTCGCGGCGTATCGCGCTGCCGAGCAGACGGCTCACGACGCGATCGCTCAGGTCGCCGCGTCGCTCGGCGTCGACACGCCGCCGTATTCGCCGGGCACCGCGCCGACTCTCGGCGCTGCACAGGGCGGGGCCTCGAGTCGCTACGGCGAGCCCGACGGGAACCTGTTCAACCAAGCCTTCTGGGACGGTTACTCCGCCGTCGAGTGGGCCGACGGGACGGCATCGGGAATCTCCGACCGCGTGGGAGACGGACTGTCCGCGTCTCGAACGGTCACCGAGAAGCAGGACGTGCGCTCGTACCTCCCTCGACCCCAGGGCGAGGATCCCGAGATCGAGAGCATCCGTTGGAAGGCGGGTCCGATCTTCGGCGGAGTGGACTGGCTCTTCGAGGAGCTCGTCGGCTACTCACTCCTCGAAGAGGTGACGAAGCCCTTCTCGGGCGACTGGGAGCGCATGCGCGAGGCGCAGTTCGCCTGGACGCACGCGGGGGATGCCATGAGCGCGATCGGTCAGAACGCGATGGGGCTTCTGCCGCCCCTCGCGTCATGGACCGGCAAGGGCTCCGAGGCGTTCGTCGCAGCGGCCGGCGTGATGTCGCAGGCCCACACCGTCGTGGCAGGACCCGCGGGCACCGTGGCGACGGCCATCAAGGTGCTGATCCTGTTGTGCAAAGAAGCCGTCGGTAAGATCCTGAAGATCCTCGACCGTCTCGCGCAGAAGCTTCTGCGGATCGCGGCCGAAGCTGCGGTTCCCGTGGCGGGTTGGCTCGTGGCGGCCGTCGAGGCGGGAATTGCCGTGTACGACCTGATCCAAGATGCGCGGTGGGCGTACAAGTGGATCAACATGATCTACGACCTCGTCTCGGGGATGGTCGGAAATATCGGCACGATGACCGACAGTGCGATGCGCATGGCCGACCTGTACGAGGGTCTGGCGCGCGGAGCGGCGGCGCGAGTCTGATGGCACGCATCGACGACCCGATGATGGATCACGTTCCCGGCCCCGACGACGATCGGCTGGTCGGCGACTTCCGCACGATGGCGGAGACGTTCGCACGACTTCTTCGCGAAGACGACGAGCGCGAGAACGCGCGCGCCGCGATCGAGGCGGAGGAGCGCCGAGAGGCCGACGAGCATCGTGCCGCCCGTGCTCGTGCCGGCGAGATGGGCGCGGAGTGGCGCACGGTGCAGTCGCGCATCGACCTCGGCGAGACCAGCCTTGAAGCGGTCTTCCGCGGCGAAGATCAGACTTCTGCCGCCCAGGCTCTGCGGAAGATGTCATCCGAGAATCTCCGCGCACTGCGGGAGTCGTGGGACGAAGTCGACGACGACGTCACGGAGGACGACGATCGTCCGTCACCCGACGCTGAGTTCGACGCCGCCGCCCGCCAATCGCACGAGCGCTACACCGAAGCTCTGGCGAAGATCCGCGACGCGCTCGAACTCGCGCGTCGCGACGTGTGAAGGGAGAGTCCTCGCTCATGACGTCTTTTTCGATCAAGCCCGATCGGCTCGCGGAGACGGCCTCGTCCATCGACGCCGCCGTTCAGCGCACCGCAGCCGAGACCGCGACGCTCGCCTCTGCACGCAACACCCTTCTCGGGGGGTGGCAGGGCGACGCGGCTGACGCGTACGCCGCCAAGCAGGGGGACTGGCTCTCGGAGATGACCCGCTTGGCCGATGTCGGCCGCGCCGCCGCCGACGCGGCCCGGACGGCGGCCCAGGCCTATCGCGAAGCCGATGACGCCGTGGGGAGGGCGTGGTCGCTGTGATCATGCGCGGATCCGGAGAAGACGCCCACATCGGTCCCGTCCGATGGAACGGATTGACGCGGGGCGGGGCGCGGATGCTCGTTCGTGACGAGCCCTCCAGCGCGGTCCGCCGCGCCACGGATGCGCTCATCGCGGCGGGATTCTCCGACGGGGGCGACGCCTTCGCCACCGCGATCCGGGAGAGCGGGTCGGAGTGGACCGCCCATGACGTCCGCCTCGGCGACGTGGCGAAGTCGTGGAAGCGCGGAGTCGTCGAGTTCTTCGCGGAGGGAACGGGCTTGGAGTTCTTCCCCAAATTCTGGAGAGGGGCGACTCCGACGGTGGTTGTCGCCTGTGCGCGAAAGATAAACGAGGGGACCGAGTTGCTCGTCTACCCCCACTATTCGGTACGCGGCGGCGCCGATCGCAATGACGCGGCGCCTCTCGTCCGTCAGGCGGTTCAGGGGCTCTCGGACGCGTACGGAGCCTCGGGGGCACTCGTCTCCAGCGAGAAGCTGCTCTCCATCAAAAACGACGGTTCACCGGCGTCGCAAGCCGTCGTGCGCGAGGTGCTCGGCTGGCGCTGACGCGCACGGCAAGATGGAGAGCGTGCTCTCCGACCTCGATCTGCCCACGACGGTGACCGCCCGCATCTCAGAGGTGACCGTCCGCCGGGCGAAGCCGACCGACCTGCCCGCGTTGATGGCGCTCCTGGCAGATGACCCCGTCAGTGCGGCACGGGGCGATCGAGCCGATGCCTCGGACGAGGGAACGTACGCCACCGCATTGCGAAGCGTCCTCGAGGCGCCGTTGAACGATCTGATCGTCGTCGACGACGCGGCGGGGGAGGTGATCGGCACCCTGCAACTCACCGTCATCCCCGGCATGGCGCGTCAGGGGGCCACCCGGCTGCTCGTCGAGGCGGTCAGGGTGTCTTCGAGTGTGCGTTCCGGCGGGATCGGCAGCGCGGTGATGCGCTGGGTGATGCACGTCGCCGCACCCGCGACCGGCGCGGCCCTCGTGCAGCTGACCTCTGACGCTGCGCGCGTGGACGCTCACCGGTTCTACACGCGTCTCGGTTTCGCCGACTCGCACGTCGGCTTCAAGTACGCGGTCTGAGCCTGCGTGCCCGGACGCCGAGAGCGGCCGGGCACGTCGACCTCAGCCCGCGAGACCGCGGCGCTGCAGCAGCGGCTGGATCTCGGTATCCCGGCCCCGGAAATCCCGGTAGGCGGCGAGAGGGTCGCCGGAACCACCGACCCCCAGCAGCTTCTGGCGGAACCGGTCGCCGTTCTCGCGCGTGAGGCCGCCGTTCTCGCGGAACCACTCCACGGTGTCGGCGTCGAGTACCTCGCTCCAGATGTACGAGTAGTACCCGGCGCTGTAACCGCCCGAGAACACGTGGGCGAAGTACGTCGAGGCGTAGCGGGTGGGGGCGGCGGGGTTGTCGAGCCCGATGTCCGTGAGGGTCGCCGCCTCGAAGGCCGCGACGTCGATGTCGGCCGACGCCTCCTCGACGGAGAGGCCGTGCCACGCCTGGTCGATCCATGATGCGGCGAGGTACTCGCTCGTCGCGAAGCCCTGATTGAACGCCTCGGAGGCGTGCAGACGCTCGACGACATCGGCCGGCAGCGGCTCGTCGGTGTCGATGTGCCGCGCGTAGTTGGTCAGGATCTCGGGCCACAGGATCCACATCTCGTTGACCTGGCTGGGGAACTCGACGAAGTCGCGGTAGACGGCCGTTCCGCCGAAGTGCGGGTAGGTCACGGTGGCGAACAGTCCGTGCAGGGCGTGTCCGAACTCGTGGAAGAGTGTGGTGACCTCGTCCAGCGTCAGCAGCGTCGGGGTGCCGGGGGCGGGCTTGTTCACGTTCAGGTTGTTGACCACGATCGGGGCCGCGCCGCGGAGGGCCGACTGCGTGACAATCGAGTTCATCCACGCCCCGCCGCGCTTGCTGTCGCGCGTGTACAGGTCGAGCAGGAACAGCCCGAGCTCGCTGCCATCAGCGTTGTGCACCTCGAAGACGCGCACGTCGGGGTGATAGCCCTGAAGGTCGTGGCGTTCGGTCATGCGGATGCCGTAGAGCTTCTCGGCCGCGAAGAACACGCCGTCGCGCAGCACCCGCTCGGCCTCGAACCACGGACGCAGGGCCGCCCGATCGAGGTCGTACCGCTCGGCGCGGACTTTCTCGGTGTAGAACGCCCAGTCGTGGGCTTTGATCCGGATGCCATCGGCCTCGGCGATCTTCTGCAGAGCCTCTTGCTCGGCCCGGGCGTTGGCGGCAGCGGGGGTGGCGAGTCGGCGCAGCAGGTCGCGCGCGGCATCCGGAGACCCCGCCGTCTGATCGGCGAGGACGGCGGCGGCGTGCGAGGGGTAGCCGAGCACCGCGGCGCGCTCGGCGCGCAGACGCACGATCTCGCGGAGGACCCCGCGGTTGTCGTTGTCGTTGCCGCGCGTGGCGCGCGAGCGCGAGGCCTCGAGCAGACGGCGACGGCTCTCGCGGTTCGTCAGCGACGCGAGCAGAGGGTGACCGGTGTACAGCGTGAGGTTCACGATGTAGCGCCCGTCCAGGCCGCGACTCGTGGCCGCCTGCGCCGCCGCCGAGAGCTCACCGTCGCTCAGGCCGTCGAGCTCGTCGGCGGAGTCGAACACCACCGCGAGCTCGTTGGTGTCGGCGAGCAGGTTCTTCTCGAACGTGGTCGTCAGCACCGACAGACGCTGGTTGAGCTCGGTGAGCGTCCGCTTCTGCGCGTCGTCGAGACCGGCGCCGGCCAGCGACATCTCGCGGTGGTACCGCTCAACGAGGTAGCGGCTCTCGGCGTCGAGGTCGAGGTCGTCGAGCTGCGCGTGCACGGCGGCGATACGGGCGAACAGACCTGCATCGAGCTGGATCGCGTCGCGGTGCGCCGACATGAGGGGAGCGAGTTCCTCTTCGACGGCCTGGATCGCCGGGGTGCCGTCGGCGGATGCCACGGTGTAGAAGGTGCGCGCGACCCGGTCGAGCAACTGCCCGCTGCGCTCCAGAGCGACGAGGGTGTTCTCGAACGTGGCCGCGTCGCTCTGCGCGGTGATCGCATCGACCTCCGCCCGCTGCGCGGCGAAACCGGCGCGGAACGCGGGGAGGTAGTGCTCGACGTCGATGCTGCCGTAGGGCGGCAGGTCGTAGGGGAGCGAGGGCGGCGCGAGGAGGGGATTGTTCACGGCATCCGTCATTCATCCAGCCTAGGCGCAGTCGTGGAGGGGGTGCAGAGAAGATGTTGCAAAGGAACCCGTGCATAGGTATCTTTGCATTCATGGTCGACAGGTCGAAGCCCCGCGAAGAGCGTGTTCTGGATGCCGGGGCGCTCCGCGCCCTGGCGCACCCGCTGCGCGTGCGGCTCTACGACATCCTCAGCCAGTACGGCCCGCAGACCGCGAGCAGCCTCGCGGAGCTGACGGGGGAGTCCACCGGAGCGACGAGCTACCACCTGCGGGCGCTGGCCCGTCACGACCTCATCCGCGAAGTCGCCGATCGCGGAACCGCCCGCGAACGCTGGTGGGAGCGCCCGGCCGGCAGCGTCACGCTGACCAACCCCGAGCTCGAGCACACGCCGTCGGGACGCGCCGTGATGGAGGCCGTGCACTCCGAGACCCTGACGCTGCGTCACCAGCAGCTCATGCACTTCGCCACGCACGGCTGGGACGAGGACGAAGAGTGGCGCGACGCGTCGGTGATCTCGACCGCGACCGCGCGCCTGACCGCCGAGCAATCGCGGGATCTTGTGCAGCGCATCGGGGCGCTCATCGATGAGACCGTCCAGCGTTACCGCGATCAGGAGGGCGAGGGCGTCCGCCCCGTGACGATCCGCAACGACGTCTTCCCGCTGCCGACCGAGAGGGGCTCCGCATGACCGCCGTTACCCGCACCATCGCCCTGCCGGTGCGTCCCACCCGACTCGAGGCCGCGCTGCTCGCGCTGTCGCGAGCGATGGCCCTCGCCGCCGAAGAGCGGATGCGCCGTCGCGCGTGGGCCGTCGAGGCGGAGCCCGCGCGGCGAGCCGGACGTGCCGCGTCGCAGGCGATGTCGGCGGATGCCGCGCGGTACCTGCTGCCGCGGTGACGCCTCAGGCCCCGGGGCTTGTCGAGGCCCGCGACCGGTGGACCGCGGGTGGCTTCGACAGGCCCAACCACCTGAGAACCGCAACGCACAGAGCCCGCCGACGCGCGAAGGCGTCGACGGGCTCTGCGATCCCGAGCGGTGAGGCTCAGGCGAACTCGGCGTCGTCGTCGTAACGCACGACGACCTCGCCCGCGGCATCCTGGCTCACGATGACCCCGGTGTCGAGCTCGGCGACGGGGCGTCCCTCGAGGAAGGTCAGCGTCCACTTCGGAGCCGGAGCGCTGAGCCCATCGGGGTTCAGCGCGGCTTCGACGGCGGCGATCTGGGCGTGGAGCACCTCGGGAACAGCCTTCGGCGGCTGTTCGCGGGCGGTCCAGCGGGTTCCGAGTTGCATCAGGCCTCCTGGGGTGCGAACACGATGTCGGTCACGGTGGTGAAGTCGGCCTCGGCGAACGAGATCGTCTCGATGCGGCCCACGGCGCGCAGGTCGCCCTCGGCGAGGCGCAGGGCCTCGACGTGCGGCCCCGACACGGTGAGCGAGGTCACCGGCGTCTTCTGCGAGGCCTTCGCCTCGGTCTTGGCGCGACGGATGCCGATGAGTGCGGCGCTCACAGCGGTGAGCACGGCCGGGTCGCCCTCGATGCCGAGCGGCGCGGGCCAGGCCGCGGTGTGCACCGAACCCTCTTCGAACCACGACCACACCTCTTCGGACGCGAACGACAGCACGGGCGCGAACAGACGGACGAGCGTCGACAGAGCCGTGCGCAGGGCAAGGGCGGCCGAGGCCTGGCCCACGTCGGACTGGTCGTACGCGCGCTCCTTGACGAGCTCGAGGTAGTCGTCGCAGAACGTCCAGAAGAACGACTCCGTGATCTCGAGCGCCCGCGCGTGGTCGTAGGCCTCGAACGCGGCAGTCGCGTCGCGCACCACGGCATCCAGCGTCGCGAGCATCGACGCGTCGAGCGCGTGCGTGACCTCGGCGCCCTCGGGCACGGGGAACGACAGCACGAACTTCGCGGCGTTCAGGAGCTTGATCGCGAGACGGCGACCGATCTTCACCTGCGTCGGGTTCTGCGGGTCGAACGCCGCGTCGGTGCCGAGACGGCTCGACGCCGACCAGTAGCGCACCGCGTCGGAACCGTGCTGCTGGAGGATGTCGGCGGGCGTGACGACGTTGCCCTTCGACTTCGACATCTTCTTGCGGTCGGGGTCGACGATGAAGCCCGAGATCGCGGCATCCGTCCAGGGGCTGCGGTCGTCTTCGAGCGCACTGCGCAGCATGGTCGAGAAGAGCCACGTGCGGATGATGTCCTGACCCTGCGGGCGCAGGTCGAACGGGGCCACGAGGTTCCACAGCTCCTCGTCGCGCTGCCAGCCACCGGCCAGCTGCGGGGTGAGCGACGAGGTCGCCCACGTGTCGAGGATGTCGCGCTCGGCGTCGAAGCCGCCCGCCACGCCCCGCTGATCTTCGGTGTAGCCCGGGGGCACGTCCACCGTCGGGTCGACCG
The DNA here is from genome assembly GCF_041079455.1 of Microbacterium sp. 16-032. NCBI lineage: Bacteria > Bacillati > Actinomycetota > Actinomycetes > Micrococcales > Microbacteriaceae > Microbacterium > Microbacterium sp. 16-032. The sequence continues at coordinate 139,562 of NZ_JBFYGQ010000003.1, read as the reverse complement.
GCAGCGACGCGACGTCGGGCGTCAACACGCGCGAGTAGTCGCGCTCTCCGCTGTCGTCGAGGCCGTACCAGACCGGGATCGGCACGCCGAAGAAGCGCTGCCGCGACACGAGCCAGTCGCCGGTGAGGCCGCTGGTCCAGTTCTCGAAGCGCACGCGCATGAAGTCGGGATGCCACGACATCTCGCGACCGAGCGAGATGAGGCGCTCGCGCAGCTCGGCATCCCGAGCACCGTTCCGGATGTACCACTGGCGCGTCGACACGATCTCGAGCGGACGGTCTCCCTTCTCGAAGAACTTCACGGGGTGGGTGAAGGGCTTGGGGGCGCCCTCCATGGCGCCGGACTCCTGCAGGAGCTCGACGATGCGCTTCTTGGCGCTGAACACGGTCTTGCCCGCGAGCTCGTCGTAGGCCGCCTTCGCGGCATCCGTCACGAGCACATCGGGGGCCTCGGCCACGATGCGGCCGTCCTTGCCGATGATGGTGCGGTTGGGCAGGTCGAGCTCGCGCCACCAGATGATGTCGGTCACGTCGCCGAAGGTGCAGATCATGGCGATGCCCGATCCCTTGTCCTTCTGCGCGAGGGGGTGCGCGAGCACCGGCACCTCGACGTCGAACAGGGGGGTGCGCACGGTCGTTCCGAAGAGCGGCTGGTACCGCTCGTCGTCGGGATTGGCCACCAGCGCCACGCAGGCCGGCAGCAGCTCGGGGCGGGTGGTCTCAATGAACACGTCGCCCGAGCCGTCGGTCTTCGCGAAGCCGACGCGGTGGTAGGCGGCGGGCTGGTCGCGGTCTTCGAGCTCGGCCTGGGCGATCGCGGAGCGGAAGTCCACGTCCCACAGCGTCGGCGCCATCGACTGGTACGCCTCACCGCGCTCGACGTTGCGCAGGAACGCCAGCTGACTCGTGCGGATCGAGTCGTCGGAGATCGTGCGGTACGTCTGGGTCCAGTCGACGCTGAGGCCCAACTCGCGGAAGAGGTCTTCGAACTGCTTCTCGTCTTCGACGGTGAGTTGCTCGCACAGTTCGATGAAGTTGCGGCGGCTGATGGGCACCTGGTCGGCGGCCTTGCTGCTCTTGTTGTCACCGCCCGCGAACGGCGGGGTGAAATCGGCGTCGTAGGGGAGCGAGGGGTCGCAGCGCACGCCGTAGTAGTTCTGCACGCGGCGCTCGGTCGGCAGGCCGTTGTCGTCCCAGCCCATGGGGTAGAACACGGTCTTGCCGCGCATGCGCTCGAAGCGCACCTTCACGTCGGTGTGCGTGAACGAGAACACGTGGCCGATGTGGAGGCTTCCGGATGCCGTCGGCGGTGGGGTGTCGACGGAGTACACGCCCTGGCGGCCGAGCTCGGCTGCGCGCAGGCGGTCGAAGACGTACGTGCCGCGTTCACGCCACGCGGCGTCCCACTTCTGCTCGAGGCCTTCCAGGGCGGGCTTGTCGGGAATGGTGGCCATGGGGGTACTCCTCGAGCGATATGGGCGGCACTGTGTGAGCGTGCCTGATGGGTTCTGCGTCCACGATACCGGGGGTCTCGCGTGAGCGCGCGTCGTAGCGCGCTCTTCGAGGTCCATTGGGGGTGAGACGTCTCAACCGGCTTCGGCGTGGGCCTGCACCCGTTCGCTCTCAGCACGCGCCCGACCGCCGACTTTCCGCACCCGGTCCAGGAACCCCGGTAAGCTGAAAGCCTTCCCACCAGAGATTCCGAGGTTTCTCCATGCCTTCTTCGCTTTCGCGCCGCGTGCTGTCGGCTGTCGCCGTCGCGGCCGTCGCCGCCCTCTCGCTCTCCTCCTGCGCCGGGTCGGACCCTGCCGCGCAGGGCGACGGCGAGGTCGTCTGGGCGATCGAGGGAGCGAACCTCTCGGCCGGGCACATGGATCCGCAGACCAGCCAGCTCGACGTGTCGGCGATGGTGCAGCGCGCTGTGCTCGACTCGCTCGTGTTCCAGGAGGCCGACGGCACGTTCTCGCCGTGGCTCGCCGAGTCGTGGGACGTCGAGGACGGCGGCGCGAGCTACCTCTTCCGTCTGCGCACCGACGTGACCTTCCACGACGGCACGCCCTTCGACGCGGCCGCGGTCAAGGCGAACTTCGACCGCATCGTGAACCCCGACACCGCGTCGGCGCAGGCCGCCAGCATGCTCGGCGGCGAGCTGTACGCCGGCACCGACGTGGTCGACGAGCACACCGTGCGCGTGCGCTTCACGCAGCCCTACGCTCCGTTCCTGCAGGCCGCCAGCACCGCGCTTCTCGGCTTCTACTCGCCGAAGGTGCTCGAGACCAAGGCCGACCAGCTGAAGGCCGGCGGCCCCGACGTGACCGTCGGCACCGGCCCGTTCGAGCTGACCGAGTACACGCCCGACCAGGACATCGTGTACACCCGCAACGACGACTACACCTGGGGTCCCGACGGCGGCGGTAAGCCGAGCTTCAAGACGCTGCGCGTCGACATCCTGCCCGAGGTGTCGGTGCGCGTGGGCGCGCTGTCGAGCGGCCAGGCCGACGTGGTCACCAACCTGCCGCCGAACCTCGTCGAGCAGGTTCCCGCTGACGACACCGTGAAGTCGATCGCTTACCCGGGACTGCCGTACTCGCTGTTCCTCAACGAGAAGTACGGCGTGTTCGCCGACCAGAAGGTGCGTCAGGCCTTCACGCGCGCGATCGACGTCGACGCCGCGGTGAACGAGATCTTCTTCGGTCAGTACCCCCGCGCTTGGAGCGTCCTCGGCGCGACGACCCCCGGCTACGACGCGAGCCTCGAGAACTCGTGGCCCTTCGACCAGGCTCAGGCCAACGCCCTCCTCGACGAGGCCGGCTGGACGGGACGGGATGCCGACGGCATCCGGACCAAGAACGGTCAGCGTCTCACCGCGCGCTGGATCGCGTGGACTCCGGTTCCCGACGACCGCGCCGCGCTCGCCAACGCCGTGCAGAGCGACCTGAAGGCCGTGGGCTTCGACCTGCAGCGCGAGTTGCTCGAGCCGGGCGCCTACAACGAGCAGTACGGACCGAAGACCTACGACGTCACGGACTGGGGCTTCTCGGGCGTCGACGCCGATCTGCTGCGCAGCCACCTCGCCACCGACGGGTTCCAGAACGCCTCGCAGGTGAGCGACCCCGCGCTCGACGCGCTGCTCGAGCAGGGCGCCTCGACGACCGACCCCGCCGCGCGCAACGCGATCTACGCCCAGGTGCAGCAGTGGAACGCCCAGCAGGCGGCAATCGTGCCGCTCTACAGCCCGGCCCTCATCAGCGCCGTGACCCCGAAGGTCTCGGGCCTGACGTTCGACCTGTACGGCCGCCCGCTGTTCGCGACCGCCTCGGTCGGCTGAGCCGCCGGGTATCGGACAGACTGATCGGATGCCACGTTCTCGCTCGCGCGCCCTGCTGAGGCGCCTCGGCGGGATCGTGGCATCCGTCTTCCTGGTGCTGTGGGGAGCGGCGACGCTGGCGTTCGTGGCGTTCCGGATCATCCCGGGCGACCCGGTCGACGTGCTGCTCGGACCGCAGGCGCAGGTGAGCGAGGCGGTCAAGGCGGGCATCCGCAGCGACCTGGGGCTCGACCGGCCCGTGCTCGAGCAGTACGCGACGTTCCTCGGCCGACTCGTGCGCGGCGACCTCGGCGAGTCGTATCAGCTGCGTCAGCCGGTCGTCGAGGTCATCGGGCGCCAGCTCGCCCCGACCCTGCAGCTCTCGGCGCTCGCGCTGGTCATCGCCGTCGTGGTGGCCCTCGCCTCGTCGCTGCTCGTGCGCGGGCGGACCGGTCGGGCCGTGGCATCCGGAATCGAACTCGTCGTGCTCTCATCGCCGGTGTTCTGGACGGGGCTGCTGCTGTTGAGCGTGTTCTCGTTCCAGCTGGGGTGGTTCCCGGTATCGGGGGCGCGGGATGCCGCCGCCATTGTGCTGCCCGCGGTGACCCTCGCTCTGCCGGTCGCGGCGCTGCTGTCGCAGGTGCTGCGCGACGGGGTCGAGGCGGCCGAGCGCGAGCCGTTCCTCACCACCGTGCGCGCCCGCGGCGCGACGCCCCTTCGCGAGAGCGTGCACCACACGCTGCGCCACGCGGGCGTCGGGGGAGTGACGCTCGCCGCCTACCTCGTCGGGTCGTTGCTCGGCGGTGCCGTGCTTGTCGAAACCGTGTTCGCCCGCCCCGGCATCGGGCGCGTGACGCTGACCGCGATCACGGACCGCGACCTGCCGGTGATCACCGGCGTGATCCTGCTGAGCGCGCTCGTCTTCGTGGTGGTGAACACCGTGGTCGACCTCGTGGTGCCCCTGATCGACCCGCGGCTGCGGACCGCAGCCCCGGCGCTGGCCGCTCGAGCGGCGGTGCCCTCGTGAAGCGCCGCGGCCAGGCCGTGGCGCTCGGGATCGCCGGTGCCGTGCTCGCCGTCATCGCCGTGGGCGCGGTCGCCCCGGGGCTGCTCGCCACGCACGACCCGCTGCTGACCGACGTGCGCGCGACCCTGCAGCCGCCGAGCGCGGCGCACTGGTTCGGCACCGATCAGAGCGGCCGCGACGTGTACTCCCGCGTGGTCTACGGCGCCGGGCGGTCGGTCGGCATCGGCCTGCTCGCCACCGGACTCGCCCTGGTCGTCGGGGTGATCGCCGGTTCGCTGTCGGCCGTCGCGCCCAGATGGGCGGATGCCGCGGCCATGCGCATCGTCGACGTGCTGCTGGCGTTTCCCGAGTTCCTGGTCGCCCTACTGGTCGTCGCGGTACTCGGCCCCGGCCCGGTGAACGTCGCGGTCGCGGTGACCATCGCCGCGGTACCCGTGTACATCCGCCTCGCGCGGGCACAGACCCGAACCCTTGCCGCCGCCGAGCACGTGGAGGCAGCGCGAATCATCGGGGTGCCGACCGTGGTGGTGCACGTTCGGCACGTTCTCCCCGGCGTGCTGGGCGCGGTGAGCGTGCTGGCCACGATCGGCATCGGCACCTCGATCCTCGCGGCGGCCGGGCTCAGCTTCCTCGGCCTCGGCCCGACCGAGCCCACCGCCGAATGGGGCCTCATGCTCTCGGCCGGACGCAACCTGCTGCTGCAGGCGCCGTGGGTCGCCGTGTTCCCCGGGCTCGCGATCACCGCGACCGTCGTGAGCGTCAGTGTGATCGGCCGCATCCTGCGGGCTCGAGCCGAGGAGCGCGACGCATGAGCGGATTGCGGCTGCGCGGCCTGCGCATCGACGGCCCGACCGGTGCGATCGTGCGCGGACTCGACCTCGACGTCGCCCCGGGCGAATGCGTGGCGATCGTGGGGGAGTCGGGCACCGGCAAGTCGGTCAGCGCCCGTGCCCTGCTTGGGCTCGTGCCCGCGGGCCTCACGGCGCGCACCGACGAGCTCGAGATCGACGGCGTCGACGCTCGCTCGTTCGGTGAGCGGCAGTGGCGCGGGCTGCGCGGCGACCGGATCGCCCTGGTCTCCCAGGACGCCCTCGTCTCGCTCGACCCGCTGCGACGCATCGGCGCCGAAGTGGCCGAGCCCGTGCGCATCCACGAGCCCGAGGTGCGCGGAGCGGCGCTCGCCGCGCGCGTGCGCGACAGCCTCGAGCGCGTCTCGCTACCGGAGCCCGACGCGCGAGCGCGGCAGTACCCCCACGAGCTGTCCGGCGGTCTGCGGCAGCGCGCTCTGATCGCCTCGGCGCTGGCCGCGAACCCCGCCGTACTGGTCGCCGACGAGCCCACCACCGCGCTGGATGCCACCGTGCAGGCCCGCGTGCTCGATCTGCTGCGCCGCATCGCCGATGACGGTGTGGCCGTGGTCTTCATCAGCCACGACCTCGGGGCGGTCGCACGTGTGGCGGATCGCGTCGTCGTGATGCACGAGGGACGCGTCGTCGAGACCGGGCCGACCGCCGAGGTGCTGGCGTCGCCACGTGATCCCCACACGCGCGCGCTCGTCGAGGCGGTCTCGCACGAGCCGCTCCGCCGGGCACCGCGCACCGACGCCCCGATCTTCACCGCCGACGCGCTGATCAAACGTTTCGGCGACCGGGCCGCTGTCGACGACGTGTCGATCGAGGTGCGCCGCGGTCTGACCCTCGCGGTCGTGGGGGAGTCGGGGTCGGGCAAGACCACCCTCGCGCGCCTGATCGTCGGAGTGGCGGACCCCGATGCCGGGACCATGACGTTCGCGGGACGACCCTGGTCCTCCGGGGTCGCCCGCGGCGCCGCGCGCACCCGCGTGCAGCTCGTGCAGCAGAACCCGTGGGGCGCCCTCGACCCCCGCTGGACGGTGGGCCGCACGCTCACCGAGGCCGTAGCCGCCGGAGGAGTTCCGCGCTCCGAGCGTCGCACTGCCGTCGCCGCCCTGCTCGAAGAGGTGGGCCTCTCGCCCGCGTTCGTCCGGCGCCGACCCGCGCAGCTGTCGGGGGGACAGCGCCAGCGCGTCGCGATCGCCCGCGCCCTCGCCGTGACGCCGGAGCTTCTCGTGCTCGACGAGCCGGTGTCGGCGCTCGACGCGTCGGTGCGCGCGCGGATCCTCGACCGCCTGCGCGCCCTGCAGGCCGAACGCGACCTCGCGATGGTGTTCGTCACGCACGACCTCGACGTGGTCGCCGGTATCGCCGATGACGTGATCGTGATGAAGGACGGGCGCGTCGTCGACTCGGGCACCGTGTCGTGCGTGTTCGCCGCCCCGCGGCATCCGTTCACTCGGGAACTGCTGGCCGCGGCCGGTCTGGGCGCGCCCGGCGCGTGAGCCGGGGGTCGTGTCCGGCCTCTGCCTGCGCCGAGTGTCCACGACACCCGGACGAGTCCGCCCCTGCGTCCGTGTTTCTCGGACGCTCGACGGCCGCGCACACCCCGCTGCGCGCCGCGCGCGGCTCGCGTAGACTGGACGTACACGCACCGATCCGGCCATCACCGGGGAGCACGCGGAAGAAACGGGTCCAGGCCCGGAGTAGAACCGCGCGGGGCAGGCCCGTCACAGCCGCAGTGAGAGTGGCACCGGTCCCGAACGGGGGCGGCGCAAGGCGGGGTGGTACCGCGGTCCGCACGGATCGTCCCCGCAGGTGGATCCCAACCTGCGGAGAGACATGACCTACCCACGCCCCTCATCCTTCGGCCCGGCTGCCGACGCGGCATCCGTCGTTCCGAGCCCCCGCTTCCCGTCGATCGAGAACGACACGCTCGACTTCTGGGCGCACGACGACACCTTCCGCGCCTCGATCGCGAACCGCGAGGGCGCCGAGGAGTGGGTCTTCTACGACGGCCCGCCCTTCGCCAACGGCCTTCCGCACTATGGGCACCTTCTCACCGGGTACGCGAAGGACGTCTTCCCGCGCTTCCAGACGATGCGCGGCAAGAAGGTCGACCGCGTCTTCGGGTGGGACACGCACGGCCTGCCCGCCGAGCTCGAGGCGATGAAGCAGCTCGGCATCACCGAGAAGGACGAGATCGAGGCGATGGGCGTGGCGACCTTCAACGCCAAGGCCCGCGAGTCGGTGCTCGAGTACACGCGCGACTGGCAGGACTACGTCACGCGTCAGGCCCGCTGGGTCGACTTCGAGCGCGGCTACAAGACGCTGGACACGACCTACATGGAGAGCGTGCTGTGGGCGTTCAAGACGCTCCACGACAAGGGCCTCGCCTACGAGGGCTACCGCGTGCTGCCGTACTGCTGGCGCGACGAGACGCCCCTGTCCACGCACGAACTGCGCATGGACGACGACGTCTACAAGATGCGTCAGGACCCCTCGGTCACCGTGACCTTCCCGCTGGTCGGGGCCAAGGCCGAGGCGCTGGGTCTCACCGGCGTCCGCGCGCTCGCGTGGACGACGACGCCGTGGACGCTCCCGACGAACCTCGCGCTGGCCGTGGGTCCCGGCATCCGCTATGCCGTGATCGAGGGCGGACCGAACGGCGCCGCCGACGTGCACCGCGCTCCCGACGGCACGCCCGACGAGGCCTTCGAGGCCGTCGCCCACCGCTACCTACTGGCGGAGGACCTGCTGCCCGGATACGCCAGAGACCTCGGGTACGAGAGCGCGGATGCCGCCCGCGAGGCCGTCCAGTCCACGATCCTGGGCTCCGAGCTTGAGGGCGTGTCGTACGACCGCCTCTTCGACTACTACGCCGACGCCTCCGTCTGGGGCACGCAGGACGCCTGGAAGATCCTCGTCGACGACTACGTCACCGTCAGCGACGGCACGGGCATCGTGCACCAGGCTCCCGCCTACGGTGAGGACGACAAGCGCCTGGCGGATGCCGCGGGCCTGCCGACGATCATCTCGCTCGACGACAGCGGCCGCTTCCTCTCCGCGGTCACCGACGTCGCCGGCGAGCTGTGGATGGAGGCCAACCGCCCCCTCATCCGCCTGCTCAAGCAGGACGGCCGACTGCTGCGCGAAGCCTCGTACGAGCACTCGTACCCGCACTGCTGGCGCTGCCGGAACCCCCTCATCTACAAGGCCGTGTCGAGCTGGTTCGTGCGCGTGACCGATATCAAGGACGACCTGCTGGCGAACAACCAGCAGATCACCTGGGTGCCTGAGAACGTCAAGGAGGGCCAGTTCGGCAAGTGGCTCGAGGGCGCGCGCGACTGGTCGATCAGCCGCAACCGCTACTGGGGTTCGCCGATCCCGGTGTGGAAGAGCGACAACCCCGACTACCCGCGCGTCGACGTGTACGGCTCGCTCGCCGACATGGAGGCCGACTTCGGCCGCCTGCCGGTGAACGCCGACGGCGAGGTCGACCTGCACCGTCCCTACATCGACGACCTCACGCGTCCGAACCCCGACGACCCGACCGGCGCGTCGACGATGCGTCGCATCGAAGACGTGCTCGACGTGTGGTTCGACTCCGGATCGATGCCGTTCGCGCAGGTGCACTACCCGTTCGAGAACCACGAGTGGTTCGACGAGCACGCCCCCGCCGACTTCATCGTCGAGTACATCGGGCAGACCCGCGGCTGGTTCTATGTGATGCACGTGCTCTCGACCGCGCTGTTCGACCGCCCGGCCTTCACCGGGGTCTCGTGCCACGGCATCGTCCTCGGCAACGACGGACAGAAGATGTCAAAGTCGCTGCGCAACTACCCCGACGTGCGTGAGGTGTTCGATCGCGACGGCTCGGATGCCATGCGCTGGTTCCTCATGTCGAGTTCGGTGCTGCGCGGGGGCAACCTCGTCGTGACCGAGGAGGGCATCCGTTCGGGCGTGCGCGAGTTCCTGCTGCCGCTGTGGAACGCGTGGTACTTCTTCGCGACCTACGCGAATGCCTCGGGCGCAGGCGGGTACGAAGCCGAGTGGCGCACCGACTCCACCGACGTGCTCGACCGCTACATCCTGGCGCTCACCGGCGACCTCGTGACGAACGTCGCGGCCGACCTCGAGGGGCTTGACTCCACAACGGCGGCCGAGCGTCTGCGCGACTTCGCCGAGGTGCTGACCAACTGGTACATCCGCCGCTCCCGCGACCGCTTCTGGGTGGGCGTCACCGACGACCCGCGCAGCCGCGAGGCCTTCGACACGCTCTACACCGTGCTCGAGACGCTGACCCGCGTCGCGGCCCCCCTGCTGCCGCTGGTCACCGAGCGCGTGTGGCAGGGCCTGACAGGCGGGCGCAGCGTCCACCTGACCGACTGGCCCGACGCCGCGGCGTTTCCCGCCGCCGAAGACATCCGCACCGCGATGGACACCGTGCGCGAGGTCTCGAGCGTTGCCAACGCGCTGCGCAAGCGCGAGGGCAAGCGCGTGCGCCTGCCGCTGCCGCGTCTGACGGTGGTGACTCCGGATGCCGCGGGCCTGGCCCAGTTCGAGGACCTCGTGCGCGAGGAACTCAACGTCAAGGACGTGAAGCTCGTGGAGCTGAACCTGCAGTCGTTCGACGAGTTCGGTCTCGCGCAGCGCCTCGTGGTGAATGCTCGTGCCGCGGGACCGCGTTTGGGCAAGCGCGTGCAGCAGGTCATCCAGGCCGCGAAGGCCGGCAACTGGGCGGAGACCGACCGCGGCATCGTCGTCCAGACGCCGGACGGCGAAGTCGTCCTCGGCCCCACCGAGGGCGCCCTCGAGACCGATGCCTCGCGCCTCGCGGAGGGAGAAGCGGTGGCCCTCCTGAACGCCGCCGACGGCTTCCTCCTCCTCGACACCGTCACCACCCCCGAGCTCGAGGCCGAGGGCCTGGCGCGCGACATGATCCGCGGCATCCAGGACACCCGCAAGGCCGCCGGCTTCGACGTGAGCGACCGGATCGCCCTCACCCTCACGTTCGACGACGCCGGGGACGCGGCCGCCGTGGCCCAGGCGTTCGATGTCGCGGGAGTGGCATCCGAAACCCTCGCCGAAGGCGTCGTGCTGGCCAGCCGTACCGAACGGCTCATCGAGCGCGGGGACGTGGGCGAGCCCGAGTTCGAGAACGTCCTCACCGCCAAGACCTACGCGAACGTCGGCGCCGTCACGGTGGCCGTCGCCCGGATCGGAGCCCCCGCATGAGCGATCGCACCAGGGCGGATGCCGTCTACGCGGCGCTGCTCGAACGACAGGGCGAGCAGTGGGTGCAGCCGCGCGTCGAGCGCACGCGCCGCGTGCTCGAGCTGCTCGCCGACCCGCAGCGCATGTACCGCGTCATCCACGTGACCGGCACGAACGGCAAGACGTCGACCAGCCGCATGATCGAGAGTCTGCTGCGCGCGATGGGCCTTCGCACGGGCCTGTTCACCAGCCCCCACCTCGAGCGCTTCACCGAGCGGATCCTCATCGACGGAGAGCCCGTGGCCGACGCCGCGATCGCCGACGCGTGGGACGAGATCCAGCCGTTCGTCGGCATGGTCGACGGCGAGCTCGAGGCCGCCGGAGACGCCCCGCTGACGTTCTTCGAGCTGCTCACGGTGCTCGCGTTCGTCGTCGCGGCCGACGCGCCGATCGACGTGCTCGTGCTCGAGGTCGGCATGGGCGGGGAGTGGGACTCCACCAACACCGCCGACGGAGACGTCGCGGTCTTCGCGCCGATCGACATCGATCACACCGACCGCCTGGGGTCGACGATCGCCGAGATCGCGACGGTGAAGTCAGGCATCATCAAGCCGGGCGCCGCCGTCGTCTCGGCCGCCCAGCCCGACGAGGCCCTGCGCGCGATCCGCGCTCGCGCCGAGAAAGAGGGAGCGACGGTCGCGGTGGCCCCGGACGGCTTCGCCCTCGAGGGCCAGACCCTCGCCGTCGGCGGGCAGCAGCTCGACATCCGCGGAGTCGCGGGCACGTACCGCGAGGTCTACCTGCCGATGTACGGCGCGCACCAGGGTTCCAACGCGGCCCTGGCCGTCGCGGCGGTCGAGTCGCTCATCGGCGGCGGCACGCAGCCCCTCGCCGCCGACGTCGTGGCCGACGGCCTCGGCAACGCGACTTCTCCCGGCCGCCTGCAGCTCGTCGGCACCGCGCCGACGGTGTTCGTCGATGCGGCGCACAACCCGCACGGCGCGCGGGCCCTGGTCGCCGCCCTCGACGAGTCGTTCGACATCGACGAGTGGGGCGCGGTGGTCGGCATCCTCGACGGGAAAGACGCCGTCGGCATCATGTCGGCGCTCGTGCCCGCCGTGGCCCGGGTGTTCGCGACGGCGCCCGACAGCGACCGCGCGACCGACCCCGACGTGATCGCCGACGTGGCCGAGGCCGCCGACCTTCCCGTGACGGTGCACCCGACCCTTGAAGACGCCGCCGACGCGGCGCGCGCGTGGGCCGCGGAGTCCGACCGCCGTGCGGTGGTCATCGCCGGATCCGTCGTCCTCGCCGGTGAGGCCCTGCGCTTGTCGGAGCTCGAGGACTGGAAGTCGGGGTGGCAGGCGTGAGCCCGCGCGAACCCCGTGCTCCCCGCGTTCGTCGTCAGCGCGGTGCGCAGGAGTCGCTCGGTGCCGTCGTCCTCGGCTTCGAGTCGATCATCGTGTTCCTCGGCGGTCTCGTCGTCTACGGCCTCAAGGTGCTCCCCGCGGGCATCGAGCCGTGGTGGGGGATCGTCGGCGGTGTCGTCATGGCGATCGCGATGGTGGCGGTGTCGGGATCGCTCCGGCACCGGTGGGCGTTGTTCGCCGGGTGGGCTCTGCAGGTGATCCTGCTGCTCGGCGGTCTGCTCGTTCCGGCCCTCGCCGTGGTCGCCGTCATTTTCGGTGGCATGTGGGCGTATGCGACGATCAAGGGAGCGGCGCTCGATCGGCAGAACGCACGACGCGCCGCTTCCCCCGACCTCTCGAACGGAGAATGACCCATGGCTACCGAAGAGACCCTCGTCCTGGTCAAGCCCGACGGCGTCGCCCGCGGCCTGACCGGCGCCATCCTGGCCCGTATCGAGGCGAAGGGCTACGCCCTCGTCGACATCCGCCTCGTCGAGCCCGACCGCGAGACCCTCGCCCAGCACTACGCCGAGCACGAGGGAAAGCCGTTCTACGAGCCGCTGCTCGAGTTCATGATGTCGGGCCCCTCCGTCGCGATCCGCCTCGCCGGCAACCGCGTCATCGAGGGCTTCCGCTCGCTCGCGGGCACGACCGATCCCACCACCGCCGCCCCCGGCACGATCCGCGGCGACTTCGGCCGCGACTGGGGCCTCAAGGTGCAGCAGAACCTCGTCCACGGATCCGACAGCGTCGAGTCCGCTGAGCGCGAGCTCGCGATCTGGTTCGCCTGATCCCGGATGCCATGAAGGCCGCCGCCCCGTGAGGGTGGCGGCCTTCGTCGTTCGAGGGCGAGGTGGCTGAGCACCGCGAGGTCGCCGAGCCGGTCAGAGCAACGGGCCCCCGCGGGGCAGGTCCGTCAGGAGCGCGAGACGCGTGCCCGGCGTCCCGCCGCCAACCATGACACCGGTCCGAGTACGGGGACCACCGAGATCACGAGCGCCCACATGAGCACGACCGTCGACGGGAGGTGTCTCGCGCGCCGGGAGAGGCTCCCGATGGCCGACACGGCAAAACCGAATGCCACGAGCGCGACCGCCGACCAGACGAGGTCGTACGGGGCGGGCATCAGTGGGTTCACGGCATCCATCCCTCGACGCGAGGACACGAGGGGCCGCGCCCACCAGGTCAGAGCTGGGCGAGAACGTTCAGCCGCACCTGCGCGATCACTGCGACCACTGCGAACGCCAGGATCGTCATGAGGGGCACCCATGCCATGAGCCGGTCGGCGATCTCGCGGACCCGCTCTCGAGGGATCACGCCCTCGCGCAGCACGTGCAGCGTCACGACGAAGAACGACGGGATCACGACAGACCACGTCACCATGCACCAGGGGCACAGCGTCGACAGGACGAAGAGGCTCTGCGAGATGAGCCAGATGACGAAGGTCAGCGCGAAGGCGAAACCGACCCAGAACAGCGCCCAGAACCACCGCGCGAACCGCGCGCCGGCCAGCAGCGCCATTCCGACGACGATCGGCGCGATCCACGCGGCGAGCCCGATGATCGGGTTGGGGAAGCCGAACACGCTGCCCTGCGACGATTGCAGATTCGTCGAGCACTGGACCAGCACGCTGAAGTCACAGGATGCCGCGCTGCCCGGGTTCTCGAGCTGGTGGAAGCGCTCCATGGTGAGGGAGAACGCCGCCCACCAGCCCACGACCCCCGCGAAGATCAGCCAGATCGCGACCACGACCGGACGGCGGGGGGTGACGGTTTCACTCATGCCGCGATTCTCTCACCGACGCCCTATGGGGTCGCTTTGAAGGCGGTCGCTCCACCTTGGTTCGTCTGACGATGGACTCGCGCCGTCGCGGGGCCGGCAGGCGATGTCGCGTCCGAGCGCAGCAACGGTCCAGGAGCGCTCGCTCGTGAGTGCGGTGAACGATGTGGTCTACGACCTGCGCCGAGAGGCCGGCTTACGTGGTCACCGTTGCGCCGACTCCGATCTCCTCACGCCTTCGTCTTCGGAGGGTGCACACGTGGGCGTGTCCGCTTCGCCCATGCCGCGACTCTCTCACCTGGCCGCCACAGGGGCACTTCGGGCAGGTTCACTCATGTGTCGTGAAGACACTGTGGTCGACGACCTCACCCGTGAACAGGTCGAGACTGGGAGGAGGCCCGCCGTGCTCCGCGGCATATTGGGCCTCCCACGCCGTCACGGAGTTCGTGTACGCCTTGTTGTTGTGGGCGTCGATCGGGTTCAAGGGCCCGGGCATGAGCACCCGGTTCACGTTGGGCGGCGTTTCGTCGAACGTGTTCCCGTCGAGGTTAGGCACAACGTCTGTGAGGTGCTGGAAGGCATAAACGGGAATGTGCTCGGGGATGTCGAAGGAGTCGATGGGCGACCCGTTCGTCACGACACCGACGGTGTTGTAGGGGAACGTGCGATCAGAAGCGAGGTTGGCGGCCATGATCCCTCCCTGGCTGAATCCCGTAAGGACCACGTCGCTTCCCGGAGGGATACCTGCGTCGCGCATCGCCTCGAGAACGGCCCGCTCGTAGGCCGTCCGCAATGCCGGGTTGTCCATCATCAACGCGACATTGGAGTCGCGATCGTTGAGTGCGCCCTCATCCGGACCAAGTTGCCAGTCCTGCGTGGAGGGCAGCGAGACGACCCAGCGTTCCACCCCGTCGGGCCCCACAACCTTCTTGATATCAACGACCGTCTGGTCGGCGCCACCCATCGTGTCCGTCGTACCGTTCACCGAAACCAGGTCGGCTAGAGAAGAGATTCGCGTGACTTCCTGCGACCTTTCCCATGCCTCGAGTCGGTCTCCGGTCAGTGTCGCGGGGTCGAGCTCTTCGACGTCCGTCGAGTTCTGCAGGAAGTTCTGGGCCGCCCCGCCGAGAACAAGACCGACAGCGCTGCCCAAGTAACCGAACGGTGCCCCGGAAAGAGACGCCATCGAGGGGAGCATCTGCGAAATGACCTGCCTGAGCGCGTCGAGTCCCTCGGCGATGATGGGCAAGAGCTTCTGAAGAAGTGACCCGAGGGCTGCGAGAGCCTCGAGAAGGTCGGTGACGAGACGGCCGGTCGCTTCGATGAGGTCGTACGCACTACGCGCGAAATCCTCGACGCGTTCGGCGACCTCGAACGGGTTCAGGGTGAACGAAAAGAGTTCGTCAGCGAAGCGCGCGAGTTGCACGAGAGCGTCGCAGACAAACGACCGAGTGGCCTCGACGATCCGAGACGCGAGGCGGAGCGCAGCTGCCGTCGCGGCCGTCCATTCGGCGGCGTCGAGGGCGACCTGGTGGAGGTCCTCGTGGCGCTCCCGCAGCGCCCTCACCGTCCGTCCATCAAGTTCACCGAGTGAAGATCGTGCGTGCTGGACAGTTTCGGGAATGCTCACCAGCGATCGCGAGGCGTCTTCCCATGCCGCGGCTACAGCAGCCGTCGCAGAGGGGTTCCCCACCAACTCGTCGAACCATTCGCGCAGAGGTTGCACGTACTGGAGGACGACGCCCACGACTCCTGGAATCTGAGCGCAGGCATCTCCGCCCGGGCCGCTGGTCGGGAGGCCTCTCGTCCAATTGCCACTGGCGAGTTCCGAACTGACAGCGGATGCCGCGGTCATCCGTCGCTCCGGGCGAAAGCGTCCACCGCGTCCTGCTCCACTGTGGAGAAGACCATCGAGGCGTTGTCCACCCCGTCGGCAACTCGATCTGCCAGATCCTGCGCCGACGTCAGCAGTTCCCGCGCTCGAGCGGCGACCATGTTCGCAAGGGGCACGACGAAGCCTCTGTTCAGAAGACCGAAAGCGTCCTCGGGTAGATCCGCTCGCACGTCGTGCCCCGCCGAGTTGAAGGCACGGGATGCATCACGAGCCAGCGCGGCCTGCTTCTTCAGGACGCCACCGTCGACCTCGATGTGTTGATTCGCTGCGGTCATCGTCCCGCCTCCTCGGAAATCGTCCTGGCCTCGTCCATGGTGATGCTGCTGCCGTCGTAATTGGGCGCTGCGCCCAGACTGGTCAGGGCCGACTTCACGTCGATCCTCTTTTTGTCGCTGTCTCGGAAGGCCAGATCGACATACTTCATGTTCAGAACGCGCCCGTCGAGTGCAACACTGATCACGTCGCGCACGAACTCCGGTGATGCCTTCGTCTCCTCGGCGGCCGGGAGGTCGACGGTTCCGCCGATCGTCAGCGTCTCGGTGAACCCGTCCAGGCTGACGTCGGCGTAGGCATTGGAGATCCCGAGATTGGCCGCTTCCAGTGCGGCGGGGATGTCGGTCTTGTACGAATCGTCGTGAGACGGCAGTTGGCTGCACCCGGCCGCAACGCTTGCGACCAATGCCAGGCCGACGATCGCAGCGATCCGCCCCCGACGTATCACGCTGTCAGCCCCAACCCGCGTGCCCCGTCGAGGTCGGCATCGCTGTATGCGGTCGCGAGGTCGTCCAATGCGCCGCACATTTTCGTCAGCAATGCGGTGCGGCTGGCCAGGCTCACCCCGAACCGCCCCTGGGCCAACGCGTAGGCCTGTTGGGCATCCCCGCTCCACTGCGTGCTGAGCATCGCCGCTTCGCGCGTCAACGCCTCGATGAGCGCATCGATCTGGGCACCAGCGGCCTTGACGTTCTGTGCGGTGCTTGCGAGTCGAGCTGGCGTCACCTCCAGGTGATCGATCATGCGTTGCCCCTCCCGTTCGTCGGCCCGGCGTACTCCTCGTCGACACGTCGCCGCGTTGACTCGACGAGCGGGGAATCGGCGCCGAGGCTCTCCGACATCCGTCGGACGGCGGCGTCCGCCGCATCCCGCTGCGCCTCGCGAACCGTCTCCGTGATGATGCGCGAGAGCGTCGCCGCATCGAGGTCCATCGCGCTCGACGAGACATCGATGCGATCGACCCGTCCGCCCGCAGCAGCCGATACACGCACTTCGCGCCCTAGGGAGCTACGCGTTGCGGTCACCGTCCGCACGTCATCGCCCATCCGAGCAGCATCGTGCGACAGTGCTCTCGCTTTCGCCGTCTGGGCTTGCACACGTGCGCGTGCCTGCTCCAAGGCGGTGAGTGAGTCGTCGGACAAGGTCATGGTGGCCCCCTTCGCCAGAGCTTCGACCGTATCGAGCCCCCGCTTGGTGCGGGAAGTCTCTGTGGATAAGTGCAGGTGACCGCGCCGTCGTGGGCGTTCTCGGCGGTTCGTGCGATAATGAAGGCTGATGTGACCGCGGCCGCGCCGCAGGAACATCACCCAGAAGACTTCGGGCGATGACCGCCCTTCGCAGCACGAGCCGCAGGCCGGCTGCAGACCGAGTGAGTTCGCGGCCCCGCCGGGTGCGGCGCTGCATGAGATTTCGTCGGACGACGCGCGGTGTCGTCCGCCAGGGAGTACCCCGACATGGCCGATGTGACAGACGAACAGAACCCCACCGACGAGACGCCGATCTCTCCGGACACCGCCACCTCCGACTCCACCCCCGCGGTCGACGAAGAAGAGGCGGCGGTCCAGGATGCCGAAGACGCGGCCGCCGACGACACCGAGGCGCCCGCGGTGCTCGACGTGGAGGACATCCCCGCCGCCACGGACGACCCGTCCGAGGTGGACGCGTCGGAGCTGTCCCCACCGGCCGCGGACAAGGTCGAGTCGATCGCGGAGGCCGAGGTGCCGGCATCCGGTTCCGTTTCGGATGAGTCCGCGTCCGCCGAGGCGGCGACGGAGCAGCCCGAGGTCAATCCCGCCGAGCCCGAGACTCCGGCTCAGCTCAAGACCCCTGCCGAGCCCGAGAAGCCCGCCCGTCCGACCGCCGTGTCGCTCGGCCTGCTCCCCGAGAACTTCGTGTCCGCCGTCTCGACGGCCCTGCACTTCTACGCGCCCGCGCTTCCGCCCGTCGTAATCCGCGATGACTTCGATGACCGCGACGACGAGGGCCCCAGCGAGCGCGTCTCGGCGAACGCCCGCCGTCGCAACCGCCGCCGCGGGGGACCGAACGACAACCGTGACGATGCCCCCGAGGCTCCCGCCGCGCCCCCCGTGCGTCAGCGCGCGGTCGAGGTCATCACCGAGCCGCAGCGGATCAAGGGTTCCACGCGCCTCGAGGCGAAGAAGCAGCGTCGCCGCGACGGTCGCGAGGCCGGGCGCCGTCGCCCCGTCGTCACCGAGGCCGAGTTCCTCGCCCGCCGCGAGGCCGTCGACCGCGTCATGGTGGTGCGTTCCAAGGCCGGTCGCATCCAGATCGCGGTGCTCGAGGACAACGTGCTCGTGGAGCACTACGTCGCCCGCAACCAGGACGCCTCGCTCATCGGCAATGTCTACCTCGGCCGCGTGCAGAACGTGCTGCCCAGCATGGAGGCCGCGTTCGTCGACATCGGTCGCGGCCGCAACGCCGTGCTGTACTCCGGCGAGGTCGACTGGGACGGCGTGGAGACCAACAACCAGCCGCGTCGCATCGAGCTCGCCCTCAAGTCGGGCGACCGCGTTCTCGTGCAGGTCACGAAGGACCCCGTGGGCCACAAGGGCGCGCGTCTGACGAGCCAGATCTCGCTGCCCGGCCGCTACCTGGTCTACGTGCCCAACGGCACGATGAACGGCATCTCGCGCAAGCTCCCCGACACCGAGCGAGCGCGCCTGAAGAAGATCCTCAAGGAGGTGCTCCCCGAGTCGTCGGGCGTGATCGTGCGCACGGCCGCCGAGGGCGCCACCGAAGAGCAGCTGACCCTCGACGTGCAGCGCCTCACCTCGCAGTGGGAGCACGTCTCGAGCCAGGTCAAGACGATCCAGGCGCCCGCCCTGCTGCACTCCGAGCCCGATCTGCTGGTCAAAATCGTGCGCGATGTCTTCAACGAGGACTTCACCCGCATGCTCATCCAGGGCGACGAGGCGCTGCAGACGATCTCGTCGTACCTGCAGGGCGTCGCCCCCGACCTGCTCGAGCGGGTCGAGAAGTACGAGGGCGAGCAGGACCCGTTCGACGCGTTCCGCGTGACCGAGCAGATCGAGAAGGCGCTCGACCGCAAGGTCTGGCTGCCCTCGGGCGGCTCGCTCGTGATCGACCGCACCGAGGCCATGACGGTCGTCGACGTCAACACCGGCAAGTTCGTCGGCTCGGGCGGAAACCTCGAAGAGACCGTCACCAAGAACAACCTCGAAGCGGCCGAAGAGATCGTGCGCCAGCTGCGCCTGCGCGACATCGGCGGCATCATCGTCGTCGACTTCATCGACATGGTGCTCGAGTCCAACCGCGACCTCGTGCTGCGCCGCCTCATCGAGTGCCTGAGCCGCGACCGCACGAAGCACCAGGTCGCCGAGGTGACCTCGCTGGGGCTCGTGCAGATGACCCGCAAGAAGCTCGGTCTCGGCCTGCTCGAAACCTTCAGCGAGGCGTGCGAGGTCTGCGCCGGTCGCGGCGTCATCGTGCACCACGACCCGGTCGTCAAGCACCGTCCCGCGGGTTCGTCGAGCAACGGTGGCGGCAACGCGAACGGCGGATCGTCGAACCGTCGCGGACGCGGCGGCAACGGCGGCTCGAACGGCAACGCGTCGACCGGTGGCGGCAACGGCGTTAGCGCCGCGCAGGGCAACGGCGGGGCGAACGGCAACGGGGGAGCGGCGGCGCAGGTCGGCGGCACCCACGTCATCACCGAGGGCGTCAAGTCCGCTCTCGCGCAGATCGCCGCGTCGACCGTCAAGCCCACCATCGACGACCCGGCCCTCGTCGAGGCGGCGGTCGTGGCATCGGTCGAGGCCGTCCTCGAGGCGAAGACCGAGTCGGCGTCCGAGGCGCCCGCCCCGGCTCGCGAGAAGCGCCCCCGCAAGAAGCGCGAGCCCAAGGCGCCCCGCACCGAGAAGGACGCCCTGCTCGAGTCGGTCCTCGAGGCTCTGCCCGAGCCCAAGGCGCCCGGCCAGGGACGCTCGCGTCGTCGCGTCACCACCGCGGCCCTCACCGGCACCCCGGTGAACGCTCAGCCTTCGTCGGAGGCCTGAGCCCCGCTCATCCCGCGTGAGGGGTCGTTCTCCGTCGCCGAGCATCTCTCCCGGCGACGGAGATCGGCCCCTCACGCGTGTGTGCGAACGGGGACGGATGCCGCGGACTCGCTCCCGTCGTCAGGGATGAAGCCCGTGGAGCCGGACGCTCAGGGGTGAGGGCGGCGCTCACGTGCGGTGATCCGCAGTCCCGAGGCGCGCAGGCGCCGCACGAGCTCCTTGCCGCCGACGTACTCCGCCCCCGCGCGGATGAGGTCGGCGTGGCGCTCGTCGGGCACGTCATAATGGTCGAGGTCGAACGCACGGCGCGGGATTCCGGCCGCTGCGGCGAAGTCGTGCAGTTCGTCGAGATCGCTGTCGCTGACCAGGTGAGCCCACAAACGTCCGTGCGCGGGCCACTGGGGATCATCGATCAGGATTGCCATTCCGCGATCCTACGGTCGACACGCGGGTCGAATGCTTTTGCCGGATGCCTCCGGGTGAGCTAAACTTGACCCTTGGTGCGTCGCGTCCACTCCTGACAGGAGCGTGACCCCGCGGGCTCTGCTCGCCGGATCGCACCGAGACTTGGGTCGTCAGACCCTCCCGACGTCATCAGACAACCGGAGCTCCGCGCTCCCGAACGAAAACAGGTGTGAAGTGGTTTACGCAGTTGTGCGCGCCGGCGGCCGCCAGGAGAAGGTCCAGGTCGGCACGGTCGTCGTGCTCGACCGCCAGAAGGCGAAGATCGGCGAGAGCATCCAGCTGCCCGCCGTCCTGTTCGTCGACGGCGACGCGGTCACGACCGACGCCGACAAGCTCGCGAAGGTCTCGGTCACGGCCGAGGTGCTCGGCGAGGAGCGCGGTCCGAAGATCGTGATCCAGAAGTTCAAGAACAAGACCGGCTACAAGAAGCGCCAGGGCCACCGTCAGGACCTCACGCGCGTCAAGATCACCGGCATCAAGTAAGAGCCAGGAGACGCAGAGATGGCACACAAAAAGGGCGCAAGCTCCACCCGTAACGGTCGTGATTCCAACGCACAGCGCCTCGGCGTGAAGCGTTTCGGCGGCCAGGTCGTCCTCGCCGGCGAGATCATCGTCCGCCAGCGCGGCACGCACTTCCACCCCGGCGCCAACGTCGGCCGTGGTGGCGACGACACGCTGTTCGCCCTGGCACCCGGTGCGGTCCAGTTCGGCGCGAAGGGCGGCCGCAAGGTCGTCAACATCGTCACCGCAGCAGCGGAGTAATTCCCGCGCTTCGGCGCACGAGGGGGTGGGCGGCTGCCCACCCCCTCTTCTTTTTTCGAGTCGGCTTCGCCGGCCACACCCGGAAGGACCCGCCATGGTCACCTTCGTCGACCGCGTGACCCTGCACCTGCGTGCAGGAAAGGGCGGCAACGGCTGCGTCTCGGTGCGCCGTGAGAAGTTCAAGCCGCTGGCCGGTCCCGACGGCGGCAACGGAGGTAGCGGCGGCGACGTCGTGCTCGTCGCCGACCCGCAGACCACGACCCTGCTGTCGTACCACCACTCGCCGCACCGCTCCGCGGGCAACGGCGGGTTCGGCATGGGCGACCACCGCTCCGGTGCGCTCGGCGAGGACCAGGAGCTTCCGGTGCCGCTCGGCACGGTCGTCAAGGACGTGGACGGCAACGTGCTCGTCGACATGCTCACCCCTGGGATGCGCTTCGTTGCCGCTCCGGGCGGCCTGGGCGGCCTGGGCAACGCGGCGCTGTCGTCTCCGAAGCGCAAGGCACCCGGTTTCGCCCTGCTCGGAACCCCGGGATACGAGGGCGACATCGTCCTCGAGCTGAAGACCGTCGCCGACGTGGCGCTGGTCGGTTTCCCTTCCGCCGGCAAGTCGAGTCTGATCGCCGCGGTCTCTGCCGCGCGCCCCAAGATCGCCGACTATCCGTTCACGACGCTGCACCCGAACCTCGGTGTCGTGCAGGCGGGCGACGCGCGCTTCACGATCGCCGACGTGCCCGGACTCATCGAGGGAGCCAGCGAGGGCAAGGGCCTGGGCCTGGAGTTCCTGCGTCACGTCGAGCGGTGCACCGCTCTCGTGCATGTCCTCGACTGCGCCACTCTCGATCCCGGCCGCGACCCGCTGAGCGACCTCGACATCATCCTCGCCGAGCTGGCGGCCTACCCCGTTCCCGAGGGCCAGGTTCCGCTGCTCGACCGCCCGCAGATCATCGCCCTGAACAAGGTCGACGTCCCCGAGGCGCACGAGCTCGCCGACTTCGTGCGTCCGGATCTCGAGGCCCGCGGTTTCCGCGTGTTCGAGATCTCGACCGTCAGCCGCGCGGGCCTGCGCGAACTCACCTTCGCCCTCGGTGAGATCGTCGAGGAGCACCGCCTCGCCACGATCGATCAGACGCCGCCCGAGCGCGTCGTCATCCGCCCCCGCGGCGCCGAGAAGGACTTCACCATCAAGGTCGAGGGCGGCACGTACGGGCCGGTCTACCGGATCCTCGGCGACAAGCCCGTCAAATGGGTGCAGCAGACCGACTTCCAGAACGAAGAGGCCGTCGGCTACCTCGCCGATCGTCTCGCCCGTCTCGGCGTCGAGGACGGGCTGTTCCGCGCCGGGGCGGTCGCGGGTGCGACCGTCGTCATCGGCCCCGGCGACGGCATCGTCTTCGACTGGGAGCCCACGCTCACCTCGGCCGCCGAGCTCATGACCGCGCCGCGCGGCACCGACCCGCGTCTCGTGCAGAACCCGCGCCGCACCTCGTCGGAGCGTCGCGAGCAGTACCACGAGCGGATGGATGCCAAGGCCGACGCCCGCGCCGAGCTCGAGGCCGAGCGCCGCGCGGCGCGTGCCGCGGGCATCACCCCCGACGGCGACTCCTCCCGGCTCGAGTTCGAGGACGAGGAGCGGTGACCGCGACGACGCGCGCCGACATCCCCGGCGCGGCCCGCGTCGTGGTGAAGGTCGGTTCGTCGTCGATCAGCGGCGACGGTGCTCACCGCATCGACACGATCGTGGAGGCCCTGTCACGTGCGCACGGCGCGGGCACCGAGGTCGTGCTCGTGTCGTCGGGTGCCATCGCCACCGCGCTGCCCTTGCTCGATCTCGAGGGCCGTCCGAACGACCTCGCAACGCAGCAGGCTGCGGCGGCGGTCGGTCAGAACGTCCTCATGTGGCGCTACCAGACCTCACTCGACCGCTTCGGTCTGCTCGCGGGTCAGGTGCTGCTGACGGCGGGCGACCTCGAGAACGCCACGCACCGCTCCAACGCGCGCCGCGCGATGGAACGCCTGCTGGGTCTCGGCATCCTGCCCATCGTGAACGAGAACGACACCGTCGCCACCCACGAGATCCGTTTCGGCGACAACGACCGTCTGGCCGCCCTCGTCGCCCAGTTGATCGGTGCCGACGTCCTCGTGCTCCTCAGCGACATCGAGACGCTCTTCACGCTCCCGCCCAGCGAGCCCGGCGCCCGACCCATCACCGACGTCGCGTGGGGCGATGACCTGTCGCAGTTCGAGTTCGGCGCGGGAGTGGTCAACGGCGTCGGCACCGGGGGAGCGGCGACCAAGGCGTCCGCGGCCAAGCTCGCCTCGACCGCGGGGGTGGGCGTGCTCGTCACGAGCGCCGACCTGGTGGCATCCGCTCTCTCGGGCGAGGCTGTCGGCACCTGGTTCGCTCCCAATCCCGACCCTGTCACCCTGGCGACCGGCCCCGTGGGCGCCGTGACCCGCGCCGGTACACTGAGCGCATGACCGTGATCGCCGCCTCCGTCGACGAGCGCCTGCGTCTGGCCAAGGACGCGGCGCGAGAGATCGGTCTGCTCCATTCCGCGCGCAAGACGGCGCTCCTGCACGCCGTCGCCGACGCGCTCGAGACCTCTTCGTCGGGGATCGTCGCGGCCAACGCCGAGGATCTCGACAGAGGGCGCCACGATGCCATCGGTGAAGCGCTCCTCGACAGGCTGCGTCTCGACGACACGCGCGTGGCCGCCCTCGCCGCGGCGGTCCGCGACGTCGCGGAGCTTCCCGATCCGGTCGGCCGCGTGCTCGACCGCCGGACCCTGCCCAACGGCCTGCAACTCGAGAAGGTCGCGGTGCCCTTCGGTGTGGTCGGGTCGATCTACGAGGCCCGACCCAACGTGACCGTCGACATCGCCTCGCTCGCCCTGCGTTCCGGCAACGCCGTGGTCCTGCGCGGGGGATCGGCGGCGCAGAGCAGCAATGCCACGCTCGTCCGGGTCATGCGCGACGCGCTCTCGCAACACGGGGTGAGCCCCGAGGCCATCCAGAGCGTCGACGACTTCGGTCGAGACGGGGCGAAGGCCCTGATGAACGCGCGCGGGCTCGTCGACGTGCTCGTGCCGCGGGGCAGCGCCGGTCTCATCGAGACCGTCGTCACCGAGTCGACCGTGCCGGTGATCGAGACCGGCGCCGGGGTGGTCCACGTCTACCTCGACGCCACGGCCCGCGACGACTGGGCCCGCGACATCGTCCTCAACGCCAAGACGCAGCGGCCGAGCGTCTGCAACGCCGTCGAGACCGTGCTCGTACACCGCGACGCCGCCGACCGGTTGCTGCCCGAGCTCCTGGCATCCCTCGTCGACGCCGGAGTCACGGTGCACGGCGACGCCGACACGCGCGCGCACGATGCGCGGGTCGTGCCGGCCGCCGACGAGGACTGGTCGCTCGAGTACGGCACCCTCGACCTCGCCGTCCGCGTGGTGGACGACCTCGATGACGCCCTCGCGCACATCCGTCGCTACTCGACCCACCACACCGAGTCGATCATCACCGACGATTCCGCGGCCGCCGATCGTTTCCTCGCTGAGGTCGACTCCGCCGTGGTCCTGGTGAACGCCTCGACGCGCTTCACCGACGGAGGCGAGTTCGGCTTCGGGGCCGAGGTCGGCATCTCCACCCAGAAACTTCACGCCCGCGGACCCATGGGCCTCGCCGAGCTGACGAGCACCAAGTGGCTCGGGCGCGGCGACGGCCAGGTACGCGCCTGACCGCCTAAAATGAGACGCGCGCCTCGCGCAGACCTCTGATCGGAGCACTGATGACTTTCGTCGCACTTCTGGCCCAAGCCGCAGAAGAAGGCGCCCACCACGGTGGCAACGTGCAGGCCCAGACCTTCTGGTACGGCGCCGTCGCGTTCCTCACCTTCGTGGCCCTGAGCCTCGTGACGCTGTCGTACCGCAACGTGTCGAACCGTCACGCGCACAAGGCGGCGGCGTACACCCAGAAGCACGGGACGCCCACCCCCGAGGCGCACGGCCACTGAGGCCCACCGTATGTCGGTGACGCGCGCCCCTCGCATCGGGGTCATGGGTGGGACGTTCGATCCCATCCATCACGGTCACCTGGTCGCCGCCAGCGAGGTCGCCCAATCGTTCGATCTCGATGAGGTCGTCTTCGTGCCGACGGGGCGTCCGTGGCAGAAGGACGACGTCACCGAGAGCGAGCACCGCTACCTGATGACGGTGATTGCCACGGCATCCAATCCCCAGTTCACGGTGAGCCGCGTCGACGTCGATCGCGCGGGGCCCACGTACACGATCGACACCTTGCGCGACCTGCAGGAGCAGCGTCCCGGTGCGGAGCTGTTCTTCATCACCGGCGCAGACGCGGTCGCGCAGATCCTCAGCTGGCGCAACCACCAGGAGCTCTGGGATCTGGCGCACTTCGTGGCGGTGTCCCGGCCGGGTCACGTCCTCACGACCGAGGGGCTCCCATCCCAGAACGTGAGCCAGTTGGAGATCCCCGCCCTGTCGATCTCGTCCACAGACTGCCGCGCCCGTGTGCGCCGAGGCCACCCCGTGTGGTACCTCGTGCCCGACGGCGTCGTGCAGTACATCGCGAAGCACCACCTCTACCGGAGCACAGCATGAGCACTCCCGAGAACCCCGAGACTCCCGCGCTGACCCGCCGTCAGTTGCGCGAGCTCCGCCAGACCGGCGCGACGCCCATCATCGTTCCGCAGCCCGAGGGCGAGACTCCGGATGCCGAGACCCCGGCCGCTCCGATCGAGTCGGCCGAGGCGCCGATCGTCGATCGCGTGCCCGAGCGCGGCGCCGACGAGAGCGCGGGCGAGGAGGACGCCGCGTCGGACCACGCCGAGGCCGAGCCCGCGACGCCAGAGCACGAGCCCGCCGTGTCCGAGGAGCCCGCGCCCGTCGAGCAGCGCGACGAACCCTTCGCGCCCGCTCTGCGCCCCGACGCGTTCGACGGGTCCTTCGGCGACGGCGACTTCGGTGTCACCGGTCTCACGCGTCGACAGGTCCGTGCGCAGGAGAAGATCCGCACGGCCGCGGTCCCCGTCATCAGCTCCGACCTCGAGTCGTCGATATCGCGCCAGAACACCGCTCCGGCACCGCAGGCCGAAGAAGGGTCCGCTCTGCCCGCCATCTTCCGTCCCGCCGCCCCCGACACCGCCGAGAGCCCGATCTCGTCGGACGAGACCGGACCCGGCGCCTCGGTCGTCAACCCCGCGCTCGGCTCCGAGCTGCTGGACGGGGCAAACCCCGAGGTCTCGCTCCCCGCGTCGTTCGATCAGCTCATCTCGCGCAACGCCGCAGCGAGCGGCGCCGTGTCGACCCCGAACGCGCTGATCCTGTCGCAGACCCCCGCCGGCGTTCCTCTGGTCGGTCCCGTCACGGCGACCGGTGAGGTCATGATCACGGGCACGTTCGAGCTGCCCGAGGGTCTGGGCTCGGTCGGTCACGCTCCCGGCACCACCGACGGCCGCGACGCCGACGCCGTGCTCCTCGACGGCGAGCTTCCGCCCGCCTCGTCCCCCACCCCGATCGCGGCGAGTGCCGCGATCAGCACCGTCAAGCAGCCCGGCGAGATCATCCGCCCGCCGGCGCCCGAGAAGGGGAGCAAGCTCCTCATCGGGCTCATCATCACGACCGGTGCTCTCTTCCTGGCGGTGGCCGTCACCCTCGGCCTCGCCTTCACGACAGGAGTCTTCCGATGACAGCCACCGACAACGGTCGCGAGATGGCGCAGATCGCCGCTCTCGCCGCCGACGCGAAGGGCGGCGACGACATCGTCGCGCTCGACGTGTCCGAACCCCTCCCGCTCGTCGACATCTTCCTCCTCGTCACCGGTCGCAACGAGCGCAACGTCGCCGCGATCGCCGACGAGGTCGAAGAGAAGCTCCTCGAGCACGGCCACAAGCGCGTGCGTCGCGAGGGCCGACAGGAGTCCCGCTGGGTCCTGCTCGACTTCGGCGACCTTGTCGTCCACGTCTTCCACGAGGAAGAGCGTGTCTACTACGGCCTCGAGCGGCTCTGGAAGGACTGCCCGGTCGTCCCGATCGAGCTGCCGACCCCGGCGAACGCCGCCGACTGACGATCCTGCCGTCGACGCCCTCTGCCCCCGCGGCAGGGGGCGTTCTCGTTCGTACGCCGGATTCATAGACGCGACAGCGCATGCTGGGTCGGTGTCACCGACCTCGCACCGCGTCCGCCGCAACCGGCGTCGGCTCCTGCTCATCGTCGCCGCCGTCGTCACCACGGCCGTCGTGGGCGCCGTGGCCTTCGTCGCGGTAAATCTCGCCGGCGCGGCCAACGGCATCCATCATTCCGATGCCGAGCTGCCCACCGCCGCTCCGGGAGTCGCCCAAGACGAGGGCGAGCAGAACATCCTCATCATGGGCCTGGACAGTCGGGTCGACGAGGACGGCAAGCCGTACCCCCAGGAGATCTACGACGCGATCCACGCCGAGGACGCATCGGCGGGCGGCTACAACACCAACGTGCTGATGTACGTGCACATCCCCGCCGGCGGCGGGCAAGCGGTCGCCGTGTCGATCCCGCGCGACGACTACGTCGACTACGCGGGCGCTCCGGGTGGGACGAAGAAGGGCAAGATCAAAGAGGCGTACGGGCGGGCTTTCGCCGCGAAGAACGACGAGCTCCGCGCGGCGGGCGTCTCGGAGGACGACGCCTATCAGCAGGCCCGCGACGCCGCACGCACCGAAGAGATGCAGACCGTGTCGCAATTCTTGGGCGGCGTCCCGATCGACCACTTCGTCGAGGTGACGATGGCGGCGTTCTACCGGGTCGCACAGGCCGTCCAGCCGATCTCGGTGTGCCTCAACCACGCGACCGCCGACACCTACTCGGGAGCGGACTTCGTCGCGGGGGAGCAGCAGATCGACGCCGCACAGGCGATGGCGTTCGTCCGCCAGCGTCGCGACACGAAGTACGACGACGTCTTCCTCACCGACCTCGACCGCACGCGCCGTCAGCAGGCGTTCATGGTGTCGCTCGCGCTGAAGCTGCGCGACGCGCAGACCTTCACCGACTTCGGGCGCCTGCAGGACCTGCTCGACACCGCGAAGCAGTACGTGGCCGTCGACAAGGGCTTCGACCTGCTCAGCCTCGCCTCGACGGCCCAGCGCCTCGCCGGGGGAGACGTGACGTTCCAGACGCTCCCGGTCGAGCGCTTCGGCACGGTCGACGGCGAGAGCGTGAACATCGTCGACCAGAAGGCCATCGCGGCTCAGGTCGGTGCCCTGCTCCACCCGGCTCCCGCGGCGACGACGGACCCCGGGACGGATGCCACGCCGGGCCCGACCGATGCGCCCGCGACGAGCGCTCCCGCGGCGTCTCCTTCCCCGACGTCGTCGGTGTACACCGACTCGCAGCAGCCGATGCGCGCGGGGTCGGTGCCCTGCGTGAACTGAGGCGTGCTCAGCCGTACCGCTCGCGGTACCGCAGCTCGGCGGCCGGGTGCAGGGCGATCGGCGAGGTGTCGATGAGACTCGCCGGCGTCAGATATTGGATGCCGAGCGCATCGGGCGCAACGAGCTCGGGGGCGTCGTCGATGAGTGCGTCGACGAGGGCGCGAGCGAGCGAATCGGCGAGGTCGGCGCGCGCGAGCAGGAGGTTCGCGACGCCGATCGTGGGGACGGCCCTGGTGGCGCCGTAGACGCCGGAGGGGATCGTCGTGGCGGCGTACACGTCCGGGAACCGCGCGCTGAGCGCCGCGAGAGCGGGGGTCGTGTCGATCACCGAGACCGGGACCTGCTCGGCGAGGGCGGCGATCTGCGGGGTCGGCACCCCGCCCGACCAGAAGAACGCGTCGATCCGTCCCGCGGCGAGATCGTCGACGGCACCGCGGAACGTGCGTTCCACCGTCCGGGGTCCCGCACCGGTCGACGGGTCGAGTCCGGAGGCGTCGAGCACCCGTCTCGCCGTCGCCGCAGCGCCCGACCCCGGGGCGCCGAGCGACACCGTGCGCCCCGCCAGGTCGGCGAGCCGCGAGATCCCCGCGTCCGCGCGCACGATGCACTGCAGGTAGTTCTGGTAGACGCGTCCGATCGCGACGATGTCGTCCGCGGCATCCGCTGCCGAATCCACCAGCGAGAGCCCGAGGTCCACGCGGCGCTCCCGCAGAAGACGGAGGTTGTCGATGCTGCCCTCGCTCTGCAGCGGCGAGACCGAGACCGCGGTCGACGACGCGGTCGCGGCCGCGAGCAGTTGACCGAACTCGAGGTAGCTGCCGCCCGGCTCGCCGCAGCCGAGGACGAGGGGCGTCGATGCGGGCGTGGAGCACGCGGCGAGCGAGAGGGCGCCGGCACCCGCGACGACCGAGAAGAACGCGCGTCGGGTCAGAGTCGTCACCGCCGCCTCCACTCGAGTCGCGCGGCGAGGCCGCCCCTGGCCGAGCGCTCGAGGTGCAGGGTGCCGCCGGCCGCCCGCATCAGCTCGGCGACGATCGCCAGGCCCAGGCCGGTCCCCGGTGTCGACCGGTGGGCGCCCGCGCGCCAGAACCGGGTGCCCATGCTCTCGAGGTCGGCGTCGGCGAGATGCGCGCCCGAATCGTCGACGCGCAGCGTCACGCCCTCACCGTCGTCGTCCAGGGTCAGACCCACACGGGCTCCTCTCCCGGCGTAGTTGGCGGCGTTGTCGAGCAGCACCTGCACCATCTCGTCGAGGTCCGCTCGGCCGCACGGCACCGCGACGACCGTGTCGTCCGCGTCCTCCAGCGTCACGCCCGCCTCGTCGAGCCGCCACCGGTGCAGATCCCCGAGCTCGGATGCCGACACCCGGCACTCGCGCTCCGCCCCCTCGTCGCGCGCGGCGTCGTACCCCTGCCGCGAGGCCGAGGCTCGGTGCTCGGCGTTCGCGAGTGTCAGCATGCGTTCGACGGTGTGCTCCAGCCGATCGAGGTCGTGGTCGACCGCGGCAAGGTCGTCAGCGGCGTCCGGATCCCGGGGGAGCGAGTCCACGCGCAATCGGATGGCGGCCAGGGGAGTGCGCAACTGGTGCGACGCGTCGGCCACGAAGCCGCGCTGCTGCTCGAGCGTGTTCTCGACCTCGTCGGTCATGGTCGTGAACGCCCGGCTGAGCCGGCGGAGCTCGGGCGGCCCGGTCGGACGAAGGGGAACGGGCTCGCGGTGGGCGGTGAGCGCCGCGACCGCCGAATCGAGGGCGCGCACAGGCCGCAGGATCCACCGCGTCCACAGCAACGATGCCCCCATGAGCGCGGAGAGCAGGAGGAAGCCGACGACCGCCACGAGCGCCCACGCGGCACCGACATCGGCCTTCGCGCGTGCGAGGTCGACCTCGATCACCACCACACCGGTCGACAGATCGCCCGCGGCGATGACGGGGACGGCGACCAGTGCGGTGTCCGGCGCCCACGGGGTGACGCGCGGAAGAGACACCTGCGGGATGGCCCGCGACGCCGCCCCGGCGATGGAGCGCACATCGACGTCGGGCGAGAGGCCCCCGGCCGAGGCCACCGCGTCACCGCTCTCGTCGAGCACGAGCACGGCCTCGCCGTACACCGCGTGGAACCGGTCGACGTAGGTCTGCAGGCTCGATGTCCCGCCCTGCACGAGAGCCGTTCGGGCGCGCTGCACGACCTGATCGAGCGACGCCTGGCGCTGCAGGGCGACCTGCTGCGTCCGCGAGTCGGCGATCGACTGGGCGACGGGGATGAGCACCGCGATCACGGCGATGAGCCCGAAGACCAGCAACGGGAGCAGGACGCGCAGCTTCACCCGGCATCCTCGAGGCGGTATCCGAACCCGCGGACCGTCGTGATCGTGACCTCGGGGAGCTTCTGCCGCACCTGGCCCATGTGCACGTCGAACGATCGCGACGACGCCGCGTACGCGTCGCCCCACACCTCGTCGAGGATGACCCGGCGACTCACGACGGTCCCCGCGCGACGGGCGAGGGACAGCAGGATGCCGAATTCGTTGGGCGTGAGCGACACCTCGCGGTGTGCGACGCGGACGCGGCGGGCGTCGACGGCGATCGACACCTGGGAGGTCTCGACGCGCATCGGCTCCTCGGGCGGGCTGTACCGGCGTGTGACGGCGATCAGTCGGGCGAGGAGTTCGTGCAGACGCACGGGCTTGACGAGGTAGTCGTCGGCGCCGAGTGACAGCGCGCGGACCGTCGAGCGTTCGTCGCCTCTCGCTGTCACGACGATCACCGGGATCTGGGTGACCTCGCGCAGGTCGCGGAGCACATCGAGTCCATCGCGATCCTCGAGACCGAGGTCGAGGAGCACCGCCTGTGCGTCTCGGTGACGGAGGAGCACATCGCTGCCGCGTGACACCCGGGTGCACGTGTGACCGGCGCGGCCGAGGGCCGAGACGAGGGCCGCGGCGACGGAGCCGTCGTCCTCGGCGACGAGTACGTGCATGCTCCATCGTAGGCATAGGCTCCGCGGCGCCGCGGCCCACGAACGTAAGGCGACTGTAAGGATCTCGCCCGGCGGCGTAGGCGGCGGCCACGATGGCCGATACGCCTCGTCACCGCTGCCGGAGGCCTCTTCCGCCGGCGGTGACGAGACGACCAACGTCCCTCGACCGATCGGATTCCTCATGTCAACGACGACGACGATCCCCACGAGTCTGCGGCGTTCGATCTCGAACACGCTCAAAGGCTCGGCCGGCAACCTCGTGGAGTGGTACGACGTGTACGTCTACTCCGTGTTCGCGGTGTACTTCGAGTCGCAGTTCTTCAGCTCCGACGACAAGAACTCCACCATCTACGTGTGGGCGATCTTCGCCGTCACCTTCCTCATGCGGCCGATCGGTTCGTGGTTCTTCGGCCGCTTCGCCGACCGGTACGGTCGCCGTCTGTCGTTGACGGTGTCGGTGTCGCTCATGGCGTTCTGTTCGCTGGTGATCGCTTTCGCCCCCACGGCCGAGATGATCGGCGTGGGTGCCGTCATCATCCTCGTCTTCGCCCGTCTCGTTCAGGGCTTCGCGACCGGAGGCGAGTACGGCACGAGCGCGACCTACATGTCCGAGGCCGCCGTGCCCGGTCGGCGCGGCTTCCTGTCGTCGTTCCACTACGTCACCCTCGTCGGCGGTCACGTGCTCGCACAGACCACGCTGCTGATCATGGTGCTCAACCTCGATGACGAGGCCATCACCGCGTGGGGCTGGCGCGTCGCCTTCGCGATCGGCGGTGTCGCCGCCGTGGCCGTGTTCTGGATGCGCCGCACGATGGACGAATCCCTCGAGAAGCACGTGCTCGACGACAACAAGGCGGGTCGCGCCAAGGACTCGGGCTCGATGCGCGATCTGCTCGTCAACAATTGGCGCCCGCTCCTGCTGTGCTTCGCGGTCACGGCCGGCGGCACCGTCGCGTTCTACACGTACTCGGTCACGGGGCCGAACATCGTCAAGACCGCGTTCTCGGGCGGCGATGTCGTCACCGGTACCGTGATCAACCTCATCGCGCTGACGGCCCTCATGCTCATGCAGCCGCTGGGCGGCTGGCTGTCCGACAAGGTCGGTCGCAAGTCCCTGCTCGTCTTCTTCGGCGTCGGCGGCGTGCTCTACACGTGGTTCCTCATCACGATGCTCCCGCAGCAGACCAACGAGTTCGCCGCCTTCGCGATCCTGCTCGGCGGCTTCGTCATCCTGACCGGCTACACCTCGATCAACGCGCTCGTGAAGGCGCAGCTCTTCCCAACGCACGTGCGAGCCCTGGGCGTCGGCCTCGGGTACGCGCTGGCCAACTCGCTTTTCGGCGGCACGGCGCCCCTGCTGTACGCCGGAGCGCAGTCGACCTCGCAGGTGCCGATGTTCATCGTGTACGTCACGGTCATCATCGCGGCGTCGCTCGCGGTCTACATCTTCGCCCTTCGCAACAAGGCGCCCAACTGGCTCGACGACGAGCTGGTCATGCGCGAGGCACACGAGGCGAAGTCCCGCGAGACGGTGTCGTCCCGCTGACACCTCCATGAGGGGCGCCTTCTCCGTCGAGGGGAGGCGCCCTTCGTCGTGCGCGTGCCCGGTGAGGCGGTTGTCGCGGGATGCCGCGTGCCCGGCGCACGGCGTGACCTCAGCGATCCGCGCAGAATCGGTGGCATCCCGCGCCTTCGGGCTGAGGGTGTGCAAATCACCGAGGTTGTGCGGAGCGGAGGGATGCCGTGAGCTCCACCCACCGGGACAGGCCGTTTCCGGAAACGACGAAAGCCCCCGCCGAAGCGGAGGCTTTCTCTCGTGGTGGACCTGAGGGGACTCGAACCCCTGACCCCCTGCATGCCATGCAGGTGCGCTACCAGCTGCGCCACAGGCCCGTTTTTTGTTTTCCGCCCCGTTTGAGGCAACTCCATGAGCTTACAACACGGATCGCGGAGGCAAGAAATCGGCGCCGTCGGGCGTGTCGCCCGCTTCCGTTGCGGCGTCGACGACCGCCCGTCGAAGGGCCTGCCCGCGCTCGCTCAACGCGCGTTGGCGCACGACGTACTCGGCTTTGCCCTCGGGGGTCTCGATCGCCACCGGCGCGTACCCCCAGTCGGTCAGGTCGTAGGGGGAGGCCTGCATGTCGAGCGTGCGGATGTCGCGCGCGAGCTCGAACGCGTCGAGCAGCACCGACCCAGGGACCAGGGGCCCGAGCTTCACCGCCCACTTGTAGACGTCCATCCCCGCGTGCAGACAGCCCGGCTGCTCCCTCGCCACCTGGTCGTCGCGACTGAGGGAGGTGCGGTTGAGCGGGACGGCCTCGGGCGTGAAGAAGCGGAACGCGTCGAAGTGCGTGCACGTGAGGTCGTGGGCGTCGACCACCGCGTCGGTGCCGTCGCGACCGAGGCGCAGGGGCACGGCGTGCCGCACCTCGTCGGCGCGGTAGGCCATCGCCCACTCGTGCAGACCGAAGCACCTGAACTTCGCGGGTCGATCGAGGGTGGCGCGCAGCAGGTTGACGATGCCGCGGTACATCGACCCTTTCTCGGAGCGGAAGCGTTCGGCATCCACTCGCATGCCCTCGGGCTCGGCCCGATACCACCTCCACGCGGCGCGTTCGTCGGCCCCTTCGAGCACGACCCCGGGACCCGGGTGCCACCGCCGCAGGATGGCGGGCTTGTACGAGTAGTACGTGAAGAGGAAGTCTTCGACGGGATGCTTCTGCGCGCGGCTCGCGCGGGCGCGGTGATCGGCGGTGAGCGCGTCAGCGCGATGCGCGTGCTGTTCGGCGGCGTCCGTCCACTCCGCGCGCGTCAGGACGGTTCGGGTCGCGACCAGCGTCACTCGACCGGCTCGATGAGGTCGGGGGAGTCGTTACGGACGTTGCCTACCGCCGCCGAGACCACGTGGTCCTCGAGCGTCTCGGCCATGTCGGGCGCGGCGTCGATGGCCGCGTCGAGGACGTCTCCGACGTTCTCGGTCGTGGGGTCGAGCCAGGCGTCGGCGAAGTCGGGATCCATGAACAGCGGCATGCGGTCGTGGATGGAGCCCAGCCGTCCGATCGCATCGCGCGTGAGGATCGTGCAGCTCAGCACCCAGCGGGCGGGGTCGTCGTCGGCGAGAGCGGGGTTCTTCCACCACTCGTAGAGCCCCGCGAAGAACAGCGGCGAACCGTCGGCGGGGTGGATGTAGTGGGGCGTCTTGCCCTCGTCAGTGGTCTTCCACTCGTAGTAGCCGGATGCCGGGATCACAGCGCGTCGCTTGATGAGGGCGTTACGGAACATGGGCTTGTCTTCGACCTCTTCGGATCGCGCGTTAAAGGCCCGTGCGCCGATCTTGACGTCTTTCGCCCACCCCGGGATGAGCCCCCAGCGCGCGACCTCGAGCCGGCGGACCGGGGGTTCGCTCTTGATCGAGTCGAGCACGATGCCGACCTGCGACGTCGGAGCGATGTTGTACGAGGGCCGGGGCAGCTCGTCGGCCTCGACGTCGACGCGCAGCACCCCCACGAGCTCGGAGGCCACATTGGCTACGACGAAACGACCGCACATGCTCCCACCGTACGCGCCACCTCCGACATCGGGCCTCGCGCTCGGTCGCCTCCGCGCACATCCTCAGCGTTCCGCGCATCCTCAGCCGTGAGGCGCGGGATGCCACTGACTTTGCGCGAATCGCTGACGTTACGCCGGACGCACCGAGGCCGCGGCATCGGGGATCAGGCCTCGTTGGATATGACGCCCGTGCTGCGCAGCCGCTCGAGGAGACCCGCGCCGTCCGAGGCCGTCACCCAGGGCACTTCGGCGGCGGAGTGGTCGTCGACGACCGTCCGCCCACCCGCGAGCACCGCTTCGGCGGGGAGCAGTCGCCGGATCGCGACGGCCGCGACGTTCTCGGGGTGCTCGATCGCGAAGCCGGTGTAGATCGCGTCGTCGTGCTGGCCGTCGTCGCCGACCAGGAGCCACTTCACGTCGGGGAACTCCGCGGCCAGGCGTCGGAGGTTCTGCTCCTTGTGCTCTCGGCCGCTGCGGAACCACCGGTCGTGGGTCGGCCCCCAGTCGGTGAGCAGGAACGACCCGGCGGGGAAGAGGTGGCGGCGCATGAAGCGGGTGAGCGTGGGCGCGACGTTCCAGGCACCGGTCGACAGGTAGACCACGGGTGTTCCCGGGTGTTCGCGCGTGAGGCGCTCGAGCATGACCGCCATCCCGGGGACGGGCTGTCGCGCGTGCTCGTCGACGACGAAGGAGTTCCACGCGGCGAGCAGGGGGCGGGGGAGCAGCGTCACCATGACGGTGTCGTCGATGTCGCTCACCACGCCGAAGCGCACGTCGGACCCCACGATGAACACGCGCGTCTCGGCCGGCTCGCTGCCTTCGACCGACATCGTGATGCTCTGCCAGCCGGGGCTGAGCGTCGCGGGGAGCTTGGCATCGATCACTCCACCGCGGTCGGCGACCACACGATGCGTGACGCCGTCGATCGTGACGTCGACCTGTCCGAAGCCGACCGGCACGGCCGCGAAGCTTCGCCACCCGCGCAAGCTCGCGAACTCACCCGTCGACGTGCGCTTGATCGGCGGGGCGATGAGCACGCGGCCCAGCACGCGGACCCATTCCTCGGTCCCGTACCCCGGGAAACCCGTGACGGCGGGACGCAGTCCGCGGGCGCGCGCTCGACGTTCGCGCCAGCGGTGGAAACGGCGCTCGAGTCGGGCGAACCAGAGCACTTTGGCGCGAGGGGAACGAGGCATCGCCCTCAGTCTTTCACGTCACCGTCCACCGGTTCGAGAGGAGCGGTCTCGTCCGCGAGATGGCGACGTTCGAGCCGCTCGATGATCTTCTTGCCGACGAAGACCAGAACGATGAAGGCGACGAGGATGCCGACGAAGATGTAGCCCGCACCGTGGATGCGGTCGGACAGCTCGCGGTACGTCCCCGCAGCGGATGCTGCGACCGTGACGTACAGGCTCGCCCACACGACGCACGCGGGGGTGGTCCAGGCGAGGAAGCGGCGATAGCTGTAGCCGCTCATTCCGACCGTGAGAGGAACGAGCGAGTGCAGCACGGGGAGGAAGCGCGACAGGAAGATCGCGGGTCCGCCGCGACGACGGAGGTACCGGTCGGCCCGCTCCCAGTTGCGTTCGCCGAGCTTCTGGCCGAGGCGCGAGGCGCGGATACGCGGACCGAAGTAGCGACCGAGCCAGAACCCGAGGCTCTCACCGAGCAGCGCGCCCACTACGATCGCCGCGGCCAGCACGACCCCTTCGACCGGGGAGGCGACGGCGGTGCCGGCCACGATGACCATCGTGTCGCCCGGGACGACCAGCCCCACGAGCACGCTGGTCTCGAGCATGACCGCGATCCCGGCGATGATCGTGCGCAGCACGGGGTCGACGTTCTGGACGACGTCGAGCAACCAGGTGAGGATCTCATTCACCTCCGTCAGCCTAGGGCCGGATCCCCGCTCTAGCCTGAGAGCGTGCCCCGCTCCGCCCCTCCGTTCACCCTGCCGCGGTGGGTCGACCCCGAGGCGGCTTTCCTGCACGTGTTCGCGACGGGCGGGGACGCGTTCTGGCTGGACGCCGGACGCGAGGCGCCGACGGGGTGGAGCTGGATGGGCTCGGGTCGCCTCGACGACGCGTCAGCACCCCTGCAGAGGGATGCCGCACCCGCCGGCGGACCCACGGATGACAGCGGCCCGTTCCGGGGCGGCTGGGTCGGCTGGCGCTCGTACGAAGGACGGGACGCCTGGCTGCGCGTCGCCGCCCTCGTCGCATTCGACCACGCCCGCCGCCGCGTCCACGTCTTCGGCGACGCCGACCTCGCCGCGCGGGTCGCGGGCGCACCGCCCCCGGTGACCGTGGGCGCGGCGGAGCCCCGGGGCATGGCATCCGGCCGAGTGGAGCCCGAGCGGTACGCCGACCTCATCGGCGCCTGTCGCGAGCGGATCCGCGAGGGCGACGCGTACCAGCTGTGCCTCACCACCCGCTTCACCGTGCCCGGGCGGCACGACGCGGTCGCGGTGTTCCGCCGGCTGCGGCAGGCCTCGGCCTCGCACCACGCGGGTCTCATCCGCATCGGCGGCACCACCCTGGTCAGCTCGTCTCCCGAGCGCTTCCTCGAGGTGCGCGACGGTCGCGTGCACACCCACCCCATCAAGGGCACGCGTCCTCGCTCGACCGACCCGGACCGCGACCGGGCGCTCGCCGAGCACCTGCGAGCGGATCCCAAGGAGCAGGCCGAGAACGTCATGATCGTCGACCTCATGCGCAACGACCTCTCCCGGGTGTGCGACCCCTCGACGGTCGGGGTCGACCGGCTGCTCGAGGTCGAGACGTATCCCACCGTGCACCAACTGGTGAGCGAGGTGTCGGGGCGGCTCGTGCCGGGCACCACGATCGGCGGGCTGCTCGATGCCGCGTTCCCCGCCGGGAGCATGACGGGCGCGCCGAAGCAGTCCGCGATACAGATCCTCGCCGGGCTCGAAGGGGAGGAACGGGGGATCTATTCGGGAGCCTTCGGCTGGATCGGCGACGACGGGGCGGCGGATCTCGCGATGGTCATCCGGAGCGTCGTCGTGGAGCAGGATGCCGCCTGGGTCGGGGCGGGAGGCGGCATCACGTGGCGCTCGGTCGCGGCATCCGAAGTCGCCGAAGTGGGGATCAAGGCCCGGGCTCCATTGGCGGCCCTGGGAGCCGAGGTCCCGCCCGGGTGGTGACCTGCGCGTCCGATAGCCTGGAGGTTGGCCCCCGCGGCCTCCCGACCTTCACGATTGGCTTCATCCGTGTCTCAGAACTCCGCACCAGACCCCCGCGAGGGGGGCTTCGACACCCACGCCATCCAGGCGAAGTGGCAGCAGGCTTGGGCCGAGAAAGACCCGTTCCGCGCCGGTGGCGACGACGACACGCGCCCTCGCAAGTACGTGCTCGCGATGTTCCCGTACCCCTCGGGCGACCTGCACATGGGTCACGCCGAGAACTACCTCTACTCCGACATCGTGGCGCGCTTCTGGCGCCACCGCGGGTACAACGTGCTCAACCCCATCGGGTGGGACTCGTTCGGCCTGCCCGCCGAGAACGCCGCCATCAAGCGCGGCGCCGACCCCGTCGAGTGGACCTACGCGAACATCGCCCAGCAGAAGGCGAGCCTGAAGGACTACGGCGTCTCGTTCGACTGGAGCCGCGTCCTGCACACGAGCGACCCCGAGTACTACCGCTGGAACCAGTGGCTGTTCCAGAAGCTGTACGAGAAGGGCCTCGCCTACCGCAAGGACGCCCTGGTCAACTGGGACCCGGTGGACCAGACCGTGCTCGCCAACGAGCAGGTGCTGCCCGACGGCACCAGCGAGCGCAGCGGCGCCGTGGTCGTGAAGAAGAAGCTGACGCAGTGGTTCCTGCGCATCACCGACTACGCCGACCGCCTGCTCGACGACCTCAACCAGCTCGAAGGCTTCTGGCCGAGCAAGGTCATCCAGATGCAGCGAAACTGGATCGGCCGTTCCGTCGGCGCCGACATCGCGTTCGAGATCGAAGGTCGCGACGAGAAGATCACGGTCTTCTCCACGCGCCCCGACACCCTGCACGGCGCAACGTTCTTCGTCGTGGCCCCCGAGTCCGACCTGGCCGCCGAGCTCGCTGCATCCGCTGATCAGGGTCTGCGCGAGAGCTTCGAGGCCTACCTCGCTCAGGTGCAGCGCGCGACCGACATCGAGCGCCAGGCGACCGACCGCCCGAAGACCGGCGTGTTCCTGGGCCACTACGCGATCAACCCGGTCAACGGCGAGAAGCTGCCCATCTGGGCCGCCGACTACGTGCTCGCCGACTACGGTCACGGCGCGGTCATGGCCGTGCCCGCGCACGACCAGCGCGACCTCGACTTCGCCCGCGCCTTCGACCTGCCCGTCAAGGTGGTCGTCGACACGACCGCGCCGATCACCGGCGCGATCCCGGTGATCGAGCTCGACGACGAGGGCGTGCCGATCGACCCGCTCGGCGACATCGACGACCTAGATCCCGTCAAGACCGGCATTGCGCTCACCGGAGACGGTCGCATGATGAACTCGGGCTCGCTCAACGGGCTCTCGAAGCGTCACGCGATCGCCCGCATGATCGAGGAGCTCGAGGCCAAGGGCGTCGGCCGCGCCGCCAAGACGTACCGCCTGCGCGACTGGCTCATCTCGCGTCAGCGCTACTGGGGGACGCCCATTCCGATGCTGCACGGCGAGGACGGCTCGATCACGCCCGTTCCCGCCGACCAGCTGCCGGTGACGCTGCCCTCGGTCGAGGGGCTCGACCTGAAGCCCAAGGGAACTTCGCCCCTCGGCGCGGCCACCGACTGGGTGCAGGTGACCGACCCCGAGACGGGCCAGACGCTGCTGCGCGACCCCGACACGATGGACACGTTCGTCGACAGCTCGTGGTACTACCTCCGCTTCCTCTCGCCGAACAGCGAGACCGAGGCGTTCTCGGCCCGCGAGGCGAACAAGTGGGGCCCCGTCGACTTCTACATCGGCGGCGTCGAGCACGCGATCCTGCACCTGCTGTACGCGCGCTTCATCACCAAGGCGCTGTTCGACATGGGTCTGGTGGAGTTCACCGAGCCGTTCTCGAGCCTCATCAACCAGGGCATGGTCATCCTCGACGGTACGAAGATGTCGAAGAGCAAGGGCAACCTGGTGCTGTTCCAGGAGGAGCTCGACGCCCACGGCGCCGACGCCCTGCGCGTGGCCCTGGCCTTCGCGGGTCCGGTGGAGGACGACAAGGACTGGAACGACGTCTCGACCACCGGTGCGGCGAAGTTCCTCGCCCGTGCCCTGCGCATCGCTCACGACGTCGACAGCGAGACCGACGTGGTCTGGGCCGAGGGCGACGCGTCGCTGCGCCGAGTGACGCACCGCCTGCTGGCCGATGCCGCGAACCTCGTCGAGCAGACGAAGTTCAACGTCGTCGTCGCGCGCCTGATGGAGCTGGTCAACGCCACCCGCAAGGCCATCGACGGCAAGCCCGGTGCGAGCGACCCCGCCGTGCGCGAGGCCGCCGAGGTCATCGCGATGACCCTCGACCTGTTCG
Source organism: Microbacterium sp. 16-032 (assembly GCF_041079455.1). Classification (NCBI taxonomy): domain Bacteria; kingdom Bacillati; phylum Actinomycetota; class Actinomycetes; order Micrococcales; family Microbacteriaceae; genus Microbacterium; species Microbacterium sp. 16-032. Next base: position 99,079 of record NZ_JBFYGQ010000003.1, on the reverse strand, counting down.
CCCCGCACACCGCCGAGGAGATGTGGGCGACGCTCGGCTACGACGGATTCGTCGGGCTCGCGACCTGGCGCCAGGCCGACCCCACGCTGCTCGTCGAGGACACCGTCACCGCGGTCGTTCAGATCGATGGCAAGGTGCGCGGCACGCTCGAGGTCTCGGCCAAGATCGGCGCCGACGAACTCGAGGCCATGGCCCGCGCCGACGAGAAGGTGCTGCGCGCGCTCGGCGACCGCGAGATCGTGCGCGCGGTCGTGCGCCCGCCGAAGGTGGTCAGCTTCTCGACGAAGTAGGTTCTCTGATTCCGGATGCCACGCCACCGGCGCTCTGCGGAGTGCGGGGGCGTGGCATCCGGCGTCTTCTGACCGTGTGGAGGCGCGGCGCTCGAAGAGACGTGCGCCTCGCCGAAACGTTGCGAGGTGAGTGCGCGCGGAGCGGTCAGCGGGCGCGAGAGTAGGCGCCGCCGTCGCGGGAGCGCTCGAGGAGCCCGGCGTCGACCAGATACCGGCGCATCGCCGCGACGTCGTCGACGATCGCCGCCAACCGGTCGTTGACCGCCCGTTCGGTGAGGATCTCGCCCGGCTCGCTCATTCGCCCGACGATGTGGAGGAGCACGGCGTCGCGGTCGGCGGCTCGAGAGGGGTAGACCGTGAGGCGGCCGTCGACGAAGAAGCGGTCGACGCCCGCCGCGCGGGGCGCGGCCGGTGCGGAGCGGAGGGCGTCGCGGAATACCTCGGGCTCGGTTCGCCATCCTGCGCCGTCAGGGGAGATGAGCCCTGCCGAGAGCAGCGTGTCGAGGACGCGTCGACGCTTTCCGGGTGACAGGGCGTCGAGGGCTTCATCGACCGGCTGGGCGAGCACGATCCGCGCGTACACGTCGCGTGCGCGATCGTCGGCGAGGGCTGAGATCACGGCGCGCCACGTGTTCGTAGACATCGCTCCAGGGTAGATGCGGGTTCTGCACAGCGCGGGGATCCTTCCGGCTGTCCACGAAAGAGCGATCTCGCGCCGCGCGACGGCAGCCTCGGTGCCTAGCGTCGTGGCGTGACCGAACCGTCCTCTTCCTCCCATCGCGAGGAGTCGCAGCGCACGGTGATGCGGGGAGCGTCGATGAAGCAGTCCCGTTCCCCGTCGAACGCGGGTGGCACGGAACCGGAGGAGCGCGACGCTGCGAATCCACTCCCGAGCGCTCTTCCCCCGCGAGCGCGCCTCGGCATCGGCGCGGTCATCGTCCTGGTGCTGCTCGCCTTCGCCGTGACGATCGGCATCGGCATGCTGCGGGGCGCCACCGGTGCCGAGATCGTCGACGAAACGGCATCCCCCTCCACGTCTTCCGCCGCCCTGCCCGCAGAGGCGGGACTGTACGTCCACGTCGCGGGAGCGGTGCGCGAGCCCGGGCTGTACCGGCTCGATGCCGGTGACAGGGTCGCCGACGCGATCGCCCGGGCGGGAGGCTTCGCCGACGACGCGCAACGCGACGGGGTCAACCTCGCCAGGCCCGTGGCCGACGGTGAACAGATCGTCGTCCCGGTGGTCGGGGCAGAGGCTGCTTCACCCGCCTCGGGCGGCGGCGGCAGCACGGGTGGCGCGCTCGACCTGAACACCGCGACGCGCGAGCAGCTCGACGAGCTCCCGCGCATCGGGCCGGCGATGGCCGACCGCATCCTCGCGTGGCGCGAAGCGAACGGTCGTTTCACGAGCGTGGATGATCTGCTTTCGGTGCCGGGGATCGGGGAGAAGATGCTCGCGGGCATCCGAGACCTGGTGCGCGTGTGAGGGGGCGTCCCGGCGCGCGCCGCCGATCCCTTCGGGCGGTCTCGGTCGCCGCGGCGACCTGGGCGACCGCGGGTGCGAGCACGATGATTTCGGATCCCACCCCGCTCGCGGTGGTCCTCGCCCTCGCTGCGTGCGCGACCACCGCGCTCGCGTGGCGGCGGTCGGCGGTGCTCGCGATCGTCGCGGTCGCGCTCGCCTGCTCGGCCGCGGCGGCGGGGACCGTGGCGACGGCGGGATCGACGCGGGCGCAGATCGCCGCCCTCGAGGCCGACGGAGGGCGCCACCTCGAGCTGGAGGTCACCGTCACCGGGCGCATCGACGGCTCTCCTGACGGCGGCGCGTGGTTCGACGCCGTCGCCACGCGGGTGCGCGCGGGCGCTCTCGCCGTCACGGGGAGGGTCCCCGCGCGGATCCTCGTCGATGCCGAGGGACGGTCGGCGCTGGAAGCGGCGAGCATGGGCAGCGAGGTGCGGCTGAGGGGGCGAGCCGTCCCCTCCGACCCGGGGGAGCGCGCCGCCCTCGTCGTCCGGACGAGTTCCGTCGAGTCGGCTTCGACCCCGGCGGGCGTGTGGGCGTTCTTCGAGGGACTGCGCGACGGCCTCGTCGCCTCGACCCGCGGCCTGCCCCAGCCGGGAGCGGGTCTGGTGCCGGGGCTCGCCGTGGGTGACACGACGAGCCTCGACCCCGACACAGAGGCCGCGATGAACGCCTCGTCGCTGTCGCATCTCACGGCCGTGTCGGGGGCGAACTGCGCGATCGTCGTGGGTGCGGCGTTCGCCCTGCTGGCGCTGTGCGGTGCGTCCCGCGGCGGGAGGGTGATGGGGGCGATGCTGGTGCTGGCGGCGTTCGTCGCGCTGGTGACCCCCGAGCCGAGCGTCATCCGCGCGGCCGCGATGGCGGCAGTGGCGATGCTCGCGCTCGCACTCGGGCGACCGGCGATCGGCGTGGCCGTCCTGTCCCTCGCGGTGACGATTCTGCTGATGGTGGACCCGTGGCTCTCCCGCTCGCTCGGCTTCGCCCTCTCGGCCGCAGCGACCGGGGCCCTCCTCGTGCTCGCGCGCCCCCTGGCCGGCGGATTGGAGCGATGGATGCCGCGCGCCCTCGCCCTCGCCCTCGCGGTGCCCACGTCGGCCCAGCTCGTCTGCGGCCCGCTGATCGTCCTCATCGACCCGCACGTTCCCCTTCTCGGTGTCGCGGCCAACCTCGTCGCCGACCCCGCTGCGGCGCCCGCCACGATCGCGGGAGCCCTCGCCTGCATCGCCCCGTTTCCCTGGCTGAGGGACGGTCTGACGGCCCTCGCCTGGGTGCCGGCCGCGTGGATCGCGGCTGTCGCGCACACGACCACGGCGGTGTCGGCCCAGAACCTGCCGTGGCCCGACGGTCTCGTCGGGGCGGCGTTGCTCGCCGGCGTCGGCGCGGCGGTCAGCATCGCCGTCGTCAGACCGCGCCGGTTGCCCCGGATCACCGCGATCTCATCCGCCGCCGTCGCCGTGGTCGTCGGCCTTGTCCTGGGGCAGACGGCGGTCCGCACCGTCGCGGGGCCCCTCACCGTGCCCGCGGCGTGGCAGGTGGCCATGTGCGATGTCGGTCAGGGCGACGCGACGCTCTGGCGGTCCGGAGACGCCGTGGCGCTGGTCGACACGGGACCCGAACCCGAGGCACTGACCCGATGCCTACAGACGTTCGGGGTGGACCATCTCGCCCTCGTCGTCCTGACGCACTTCGACCTCGACCACGTCGGCGGGTCCGCGGCGGTGATGGGGCGGGTCGATCTCGTGGTGCACGGGCCGCCCGACGAGGCGGCCGACCGACGACTCCTAGACCGGTTCTTGGACGCGGGAGCGCACCTGCAGAAGGCGACGATCGGCATGACGGGCACACTCGGCGGCACGCGGTGGCAGGCGCTCGGTCCCGCCCCGAACGCCGAGGCCGGAAACGACGCCTCCGTCGCCCTCGACGTCGCCGGCGCGAGCTTTCCTCGCACGGTGCTACTCGGCGACCTCGGCGAGCAGGCGCAGTCCGCCCTCCGACGGCGGATCGATGTCCCGCGTGTGCAGGTGGTGAAGGTCTCCCACCACGGCAGTGCCGACCAGGATGCCGCGTTGTACCGGGCGCTGCACCCGGCGGTCGGGCTCATCGGGGTCGGTGCCGACAACGACTACGGGCATCCGACCGCGACGCTCCTCGACATCCTGGCGGCTCTGGGAAGCACTGCGGCGCGCACCGATCGGGACGGTGCGCTGGCGGTCTGGCTCGACGAAGAGGGGAGACTCACCCTGTGGCGCGAGCGCGCGGGGACGGGGGAAGGGGCTCGCGACCCGACCGGCGATGTCGGAGCCGGTCGGTAGGCTGGAGGAGTGACTCCGGCTCCCCGACGCTCCGCCCCCGCCAAGGCGAAGTCGGCCATTCCGCAGGTGTCGTGGCGTTCCCCTCAGCCCGCGCCGATCGTTCTGGTCTCGGGCCCCGAAGAGGTCTGCGCCGAGCGCGCGATCGCAGGCATCCGATCGATGCTCAAGAGCGAGGACCCGAGCCTCGAGGTCACCGACATCCGGGCCGACGACTACGCCGCCGGCACCTTGCTCAGCGTCACGTCGCCATCGTTGTTCGGCGAGCCCCGACTCGTCCGCGTCAGCGGCGTCGAGAAATGCAGCGACACCTTCCTCACCGAGGCGGTGTCGTACCTCGCCCACCCGCAGGACGGCGCGACGGTCGTCCTGCGCCACACCGGAGCGAGCGTTCGCGGCAAGAAGCTGCTCGACGGCATCCGCGCGGGTCAGGGCAGCGGCATCGAAATCGCCTGCCCCGCGGTCAAACGCGACTCCGACCGATTCGATTTCGCGGTCGGCGAGTTCAAGGCCGCGCAGAAGCGCATCGCCCCCGTCGCCCTCAGGTCGCTGGTCTCGGCCTTCGCCGACGACCTCACCGAGCTGGCCGCGGCATGCCAGCAGCTCATCTCCGACGTCCCCGGCGACATCGACGAGCGGATCGTCGAGCGCTACTACGGGGGGCGCGTCGAGACCTCTGCCTTCACCGTGGCCGACACCGCCATCGCCGGGCAGTACGGCCCCGCCCTGCTCGCGTTGCGACACGCGCTGGCATCCGGGGCCGATCCCGTGCCTCTCGTCGCCGCGGTCGCCATGAAGCTCCGCACCATGGCGCGCGTGGCGGGCACCCGCGAGTCGTCGTCGATGCTCGCTCAGCGCCTGGGCATGAAGGACTGGCAGGTCGACCGCGCCCGCCGCGACCTCGTCGGCTGGACCGGCAACACGCTCGGCATGGCGATCCATGCCACGGCTCGAGCCGACGCCGAGGTCAAGGGCGCGTCGAGAGACCCCGTGTTCGCCCTCGAGCGGATGATCACCATCATCGCCACCCGCGCGCCCTACGGGGGCTGAGCGGCAACCGAAGAGGCTTCGCTTGCCGCGCCGGTTGCGCACGCGGACCGTGCGCAGAGGTCACCCCACTCCGAGAACGACGAAGCCCGCCCCGCGATGCGGGACGGGCTGTCGAGAAGAGCTGCGGCTCAGAGAGCGGCGACCGACTTCGCGATGGCCGACTTGCGGTTCGCGGCCTGGTTCTGGTGGATGACACCCTTGCTCACGGCCTTGTCGAGCTTCTTGGTCGCGGTGGCGAGCGCCTTGAGGGCCGCTTCCTTGTCACCGGCCACGACGGCCTCCTTGGTGCGACGCACGTGCGTGCGGAGCTCGCTCTTGACGGCCTTGTTGCGCTCGCGCGCCTTCTCGTTGGTCTTGTTGCGCTTGATCTGCGACTTGATGTTCGCCACGTCGACGGTCTTTCGTTTGAGTGAGTATGGGATGTGCCGGGCGAGCGGTAGAGGGGCGCTGCACCGGCGATCGTGGAGGTCGGGAAAAACCCCACACGCAAGCCAAGGACCGAGTCTATCAGGTCGATGCCTCGATCGTGGTGAGCGCCACCTCCAGCAGCGCGTTGAAAACTCGCGGACGCATCGCCGTGACGAGATGCGTCGTGCGCGGAACCACGATGAGCTCCGCGTGCGGGGCGACGGCGAGGAACATCCGCTCGTTCATGCGGAGCTGATCCCACTGCCCGTTCACGAACCACAGGGGCACATCGATCCGGCGAAGCGATGCCACGATGTCGAGCTCCGCGAGAGACGACAGGGCCGTGTCCTGCGCGTCGAAGGCGTAGCCGCCGGCGCCGAAGTCGGGCCGCGTCTCGGGAGGGAGGGTGCGGTCGAGCACGCGGTTCGTGAGTCCCAGACCGCGATCGGGGAGGCTATCGAAACGCCGCGTGAAGAAGCGGTAGGCCGCCAGCCCGATGCCGCGGGGCAGGGACGTGCACGATGCCGCGACGAACCCGGCGACCGGGGGACGAGGCGCGGCGCCGACGTACTCGATCGACAACAGCCCGCCCATGGAGTGCCCCACCAGCAGCACGGGACCGCGGGTCGCGGCATCCTGTACCGCGTCATCGATCGTCACGAACGCCCCGTCGAGCGTGAAGGCCTCGTCGCGGCGCGTTCCGTGCCCCGGCAGGTCGACCGCGGTGACCGGGGTGCCTCGCTGTCGCAGATGCGCGACCTGCGCCCGCCACATCGTGGCGGACGTGCGGATGCCGTGCACGAGCACGACCTGGACCGCCATGGCATCCACTGTAAAAGCCTCCGGATGCCGTGGTGCCGAGCCTCCGGGGACGGCGATGTCGGCGCACCACCGTAGAATCGACGGAACATGTCACCGCGCGCCCTGAAGCCCCTCGAGCCGTCTGCCACTCCGCCGGAGCAGATCCGCAACTTCTGCATCATCGCTCACATCGACCACGGCAAGTCAACGTTGGCCGACCGCATGCTGCAGATCACCGGCGTCGTCAGCGACCGCGATATGCGGGCGCAGTACCTCGACCGCATGGACATCGAGCGCGAGCGCGGTATCACGATCAAGTCGCAGGCGGTGCGGATGCCGTGGGGCACCGGTGACGGCACGTTCGCCCTGAACATGATCGACACGCCCGGTCACGTCGACTTCACGTACGAGGTCAGCCGATCGCTGGCGGCGTGCGAGGGAGCGATCCTGCTCGTCGACGCGGCTCAGGGCATCGAGGCGCAGACCCTCGCCAACCTCTACCTCGCGCTCGAGAACGATCTGACGATCATCCCGGTGCTGAACAAGATCGACCTTCCCGCCGCCGACCCCGACAAGTACGCGGCCGAGCTCGCCGGTCTCATCGGCGGCGACCCCGCCGACGTGCTGCGCGTCAGCGGCAAGACCGGCATTGGCGTCGAAGAGCTGCTCGACCTGATCGTCGAGAAGATCCCCGCCCCCGTCGGCAGGGCCGACGCTCCGGCCCGCGCGATGATCTTCGACTCCGTGTACGACGCCTACCGCGGCGTGGTCACATACGTCCGCATGATCGACGGTGCCCTGCAGCCGCGCGAGCGCCTGCAGATGATGTCGACCGGCGCGACGCACGAGGCCCTCGAGATCGGCGTCTCGAGCCCCGAGCCCGTCCCCACCAAGGGTCTCGGCGTGGGCGAGGTCGGCTACCTCATCACCGGCGTAAAAGACGTGCGCCAGTCGAAGGTCGGCGACACGATCACCACGCACCGCAAGCCCGCGACCGACGCGCTGCCGGGCTACACCGACCCGAAGCCCATGGTCTTCTCGGGCATCTACCCGATCGACGGCAGCGACTACGCCGAGCTGCGCGAGGCTCTCGACAAGCTCAAGCTCTCCGACGCCTCGCTGCAGTACGAGCCCGAGACCTCGGTCGCCCTCGGCTTCGGCTTCCGTTGCGGCTTCCTCGGCCTTCTGCACCTCGAGATCATCACCGAGCGCCTCTCGCGCGAGTTCGGTCTCGATCTCATCACCACCGCTCCGTCCGTGACGTACGAGGTCACGACCGACACCGGCGAGACGGTGTCCGTCACCAACCCGAGCGAGTACCCCGACGGCCGCGTCGCCTCGGTGTCGGAGCCGATCGTCAAGGTCGGCATCCTGCTGCCCAAGGACTACGTCGGCACGGTCATGGAGCTCTGCCAGACGCGCCGCGGCACGCTGCTCGGCATGGAGTACCTCAGCGAAGACCGTGTCGAGCTGCGCTACCACATGCCCCTCGGCGAGATCGTGTTCGACTTCTTCGACCACCTCAAGAGCCGCACGCAGGGCTACGCGAGCCTCGACTACGAGCCCGCGGGTCAGCAGACCGCCGATCTGGTCAAGGTCGACATCCTGCTGCAGGGCGACAAGGTCGACGCGTTCAGCTCGATCGTGCACCGCGAGAAGGCGTACGCCTACGGCACGCTCATGGCCGAGCGCCTGCGCAAGCTCATCCCGCGCCAGCAGTTCGAGGTTCCCATTCAGGCCGCGATCGGTGCGCGCATCATCGCGCGCGAGACGATCCGCGCCATCCGCAAGGACGTCCTCGCCAAGTGCTACGGCGGTGACATCACCCGAAAGCGCAAGCTCCTCGAAAAGCAGAAAGAGGGCAAGAAGCGCATGAAGATGGTGGGCCGCGTCGAGGTTCCGCAGGAGGCGTTCATCGCCGCCCTGTCGGGAGACGTCGAGACCAAGAAGTAACGCACCACACCGAGAGGGGTGAACCATGCGCAGGCAGAACTTCACCGATGACACGGTCGACTACGCGGCTGTCGGAGCCACTCAGGCGCACGATCTGATGCAGTACCCGCCCGAGAACTCGCTGCCGGCAGAAGACGCCTGGCGCATCGGCAGCGGCGAGGAGCGTTTCGCCGCGGCCGGAGAGCTCCTGCTGTCGTGGGCGCCCCTGCGCACCGGCGAACTGAGCATCAGCGACGTGCGCCCGGCGTCGGGTGAGGGCTACTCGGGCGTCGGCTTCGACGCCGACGGTGCTCCCGTCGCGCCCAGCAGCCTGGAGGCCGAGCAGCGCTTCGCCGCCGACGGAACACCGTTCGTGAGCCCCGGCACCGGCGTGCGCCTGCACGGCAAGGTCGACGGCCACCGCGCCGACGCCGAGCTGCGCGTGATCTCGGTCTTCGAAGAGCCCCGTCGCGTGGGCTTCATCCTCGGCACCGTCGGACATTCGATCGTCAGCGGTGAAGAGCTGTTCGCGGTGGAGTGGCGCGACAACGACGAGGTGTGGTTCGTCGTGCGCGCCTTCGACCGCCCGACGGCCCCGTCGTACCGCCTGTTCTCGAGCCGCGTGCGCCGTCGGCGCAAGGCGCTATTCGCCCGCTACCTGCGCGCGATCTCGCCGCTGTACTCGTCCTGATGGGTGGTCCGCTCCCGCTCGGAGACCCGGCCCCCGCCGACGGACACCTGCCCGCCGACCTCGAGATCGACCCGACCGCCGATTTCGGTGTCTACCTGCACGTGCCGTTCTGCCGGGTGCGGTGCGGCTACTGCGACTTCAACACCTACACCGCCAGCGAGTTGCGCGGCGCCCGCCAAGACGACTTCGCCGACACGCTGGCCGCCGAGGTGCGTCTGGCGGGTGGAGTGATGGATGCCGCGGGTGGCCGCCGCGCGGCATCCACCGTCTTCTTCGGCGGAGGAACGCCCACCCTGCTGCCGCCGGGCGACCTGGCGCGCATGCTCGACGCGGTCCGCTCGGAGTTCGGAATCGCCGACGGGGCCGAGGTCACCGTCGAGGCCAACCCCGACACCGTCGACGGCACGGTCGCCCGCACGCTCGCCGACGCCGGCGTCACCCGCCTGTCGATCGGCATGCAGTCGGCCCGGCCGAACGTGCTCGCCGCCCTCGACCGCACCCACGATCCCGCGAACGTCGCCACGGCCGTCGCCGCGGCCCGCCGCGCGGGTCTCGACGTCTCGGTCGACCTCATCTACGGCGCGCCGGGAGAATCGCTCGACGACTGGCGCGCCTCCCTCGAAGCGGCCACGGCCCTCGAGCCCGACCACGTCTCGGCCTACGCGCTGATCGTCGAAGACGGCACCAAGCTCGCGCGCCAAATCCGCTCCGGGGTCGTGGCGATGCCCGACGACGACCTGCAAGCCGACATGTACGAGCTGGCCGACGACCTGCTCGCCGCCGCCGGATACGACTGGTACGAGGTGTCGAACTGGTCGCGCGACGTCGCGCACCGCTCGCGTCACAACCTCGCCTACTGGCGGGGGACCGACTGGTGGGGCTTCGGGCCGGGCGCGCACAGCCACGTCGCGGGGCTCCGCTGGTGGAACGTGAAGCACCCCGCCGCGTACGCCCAACGCCTGGCCGCGGTCGAATCGCCCGCGGCCGCGCGCGAGCGGCCCGACGAGACCGCGCGCCGGCTGGAGTCGGTGCTGCTGCGCAGCCGCATCCGCGAGGGTCTGGCCGTGTCCGAGATCCTCGGCGAAGGGCGGAAGGCCGTGGCATCCCTCATCGCCGACGGTCTGATCGAGGGCCGGGATGCCGTTCACGGGCGCATCGTGCTGACGCTGCGGGGACGACTCCTGGCGGATGCCGTGGTCCGGGCGCTCACGGTCTGACCGGCGACGCGGCCGGCGGACGAGTTCGTTCCGGTGGTCGCGTGCCGACCTCGATGAGGGGCTCTCGGGCGTTGAACGACGCGCCGCAGGGCGACTCCGCGAGCCGCCCGGCACCGTGCCGAGGCGATCCCGTAGAATTGGCACTCCGCAGATGCGAGTGCCAGACGGGAGGAGCAGCTCATGGTGTCGGAACGTGGCCTTCAGGTGCTCCGTGCGATCGTGCAGGACTACGTCGACACGCGCGAACCCGTCGGCAGCAAGGCGATCGTCGATCGACACGCCTTCGGGGTGTCGGCGGCGACGATCCGCAACGACATGGCCCTGCTCGAGGACGAAGAGCTCATCGTCGCCCCGCACACCTCGTCGGGGCGCGTCCCCACCGACAAGGGATACCGCGTCTTCGTCGATCACCTCGCCGAGCTCCGCCCGCTCTCGGGAGCACAGCGCAGCGCCATCACGTCGTTCCTCGACGAAGCGGGCGACCTCGACGACCTGCTCGCCCGCACCGTCCGCGCGCTCACGCAGCTGACCGGACAGGTCGCGATCGTGCAGTACCCGTCGTTCGCCCGCGCCAATGTCAGTCACGTCGAACTGGTCGCCCTCGGCGGCCCGCGCGTGCTGGTGATCCTGGTGACCGACACGGGCCGGGTCTCGCAGCGCATCGCCCTCGTGCCCGCAGAACCCGGCGAGACCGACATCGTGCAGCTGCGCGCTCGCGTCGGCGCGCTGCTCGTCGGGCGCAGCGTCGCCGACAGTTCGCAGCAGGTGCAAGCCGTGCTGACCGACGGGCCGCGCCCGGGTGTCACGCTGGACGTGCTCGCCGACGCGGTGCTGCGCATCGTGGGGGAGGAGCTCGAGGAGTTCCGTCAGGATCGCCTCGTCATGGCCGGCGCCGCGACCCTCGCCAAGCGCGAGTCCGACTTCCGCGGGAGCATCTACCCGCTGCTCGAGGCGATCGAAGAGCAGGTGACGCTCCTGCGTCTCATGAGTGAGATGGTGGCCGATGAGAAGGGGCTGTCAGCGAGCATCGGTCGTGAGAACGAGCCGTTCGGACTCATCGAGGCCTCGGTGCTCGCCAGCCGGTACGACGGATCCACCGGCGGGGCCCGCGTCGGGCTGCTCGGTCCCACCCGCATGGACTACTCCTCCAACCTCGCGGCGGTCCGTGCCGTCGCGCACTATCTGACCCGGATGCTCGAAGACGACGACGCGTCTCGCTGACGTCGAATCCCGCGAGCACCCCACCCGAGAACGACCCCGCGCAAGCGGACAGGAAGGCGATTGTGGCTGACCACTACGAGGTCCTGGGCGTCGAACGCGATGCCAGCCCCGAAGACATCAAGAAGGCGTACCGCCGACTGGCACGCCAGCTGCACCCCGACGTGAACCCCGGAGAAGACGCCTCCGAGCGCTTCAAGCTGGTCACCCACGCCTACGACGTGCTGAGCGACCCCGAGCAGCGCCGCCGGTACGACATGGGCGGCGACCAGAACCCCTTCGGCGGCGGGGGAGCGGCCGGCTTCGGCGGGTTCAGCGACATCTTCGAGACGTTCTTCGGTGGGGGCGGCCAGGGCGGCGGCGGACGGGGTCCGCGTCCGCGGTCGCGTCGAGAGCGGGGCCAAGACGCCCTGGTCCGTGTGACCCTCGACCTCGGCGACGTCGTGTTCGGCACCCACCGCGACCTCGAGGTCGACACCGCCGTGCTGTGCGAGACGTGCCAGGGCGCGTGCACGCAGCCCGGGACCAGCGAGGTCACGTGCGACATCTGCCACGGCTCCGGCCACGTGCAGCGCACGGTCCGCAGCCTGCTCGGGAACGTCGTCACCAGTGCCCCCTGCAGCGTCTGCCAGGGTCACGGGACCACCATCCCCTACCCGTGCGGGACGTGCCAGGGTCAGGGCCGCGTTCGTGCGCGCCGCACGGTCTCGGTCGACATCCCCGCCGGTGTCGAGTCGGGCCTGCGTCTGCAGCTGCCCGGGTCGGGCGAGGTCGGTCCTGCCGGCGGCCCCAACGGCGACCTGTACCTCGAGATCACGGTCGAAGCGCATGAGGCCTTCAGTCGCGAGGGCGACGACCTCGTCGCGACCCTCGAGGTGTCGATGCCGGATGCCATTCTCGGGACGAACACGTCGATCGAGTCCCTCGACGGCAGCGTCGACCTCGAGGTGCGCCCGGGCGTGCAATCGGGCGACGTCCTGACCATCAAGGGCCGCGGGATCACGCCGCTGCGCGGAAGTCAGCGCGGCGACCTGCGCGTCGGCGTGCACGTGGTGACCCCCACGCGTCTCGACCACAAGGAGCGCGCCCTCATCGAGGAGTTCGCCAAGCGCACGAAGGCCCCCAAGCCGCGGCTTGCCGAGCACCAGCAGGGCATGTTCAGCAAGTTCCGCGACCGCTTCCGGCACTGACCGTGGTGCTGCACTTCGTCACCGACGACGCCGGGAACGCGCACGCGGGCGACTCCGTCGTGCTGACCGGCGCCGAGGCGCACCACGCCGCCGCCGTGCGGCGCGTGCGCGTCGACGAGGGGGTGACACTGGGCGACGGTCGCGGAGCGTGGCTCACGGGTGTCGTCACCGCGGCGTCGCCGAAGCAGGTCGAGGTACGGGTGACGGGGCGCGAGGTCATCCCCGGACCCTCGCCGCGCTTCGTGCTCGTCCAGGCCCTGGCCAAGGGCGACCGCGACGAACTCGCCGTTCAGGCGGCGACCGAGCTCGGCGTCGACGCGATCGTGCCCTGGCAGGCCTCGCGCAGCGTCTCGCGCTGGGATGCCAAGGCCGACAAGGGCCTCGCCCGCTGGCGAACGATCGTCCGCGAAGCGGCCAAGCAGGCGCACCGGGCCTGGATCCCCGAGGTCGAGGGCGTGGCCCGCACGGCCGACCTCGTGCGTCTCGCCGCGACCTCGCTCGTGCTGGTGCTGGAGCCCTCGGCATCCGACCGTCTCACGTCCGTCGCGACGGAAGGCTCCCGCGGGCGCGACGTCGTGCTCGTGGTCGGCCCCGAGGGCGGCATCGCGCCAGAGGAGCTCTCGGCCCTGGCCGATGCCGGCGCCCGACTCGTACGCCTGGGCGACACGGTCCTGCGCACCTCCACCGCGGGGGCCGCGGCCATCTCGGTGCTGTCGGCGGCGCACGGGCGCTGGTGATCCGGGCCGCGCCTCGGCGCAACGGCCCCGCCTCGATGTCGGAGGCCCTCACTAGACTGGATGCCATGAGCGAGCCGTCGATCTTCACGCGCATCCTGCAGGGCGAGATCCCCGCCGAGATCGTCGCCGAGACCGAGAACGCCTTCGCGATCCGCGACATCGCGCCCCAGGCGCCGGTGCACCTGCTGGTGATCCCCAAGACGCAGCAGTACCGCAACGTCGTCGAGCTGGCCGCGGGCGACCCCGACCTGCTCACCGAGGTCATCGGCCTCGCGAACTCCGTCGCCGCCGAGCACTCCGACGGCGACTTCCGTCTGATCTTCAATACCGGCGAGGGCGCCGGTCAGACCGTCTTCCATGTGCACGCCCACGTCCTCGCGGGCGGCCTGAACGAAAAGAGCCTGGGTGGCTGATTCCCCCGAAGAAACCGTCTCCGACCGCATCGAGGTCGACGGCGTGGCCATGGTGCAACTGCTCGGCCCGCAGGATCGCCTGCTGCGCGTGGTCGAGAAGGAGCACCCCGACGTCGACGTGCACGTGCGCGGCAACGAGATCACCCTCTCGGGCACGCCCGACGCGGTGCGCGCGGCCCGCGGCCTCGTCGACGAGCTGCTCAGCATGACCCGCTCGGGTCACGGCCTCGACCCGGCCGACGTGACCAGCTCGAATCGCATGCTGCGCTCCGACGGCGGACCCCGTCCGTCCGAGGTCATGGGCGAGGCGATCCTGTCGTCGCGCGGAAAGACCATCCGACCCAAGACCGCGGGTCAAAAAGAGTACGTCGACGCGATCGACGAGAACACGATCGTGTTCGGCATCGGCCCCGCCGGTACCGGCAAGACCTACCTCGCGATGGCGAAGGCCGTGCAGGCGCTGCAGCGCAAAGAGGTCAACCGCATCATCCTCACGCGTCCCGCCGTCGAGGCGGGGGAGCGGCTCGGGTTCCTCCCCGGCACGCTCACCGACAAGATCGACCCGTACCTGCGGCCGCTCTACGACGCGCTCAACGAGATGATGGACCCCGACATCGTCCCCAAGCTCATGGCGACGGGAACGATCGAGGTCGCCCCGCTGGCCTACATGCGCGGGCGCACGCTCAACGACTCGTTCGTCGTGCTCGACGAGGCGCAGAACACCACGCCCGAGCAGATGAAGATGTTCCTCACGCGCCTGGGCTTCGGCACGCGCATGGTCGTCACTGGCGACATCACGCAGGTCGACCTTCCGCAGGGCGCCTCGGGCCTGCGCCTCGTCACGCGGGTCCTCGACGACATCGACGACATCCACTTCTCGCGCCTGACCAGCGACGACGTCGTTCGACACAACCTCGTCGGCCGCATCGTCGACGCGTACAGCGAATACGACGAGAAGCGCCTGGCCGCTCGACGCGAACGCGACGAGGCCTCAGAATTCGCCACCCGTGCGGAGCGACGCGGCCCCGGTGCCGCCGGTCCCCGCGATCACCTCCCGAGACGAAACCGCTCATGACGATCGAGATCAACAACGAGTCCGACCACCAGATCGACGAGCAGGTCCTGCTGCGTCTGATGGAGTTCAACCTCCAGGAGCTGCACGTCAGCACCGACGCCGACGTGGCCATCGTGCTCGTCGACGAGGGCGCCATGGAGTCCCTGCACGTGCAGTGGATGGACGAGCCCGGCCCCACCGACGTGCTGAGCTTCCCAATGGACGAGCTGCGTCCGGGCTCCGAAGACGCGCCGACCCCCGCGGGCCTGCTGGGCGACATCGTGCTCTGCCCGGCCGTGGCCGAGACCCAGGCGGTCGCCGCGAAGCACTCGACGCAGGACGAACTGATCCTGCTGACCACGCACGGCCTGCTGCACCTCCTCGGCTTCGACCACGCCGAGCCCGATGAGGAGCGCGAGATGTTCGGGCTGCAGCGCGAGCTCATCGCCGGCTTCCAGGCCGTCGAGCGCCAGCGCCGCGCATGACCGAGGCCCTCCTCCTCGTCGCCGCGTTCCTGCTCGTCGCCTTCGGCGGGCTGATGGCGGCGTTCGAGGCGGCCCTGGGCGTGACCTCGAGAGTCGATCTGATCGAGCTCGGATCGGGCGGCCGTAACGCTCGGGCACTGCGCCGCATCGGCGACGACACGAATGCCCACGTCACCGCCGTCTCGTTCATCCGCGTTCTGGCCGAGACGACCGCTGCCGTGCTCGTCGCCGCCGCGTTCATGCTGATCTTCGACAACATCCTGCTCGCCGTTCTGGCCGCGGCGGTGCTGATGACGGGCATCTCGTTCGTCGCCGTCGGGGCGAGCCCCCGCTCGGTCGGACGCCAGCACGCTCGGGGACTCCTCCGAGGCGGCGCGCCCGTCATCCGGGGGATGCGAATCCTGCTCGGACCTCTCGCACACGGGCTCGTGGCCGTGGGGAACCGCGTCACGCCGGGAGTCGCGCACTCGACGTCGTTCGCGTCGGAAGAGCAGTTGCTCAGCATCATCGACGAAGCGGCCGAGAACGAACTCATCGAAGAGGACGACCGCGAACTCATCCACTCGGTCTTCGACTTCACCGACCGCTATGTGCGGGAGGTCATGGTGCCCCGCACCGACATGGTGAGCGTGGACGCGACTGCCACCTCGCGCGAGGCCCTGGCCCTTTTCCTCGAGAAGGGCGTCTCGCGCATCCCCCTCGCCGACGACGAAGCCGACGATGTCGTGGGCGTGCTGTACCTGAAGGACCTCGTCCAGTTCGGCTTCCGCGACGAGGCCGGGTGGCGTGATGCTCCGATCCGTCGCATCGCGCGGCCGGCCGTCTTCGTCCCCGAGTCGATGAAGGCCGAGACGTTGCTGCAGCAGATGAAGAAAGACGCCGTGCACGTGTGCCTCGTCGTCGACGAGTACGGCGGCGTCGCGGGTCTCGTGACCCTTGAAGACCTCATCGAGGAGCTTGTGGGCGAGATCGCCGACGAGTACGACGCCCCCTCGACCGAGATCGTGGAGCTGCCCGACGGCCGATACCGCGTCAACGCGCGGCTGGGCCTCGACGAGGTCGGCGACCTGTTCGGTCTCGAGCTCGACGACGAAGACGTCGACTCGATCGGCGGGCTTCTGGGGAAGGCGCTCGGCCGTATCCCGCAGCCCGGCGCCACCGCCGAGCACTCCGGCCTCGTGATGACCGGCGGGGCCTCTCGCGGCCGCAACCGGGGCATCGCGACGGTGATCGTCGAACGGGCTGAGACGATGGACGATGAAGACGTCGAGGCCGACGCCTCGTCGCGTGAGAGGAACGACAGATGACCGACACCCGATCCGGTTTCGTGACCTTCGTGGGCCGGCCGAACGTCGGCAAGTCCACGCTGACCAACGCCCTCGTGGGCGAGAAGGTCGCCATCACGAGCGACAAGCCGCAGACCACCCGCCGCGCCATCCGCGGCATCGTCAATCGCCCGGGCGGCCAGCTCGTGGTCGTCGACACCCCCGGCATCCACCGCCCCCGTACCCTGCTCGGCCAGCGGCTCAACGACCTCGTCGAGCAGGTGCTCGGCGACGTCGACGTGATCGCGTTCTGCGCACCCGCGACCGAAAAGGTCGGCCCCGGAGATCGCCGGATCGCCGAGTCGCTCTCCGGCTACCCGCGGGCCAAGAAGGTCGCTCTGGTGACCAAGACCGACGCCGCGACGCGGGATCAGATCACCGAGCGCCTCATCGAGGTCGACGCCCTGCGCGAGGACTGGGCCGCGGTGATCCCGCTCTCGGCCGTGACGAACGACCAACTCGACGTGCTGAGCGATGAGTTGCTCGCCCTCATGCCGGTCGGGCCCGCTCTGTACGACGACGATGTGGTCACCGACGAGGCCCTCGACGACCGCATCGCGGAGATCATCCGCGAGGCCGCCCTCCACGGCGTGCGCGACGAGCTCCCGCACTCGATCGCCGTGACCGTCGACGACGTCGCCAAGCGCGAAGACAGCGACCTCACCGACGTGTGGGCCAACATCGTCGTCGAGCGCGACAGCCAGAAGGCGATCATCATCGGCAAGAAGGGCTCGCGCCTGGCCGACGTGGGTGCACGCGCACGCGCCGGCATCGAGCCGCTCGTCGGCGGACGCGTCTACCTCTCGCTCCACGTCCGCGTGGCCAAGGAGTGGCAGCGCGACCCGAAGCAGCTCGGCCGCCTGGGCTTCTGACCGACCCGGGCAGCACACCTCAGGCCGGGGGCTACGCTCAGCGGCGACGACGCGAAACGAAAGGCGTGACCATGGCGAAGAGGTGGACGGCTCCGGCTCCCGGGCCCATCGATCAGTGGAGCTTCGACGAGGTCGAGGTCGCACCCCCCGGCTCGGGTGAGGTGACGATCCGCGTGCACGCGGCGGGCGTGAACCCGGCCGATGCGAAGCACGTCGCCTCGGCGCGTCCCGGCGCGGAGTTCCCCGTGCCGATCGGCTACGAGCTGTCGGGCGAGGTGACGGCAGTCGGTCCGGATGCCGTGGGCGGCTCGGGGGAGCTGACGATCGGCGACGAGGTCGTCGCGTTCCGCGTGCAGGGCGCCTACGCGACCGACATCACGGTTCCGGCCCGCGACGTGTTCGCCAAGCCCGCGACCCTCTCGCACGCCGAGGCGGCGAACCTGCTGCTCGCGGGCACGACCGCTGCCGAGATGATCCAGGTCACCCGCGTCACCGAGGGCGAGACGGTTCTGCTGCACGCGGCCTCGGGCGCGGTGGGCGTGAGCCTGCTCCAGCAGGCGCGCGAGCTCGGCGTCCGCGTGATCGGCACGGTGGGGCCGGATGCCGAGGACTCGGCCGAACGCGTCCGTCGCTACGGCGGTATCCCGGTGGCCTACGGCGACGGCCTGCGCGAGCGCGTCGAAGAGGCGGCCGACGGCGCCCCGATCGCCGCCGCGTGGGATGCCGTGGGCAGCGACGAGGCCATCGACGTCTCTCTCGCCCTCGTGTCGGAACGCGACCGCATCGTCACGATCGTCGATCCGGAGCGCGCGAAAGCCGACGGGTTCCTCTGGATCGCCGGAGCGCGGCCCGAGAGCGCCCGTTTCCGCGACATCGCGCGCGCGCGGGTGCTCGAGCTTGCGGCATCCGGAGTCCTCGAGGTTCCCGTCGCGCGCACCTACCCCCTGGCCGAGGCCATCGCCGCTGTGCGCTTCGTCATGGACGGCCACCCCGGCGGAAAGGTCGCCCTGCTGCCGTGAGCGCGTCGCCGTTCGTCCTGCCGCCAGCGCCCGAGACCCTTGAGGTGACCAGCGAGCGGGTGCGCCTGCGCCCGTTCGAAGAGCGAGACCTCGAGGCCATGGCTGCGTACCGCGGTGACGCCGAGGTCTGCCGTTTCCTCCCGTTCGAGCCGCAGTCGCCCGACGACATCCGTGCCCGGAACGGCCATCTGATGGGCGGAACGAGTCTCGAGGGCGAGCGCGGCGGCGTGATGCTCGTGATCGAGCGCGTCGACGACGGCGCGGCGATCGGCGACCTCGTGCTCTTCCACCTCGATGCCGGAGCCGGGTCGGCCGAGGTGGGCTGGGTGGTCAGCCCCGCGGCATCCGGTCGAGGCCTCGCCACCGAAGCGGTGCGCGCGCTGATCGACACCGCATTCGACGTGTACGGACTGCGTCGGCTGACGGCGCAGATCGACGCCGACAACGTCCGCTCGGCGGCCCTCGCTGAACGGCTCGGCATGCGGCGCGAAGCGCACTTCGTCGAGAACGAGTGGTTCAAGGGCCGGTGGAGCGACCTGCTCGTCTACGCCGTGCTCGACCGCGAGTGGGCGGCCGCCCGACGGAGCGCCTCGTGAGGGACTGCTACGATCGCTCCATGCGCTTCGGTGGCCAGCTTCTTCTTAGTTGCCGCGACGAGTCCTCGATCTAAGGGCCTTCCTCGTCGCGGAGATCGTCGTCGGCCCCACCGAACGAATCTAAAGAAGCGACACATCATGAAGAACACCCAGAAGCCCACGTCCGCTCCGGTGCACAAGTACCGTCCCTTCCACGAGCAGATCCGGGTCGACCTGCCCGATCGCACGTGGCCGTCCACGCGCATCGAGGCCGCACCCCGCTGGTGCGCCGTCGACCTGCGCGACGGCAACCAGGCGTTGATCGACCCGATGAGCCCCGAGCGCAAGCGCGTCATGTTCGACCTCCTCGTGAAGATGGGCTACAAGGAGATCGAGGTCGGCTTCCCGAGCGCGAGCCAGACCGACTTCGACTTCGTCCGTCAGCTCATCGACGAGAACCTGATCCCCGACGACGTCACCATCCAGGTGCTGACCCAGGCGCGCGAGCACCTGATCGCCCGCACCTACGAGGCGATCGCCGGCGCCAAGCAGGCCATCGTGCACCTGTACAACTCCACGAGCGTGCTGCAGCGCGAGGTCGTGTTCCGCACCGACGAGCAGGGCATCGTCGACATCGCGCTCGAGGGCGCGCGCCTGTGCAAGAAGTACGAGGCGACGATTCCCCAGACCGAGGTCTACTACGAGTACTCGCCCGAGAGCTACACGGGCACCGAGCTCGAGTTCGCCCTGCGCATCTGCAACGAGGTGCTCGAGGTCTTCGAGCCGACCGCCGAGCGCAAGGTCATCCTGAACCTGCCCGCCACGGTCGAGATGGCCACGCCCAACGTCTACGCCGACTCGATCGAGTGGATGTCGCGCCACCTGAACCACCGCGAGAACGTCATCCTGTCGCTGCACCCCCACAACGACCGCGGCACCGCCGTGGCCGCCGCGGAGCTGGGCTACATGGCCGGCGCCGACCGCATCGAGGGCTGCTTGTTCGGCAACGGTGAGCGCACCGGCAACGTCGACCTGGTCGCCCTCGGCGTCAACCTGCTGACGCAGGGCATCGATCCGCAGATCGACTTCAGCGACATCGACCAGGTCAAGCGCACGGTCGAGTACTGCAACCAGCTGCCCGTTCCCGAGCGCAGCCCCTGGGCCGGCGACCTCGTCTTCACCGCGTTCAGCGGGTCGCACCAGGACGCCATCAAGAAGGGCTTCGAGGCGATGGAGGCCCGCGCGACCGCCGAGGGCAAGACCGTCGACGAGATCGAGTGGGCCGTTCCCTACCTGCCGATCGACCCGAAGGATCTGGGCCGGTCGTACGAGGCGGTCATCCGCGTCAACTCGCAGTCGGGCAAGGGCGGCGTCGCGTACCTGCTGAAGGCCGACCACGCGATCGACCTGCCCCGCAAGCTCCAGATCGAGTTCTCGGGCGTCGTGCAGGCGCGGACGGATGCCGAGGGCGGCGAGGTCTCGAGTGCGCAGATCTGGGACATCTTCAACGACGAGTACCTGCCGTCGACCGTCGACGACCAGCGCTGGGGCCGCTTCGAGCTGCTGTCCACGCGCTCGTCGAGCGACATGTCGGGCGACGTACACCTCGACGTCTCGCTGCGCGACGGCGACACCACGCACCCGGCCTCGGCCGTAGGCAACGGTCCCGTCGCAGCCTTCCTCGAGATCGTGCGCGCACAGGGGTTCGATGTGACGCTGTACGACTACGTCGAGCACGCTCTCAGCTCGGGCGGCGACGCGCAGGCCGCGGCCTACGTCGAGCTGCAGGTCGACGACCAGCGCCTGTGGGGCGTGGGCATCGACGGCGACATCTCGACCGCGTCGCTCAAGGCGATCGTGTCGGGCGTGAACCGCGCGATTCGCACCCGTCAGGACTCCGGCGCCCTGGCCGGCGTCTGACCCGCGCGAAAGAGACGAAGACCGTGGCCTACGCCCACGGACACCACGAGAGCGTGCTGCGTTCCCACGCCGTGCGCACCGTCGCCGATTCGGCGGCCTATCTGGTGTCTTCGCTGTCGGCCGGCACCCGCATCCTCGATGTGGGCGCCGGCCCCGGCTCCATCACCGTCGACCTCGCCGACCGGGTCTTCCCGGGAGAGGTCGTCGGGGTGGATGCCGCCTCGGGCGTCGTCGAGGTCGCCCGCGCCGCCGCGGGGGAGCGCACGAATGTGACCTTCCGCACCGGCGACGCCTACGCCCTCGACGTGCCCGACGCCTCGTTCGACATCGTCCACGCCCACCAGGTGCTGCAGCACCTCGAGCGTCCCGTCGACGCCCTGCGGGAGTTCCGCCGCGTCGCCGGGCCCGACGGCCTGGTCGCGGCGCGCGACGTCGATTACGGCGGCGTGATCTGGCATCCGCTCATCCCCGCCCTCGACGACTGGCTCGAGATCTACCACGGCGTGCACCGCGGATCGTCGGGCGAGCCCGACGCGGGTCGGCGGCTCAAGGCGTGGGCCCGCGAGGCGGGGTTCACCCGCATCGAGGCCAGCGCGAGCGTGTGGGTGTTCGACACACCCGACAAGCGCGCCTGGTGGGGCGGCATGTGGGCCGACCGCGTTCTCGCCTCCGCGTTCGCCGGACACGCGAAGCGCCTCGGCCTGGCCGACGACGCGCAGCTGCAGCGCATCTCGGACGCGTGGCGCGAGTGGGCCGAGCACCCCGACGGGTGGATCCTGCTGCCGCACGGCGAGGTTCTCGCCCGCTGGTGATCGCGAGTGGGCGTCGATGCGAGGATGAGACCGTGATCCGCGTCGACGCCCTCTACCGCTACCCCGTGAAGGGCTTCACGCCCGAGGAACGCGACAGCCTCGTCATCCAGGACGACGGCCGTGTTCAGGGGGACCGCTCGCTCGTGTTCCGCTTCGCCGATGCCCTCGAGCCGGCGGATGCCACGTTCCCCAAGAGTCGCGGACTCGCGCTCATGACCTTCCCGACGTTGGCGCGCGTCGAGCTCACCCTCGACGATGAGGCGCTGACGCTGCGGCTCCGGGTCGACGACATCGACGTCACCGCCGATCTCAGCGACGAGGGCCGCGCCCGACTCAGCGAAGCGGTCACCGCCTATCTGCGCACGACGAGCGATGCGAAGCTGCTCGAGGCCGACGGCATCCTGCCCCTGGGTCTTCTCGGTGACGGTCGCACCGCACGCTTTCAGGATCGCCCGCGCGGATTCATCTCGCTGCATGGCGCCGCCTCGGTCGAAGAGGTGGATGCCGCGGTGCCCGCGCCCGTCGACGATCGCCGCTTCCGCTCGAACATCGTCGTCGGCGGCACCGCGCCGTGGGCCGAACTCGAGTGGCAGGGCCGCGTGCGGATCGGCGAGGTCGAGTTCGAGGTGCAGAAGCCGATCGAGCGCTGCGCCGCGATCACCGCGAACCCCGACACGGGGGTGCGCGACGCCCGGCTGCTGCGCGTGCTGACCACGGAGTTCGGTCAGTCCGAGCCGACGCTGGGCATCCTGCTGCTGCCGGTCGCCGACGGCGGCACGATCCGCGTCGGCGACGAGGTCACGCCCCTCGCCTGACGGAGCATCCCCGCGTGAGGGGGCGAAAACTGTCGCTTCCGCGCGCCCTAGGCGACACAAGGTGACCCCTCACGCGCGCCGGCCCCGCCACATCGCGTCAGGGGTCGAAAACTGTCGCTTCGGCCTGTTCCAGGCGACACGAAGTGACCCCTCACGCGCGCAGGCCCCGCCACATCGCGTCAGGGGTCGAAAACTGTCGCTTCCGCCCGGGCCAGGCGACACAAGATGACCCCTCACGCGCGCGGCGCCTGGCTCACTCCGACTCGTCGACCCGGATGATCGGGATGCCGGTGGTCTCGACCGCGACCTTGCGGCGATAGATCTTGCGCTGCTCGGGCAGCGAGAGGTCGAAGATCACGGCGAGGACGCGGATGATCGTCGTCACGATCACGCCGATCACCGCCGCGATCGGAAGCGGCACCCCGAACGCCACGGTGGTCGCCAACACCACGCACCCGCCACCGGCGGCGACAGCGTACAGCGAGCCGACGTGCATGATCGCGACCGGCAGCCCCATCAGCACGTCGCGCAGCACGCTGCCCCCGGCCGCGGCGAGCACGCCGACGAACACCGCGGGAACCGCCGGCATGCCGAGGGCGAGCGCCTTCGACGTGCCGAAGGCGCCGAACAGGCCGATCACCACGGCGTCGAGCATGACGATCGCGCGGTTCAGCCGCTGGAAGATCCCCGACAGCAGCATGCCGACGATCGAGGCGAGCGTCGCGGTGATGAGGTACCAGTTGCTCTGCAGCGTCGCGGGGGTGAGCCCCAGCAGCAGATCGCGGATGAGACCACCGCCCATGCCGAGCAGGATGCCGATGATCGCCACCCCGAGCAGATCGAGGCGTCGCTGCCCCTGGAAGCCGGACGCGAACAGCGCGCCCTGCACACCACCCAGGGCGACGGCGGTGAGATCCGCCCACAGGGGGATGACGAAGACCGAGGCGTTCACGGCATCCATTCTCCGGGACACGCGCGATCGGCGTGCGGAGGCGCGTGCGCAACGTCGGAGATGCGCGCGTCACCGTGGTGCCCGCGATGTGTAGCACCCGGCAGGGCCGCCGTCCAGGGTGAGCACGAGCAGCTCGGATGCGCTTTCATCGAGGGCAGGGGGGCCGATGTGGTGCGCCCGGAACGTCGATGCGACCACGAGTCGCCGGAGGGGACTGCAGATGCACTGGGGGGCGAATTCGAGCGTGGCGGTGGCCGTGCTCATCGCGGGGGCGGTCACCACGATCGTGACGGCGATCATCCGACGTTCACCGTCGGCGGCGACGGCTCGAGCGACGCGCGAGGGCGTGCTGTTCGTCGTGTCGACGCGGAAGTGGCAACGCGTCCTGATCCGCACGTTCGGCATCGCGGTCATCGTGCTCGGCAGCATCCTGCTCCTGGCCGCGGCGGGGGTGAAGGACCCCGAGACGAGCATGGTCATCGCCGGGGCGGCGATGTTCGTCGGCGGCATCCTCTTCGTGTTCCTGGCGCGGGGGATGAAGCGCATGCGACTGGAGGTCACCCCCGACCTGGTGTGGTCGTTCGGTCTGGTGCGCGGACCGAACGCGGTGCCGCTGGCCGAGATCACCCGGTTGGAGCCCAATCCGGGCGACCGGTTCGGCGGCATCCTCGCGAAGACGGAGGGCACGACGCGATTCGGTGCGACCCGACTCATGCTGGGCTACCCCCAGCTGATCGACTTCTTGCAGCACGCCCGCCCCGACCTGCCGATTCCCGACGGGTCGTGGCCCCTTCAGCAGGGAGCGGCGACCGCCCGCTGAGGCTGGCGGCGCGCCAGGGCGACGCGCAGCCGCTTCCCGGGGGAGCGGGCGGATAATGGACTGTGCCCACCTACCGCGACGAGGTCGTGGTCCTGCGTACCCACAAGCTCGGGGAGGCGGACCGCATCCTCACCCTGCTCAGCCGCCGCAACGGCAAGATCCGCGCGGTCGCGAAGGGCGTGCGCCGCACCTCGTCGAAGTTCGGTTCGCGCCTCGAGCCGTTCATGGTCGCCGACGTGCAGCTGTTCAAGGGGCGCAACCTCGACATCGTGCAGCAGGCCGAGTCGCTCGGGTCGTACGGGGCCGAGATCGTCGCGGACTACGACGTGTACACCACGGCCAGCGCCATGGTCGAGACCGCCGATCGCCTGAATGAGGCCGAGGCGACACCCCAGCAGTACCTGCTGCTGGTCGGTGGACTGCGATCCCTCGCCCGCGGTGAGCATTCCGAGCGCAGCGTGCTCGACTCGTACCTGCTGCGCGCGATGGCGCTGTCGGGGTGGGCGCCCGGTCTGACCGAGTGCGCGCGCTGCGGCACCATCGGCGACCACGATTACTTCCTCCCGCAGCTCGGCGGCGTCGTCTGCTCGACGTGCGCCCCCGCGGGCTCGCCGCGCGTCGCGCGCGACACGGTCGACATGCTCCGCGCCCTGATGGCCGGGGAGTGGGAGACGATCGACGCCGCCCCCGGTCGCACGATCGCGGCGGCCTCGGGCCTCGTGGCCGCGTACGCGCAGTTCCACCTGGAGCGCGGCATCCGCTCCCTCTCGCACCTGGAGTCGCATCGATGACACCCAAGCCGTTCACGCACCGCGACGCCGTGCCGTACCGCCCCCTCGACTGGACGGGCGAGTACCCGCCGGCCTTCCCGAAGGGCGCGGTTCCCGAGCACGTCGCGATCGTGATGGACGGCAACGGCCGGTGGGCCAACCGGCAAGGCCTGACCCGCGTGGAGGGCCACCGCGCGGGTGAGGCGGCCCTGCTCGACGTCGTGGCGGGTGCCATTCAGGCGGGCGTGAAGCACCTGTCGGTCTACGCCTTCTCCACAGAGAACTGGTCGCGCTCACCCGACGAGGTGCGCTTCCTCATGGGATTCAACCGCGAGGTGCTGCACCGCCGCCGCGATCAGCTCAACGAGTGGGGTGTGCGCATCCGCTGGTCGGGTCGCAAGCCGCGCCTGTGGGGCTCGGTCATCAAAGAGCTGCAGCACGCCGAACGTCTCACCGAGGGCAACTCCACCCTGACCCTGACGATGTGCGTCAACTACGGCGGTCGGGTCGAGATCGTGGATGCCGTGCGCCGCATCGGCGACGACATCGCGTCCGGCAAGCTCAAGCCGTCGGCCGTGACCGAGAAGCTCATCCGCAAGAATCTGTACCAGCCCGACATGCCCGACGTCGACCTGTTCGTGCGCTCGAGCGGCGAGCAGCGCACCTCGAACTTCCTGCTCTGGGAGTCGGCATACGCCGAGATGGTGTTCCTCGACACCCTGTGGCCCGACTTCCGTCGCACGCACCTGTGGGAGGCCATCGGGCACTACCAGTCGCGCGATCGCCGGTTTGGAGGGGCTGTGGACAAGCCGACGACGTGATCGATGCCGTTGACGGAATAGATCGGCGATTCGAAAGGTTGCACGCGATATGACGGATGCCATCAAGATCGACGTGTGGAGTGACATCGCCTGCCCCTGGTGCTACATCGGCAAGCGAAACCTCGAGAACGGCCTGGCCGCCACGGCCGCTGACGACGACGCCCCGGTCGTCGAGATCGAGTACCACTCGTTCGAGCTCTCGCCCGACACCCCCGAGGACTTCGACGGGGGAGAGGTCGACTACCTCTCGCAGCACAAGGGCATCTCGCCCGAGTCCGCTCGCGAGATGCTCGACCGCGTGACCGGCGTCGCCGCCGATGCCGGCCTCGCATACCGCTTCGACATCCTCAAGCACACGAACACCGTGAAGGCGCACGAACTGCTGCACTTCGCGAAGGAGAACGGCAAGCAGCTCGAGCTCGCCGAGGTGCTCATGTCAGCGTACTTCCTCGAGGGAAAGCACGTCGGTCGCGACGACGACCTCGTCGCCCTCGCGGTCGAGGTCGGTCTCGACGAGGCGGAGGCCCGCGAGGCCCTCGCCTCGCAGCGCTTCCGCGCGGCCGTCCGCGCCGACCAGGAGCAGGCCCGCCAGTTCGGCATCACCGGCGTGCCCTTCTTCGTCATCGACGGCAAGTACGGCGTCAGTGGCGCGCAGCCGGTCGAGGCCTTCAGCCAGATCGCCCGCCAGGTGTGGGGCGAGCGTCGCGAGGCCGCGGAGACCGCCGACGCGTGAGGCTCCTCCACAGCGGTGCCCGTTTCCGATTCGCCGGGAGCGGGCACCGCTGTCGTTATCCGTCTGGGAGAATGGTGAAGTGAATACGGCAATGGCTCCGACGCGGTCCCTCCGCATCGGCAACATCGAACTCGACGCTCCCGTCGTGCTCGCCCCGATGGCCGGCATCACGAACACGGCGTTCCGCCGCCTGTGTCGCGAGTACGGTGCCGGGCTCTACGTGAGCGAGATGATCACGACCCGCGCGCTGGTCGAGCGCAACGAGACGACGATGCGACTTATCCAGCATCACGAGTCCGAGACCCCGCGCTCGATCCAGCTCTACGGCGTCGACCCGGCCACCGTCGAGGCCGCGGTGCAGATGATCGTCGCCGAAGACCACGCCGACCACATCGACCTCAACTTCGGCTGCCCCGTGCCCAAGGTCACGCGACGCGGCGGGGGAGCGGCCCTGCCGTGGAAGACCTCGCTGTTCCGCGAGATCGTCGAGCGCGCGGTCAAGGCCGCGGGCGGCAAGCCGCTGACCATCAAGATGCGCAAGGGCATCGACGCCGACCACCTCACCTACCTCGAGGCCGGGCGCATCGCCGAGGGCGCGGGCGTCGCCTCGATCGCGCTGCACGCCCGCACGGCATCCGAGTTCTACTCGGGTCAGGCCGACTGGGCGGCGATCACCACGCTCAAAAAGACGGTCACGAGCGTTCCGGTGCTCGGCAACGGCGACATCTGGTCGGCCGATGACGCCGTGCGCATGATGGACGAGACCGGCTGCGACGGCGTCGTCGTCGGCCGCGGCTGCCTCGGCCGCCCGTGGCTGTTCGGCGACCTGGCGCGCGCGCTGGGGGGACCGGGTGCCGCCCACGGCAAGCCCGTCGACGCCACGCTCGGTTTCGTCGCGAAAGCCTTCCGTCGTCACGCCGAACTGCTCGTGGAGTTCTTCGAAGACGAGGGGCGCGGATGCCGTGACATCCGCAAGCACGTCGCCTGGTACTTCAAGGGCTACCCCGTCGGAGGCGAGCTGCGCGCGAGCCTCGCGACCGCGTCGACCCTCGACGAGATCGACGAGCTGCTGGCCACGATGGAACTCGACGCCCCGTACCCGGGTGCAGCGGCCGAGGGGCAGCGCGGTCGTGCGGGCACGCCGAAGCGCCCGGCCCTTCCCGACGGCTGGCTCGACTCCCGCGAGATCGGCCACGATGCCGGTCGCGCGCTCGCCGACGCGGAGTTGCACCACAGTGGCGGTTGAGGCGTCGCCGGCGGTCGCTCGACCGCTCGGCTACGACGACGTCGACGCGGCGCGCTTCCACGTCGAGAACCACCGCTCCCAGCGCGACGACTTCGCGCGCGATCGCGCCCGCGTGCTGCACTCCGCGGCGCTGCGCCGCCTCGCCGCGAAGACTCAGGTGCTCAGTCCCGCGAGCCCCGCCGACTTCGCCCGCAACCGCCTCACGCACTCGCTCGAGGTCGCGCAGGTGGGACGTGAGCTCGCGACGGCCCTGCAGCTGTCGCCCGACGTCGTCGACACCGCGTGCTTGAGCCACGACCTCGGACACCCGCCCTTCGGCCACAACGGCGAGCGTGCGCTCAACGAGTGGGCCGAAGACATCGGCGGATTCGAGGGCAATGCGCAGACCCTGCGCATCCTCACGCGCCTCGAACCGAAGTCGTTCGGCGCCGACGGCGAGCCGTACGGCCTCAACCTCACCCGCGCGAGCCTCGACGCCACGTGCAAGTACCCGTGGACGGTCGACGAGCCGGTGCCCGACCCGGGCGGCCGCTTGAAGTTCGGCGTCTACCCCGACGACGAGCCGGTGTTCCACTGGATGCGCGGCGGAGCGCCCGCGCGCCAGCGCTGCATCGAGGCCGAGGTCATGGACCTCTCCGACGACATCGCCTACTCGGTGCACGACTTCGAAGACGCGATGGTCAACCGTTACGTCGACCCGGCCCGCCTCGCCTCGCGCGTCGGTCGCGAGGGGCTGCTCGACGCGATCCAGCGCTGGGTGGGCTACGACTTCGTGCGCGACGACCTCGCCGCGGGCCTCGAGCGCCTCATGGCCATGCCCGAATGGATCACCACGTTCGACGGCACGCGCCCCGCGCTCGCGCGGCTGAAGAACCTCACGTCCGACTTGATCGGCCGCTTCGCACGCGCCGCCACCGCCGCCACGCGCGAGGCGTACCCCGCCGACGAGCTGACCCGCTACCGCGCCCACGTCATCGTGCCCGCCGAGGTCGAGGTCGAGATGGCGGTGCTCAAGGGCATCATCGGCGCCACCGTCGTGTCGATCGACGGCCGCAAGGTGCTGTACCGCGAGCAGCGCCACGTGCTCAAGCGCTTGGCATCCGCCCTCTGGGAGAACCCCGGCGCCCTCGACGCCCTGCACGCCCCCGACTTCGCCGCGGCCACCGACGACGCCGCGCGCCGCCGCGTCGTGGTCGACCAGGTCGCGAGCCTGACCGATCAGCTCGCGATCGCGTGGCACGGCCGGCTCGTGGGAGAAGTGGATGCCGCCGAGCTCGGCGTCTGGGCTCCCGGCGCCCGCGCCGCCCGGGGAGCGGATGCCTGATGCCCCGCATCCGCCAGTCCGACGTCGACGAGGTCAAGGCGCGGGTCAACATCGCCGATGTCGTCGGTGAGCGCGTCGCGCTGAAGTCGGCGGGCGTTGGGTCGATGAAGGGCCTGTGCCCCTTCCACGACGAGCGGAGCCCGAGCTTCCACGTGCGGCCGCAGGTCGGGTACTACCACTGCTTCGGCTGCGGCGAATCGGGCGACGTGTACTCGTTCCTCCGCGCGATGGACCACGTCTCGTTCACCGAGGCCGTCGAACGCATGGCCGCGCGCGTCGGATTCACGCTGCACTACGAAGACGGCGGGCCCGCGCCCGAAACGACCGGCCGCTCGCGCCTGTACGCCGCGAACGCAGCGGCGGCGGAGTACTTCCGCGCACAGCTCATGACGCCCGAGGCCGACACCGGCCGCCGCTTCCTCGGCGATCGCGGGTTCGACGCGGGCGCGGCCGCCCACTTCGGCGTCGGCTACGCCCCGAAGGGCTGGTCGCACCTCATGGACCACCTGCTCGCGCAGAAGTTCACCCGCGACGAACTGCTGCAGGCGGGGCTGGTCTCCCAGGGGCAGCGCGGCGTCTACGACCGCTTCCGCGGGCGGCTCGTCTGGCCCATCCGCGACGTCACCGGGCAGGTCATCGGCTTCGGCGCGCGCAAGCTCTATGACGACGACCAAGGCCCCAAGTACCTCAACACCCCCGAGACGCCGATCTACAAGAAGGCACAGGTGCTGTACGGCCTCGATCTCGCCAAGCGCGACATCTCGCGGTCGCACCGGGTCGTCGTGGTCGAGGGCTACACCGACGTCATGGCGTGCCATCTCGCGGGTATCACCACCGCGATCGCGTCGTGCGGTACCGCCTTCGGCAGCGACCACATCACGGTGCTGCGGCGGGTGATGGGCGATGACAGCTCGTCGGGCGAGGTCGTCTTCACCTTCGATCCGGATGCAGCGGGGCAGAAGGCGGCGCTGCGCGCCTTCGCCGACGAGAAGCGCTTCGCCGCGCAGACGTACGTCGCCGTCGCCCCCGAGGGCCTCGATCCGTGCGACCTGCGCCTGCAGCGCGGCGACGGAGCCGTGCGCGCGTTGATGGAGAACAAGGCGCCCATGTTCGAGTTCGTCATCGATCAGCGCCTCAAGGACTTCGACCTCTCCAGCGTCGAGGGTCGGGCCGGCGCCCTGCGCGCGGCGGCGCCCATCGTGGCCGACATCCGCGACCCCGCGCTCCGCCCGGGATACGTCCGCGTGCTCGCGCGCCGCCTCGGTCTCGACATGCCCGAGGTGCAGTCGGCCGTCGAGCGCGCGGCCCGCGGCGCCGACCGCGCCGAGAAGTGCGAGACGCGCAAAGACAACGAGCCCGCACCGATCGCGATCTCGGTGACGATGGCATCGCTCCCGAACAACCGCGATGTCGCCCTCGAACGCGGCGCGATGATGGCCTTCCTCCAGTACGGCCACCGCATCGAGCCGGACGTGTTCCTGCGGGCGCTGCAGACGCCGTTCAGCCATCCCGCGCTCGAGGCCGTTCGCAGTGCCCTGGCATCCACCGATCTGTCCCAACCCGGCTGGGCCGTCGCCGCGGTCGAGGCCGTCCGCGAGCCCTTCCGGTCGCTCGCGGCGGAGTTGCTGACCGCCGAGTTCCCGGCGCGCACCGAAGAGGGAGCTGTCGCCTCGGCGAACGACCTCGCGCGGGGCCTGCTCGTGCGCGAGCTCGAGCGCGAGAAGAACGAATTGCTCCGCGGCATCCAGCGGGTTCCCGCCGATTCCGACGAGGGTAAGAGACTGCGCTTCCGCCTGCGCGAGCTCGACGCCGATCGTCAACGACTCGTCGCGACCTGAGGGCTCGCTGCCGCGCGCCGCTGGCATCGCTCGTGCTCGTCGGGGAGGATGAGGGAATGCCCCGGACCCTCGACACCGACGTCGCCCTTCGAGCCGACGACCTGTCTCTGGCGCGCAGCGGCGTGCGCGTCATCGACGGGATCACCTTCACCCTGCCCGCCGCGCGCACGATGATCGTGCAGGGAGCGACGGGATCGGGCAAGACCTCGCTCGTCTCGCTCCTCGCGGGCCACCCCGACGACGGGCTGACGGTGGTCGGGGGAGACGCGCGCGTGCACGGCATCTCGGCCCGCAGACCCGGCCGCGCCCGCCGCGAGTGGGTCTTCCACACCGGCTACCTGCCGCAGGGGGCCGGAGCCGCGCTTCCCTCGCGCTTGACCGTGCAGGACGTGATCGCCGAGCCCATCACGAGCCGCGACCGCAAAATCAACTCGCGGGCTCTCGCGGTGCGCGTGGCCACGCTGCTGGACGAGATGGAGCTGCCGCTCGGCACCGCGCCGAAGTACCCCTACGAGCTCAGCGCCGGCATGCGTCAGCGCGTCGCTCTCGCTCGCGCCCTCGTGCTCGAGCCGCGTCTGTTCGTCGCCGACGACCTGTACGCCAACCTCGACCTCGAGGTGCGCGCCGCGGCTCGCGCGTCCATCACGCGGCGTCGCGACGAGCGCGGCATGGCATCGCTCATCGTGACGAACGACGCAGAAGCGCCGAAAGACCTGGATGCCGATGTCCTCGTGCTGCACGCCGGTCACGCCGTCGGACTCGGTCATGGCGACCAGGCCGTGCAGTGGACACCCGACGGCACGCCCGAGAGGCGGATTTCGGCCGGTTGATTTTTCCGCCGCCCCCGCGTGCTGTTAGTATCGTGGGGTTGCCCGCCGCAAGGTGAGCATGATCCTCGGTAGCTCAATTGGCAGAGCAATCGGCTGTTAACCGATAGGTTCTTGGTTCGAGTCCAAGCCGGGGAGCCAACGCAAGGCCCGACGCATCAGCGTCGGGCCTTCGTCGTTGCACGGGGCCTTTCGAAACGGCAATGAGCTCTGGAGTGCCCAGAGGTCACCGCCGAGCGCGGCTCGACACGCGAATCGCATGACGGCGCGAGCGGAAGGTGCGCCTTCGAGCGGACCGGGGAATCCGCTAGTTCGCCGGGACGTCTGCGATCTGCCCTGCGCCCGGCCCCTTGCCGTTGTTCGCGCCGTTCCCCTTGCCGTTGCCGTTGCCGTTCCCGTTGCCCGGCGAGCCCGCGCCCGGCGCCGTGCCGGTGCTCGCTCCGGGGGAGGGGGATGTGCTCGGCGTCGGGACCGCGCTGTCGCCGCCCGGTGCAGGGGTGTCGGGCGCCGGCTCGACGACGGCGGAGCCACCGGAGCCGGGCGAGCCCTGACCGGGCTGTGAGTCCCCGCCACCCGGCGCCTCGACGACGGGCTGGGCGGGGGAGGGCTGCGTGGGCTGCGAGGTGCCGGGGTCTTTCACCGGCGGCGGGGTCTCGGCATCCGTGTTGGACACCGGCTCGACGGACGAGGGGACGTTCTCGGCCACGACGGGGCCCGGCGTCGACGAGGGAGCCGGGGTCGAGACGCGGTCCGTGGTCATGTCGGATCCGGCGCCGAGAGAGAAGGCCATGACGTGCCCGCCGATGACGAGGGCAGCGCCGGCGGCGGCTCCGGCCCACAGCACGCGGCGTCGCCGCGAACGCGGGGCGCGCGCCGATGTCGAGGGGACGCTCCCGGCTCCCACCGACGCGGCGGCCGACACCGGTGCCGTCGTCTCAGCGCGGGAGCGCGGGGGAGTCGTCGACACCGCACCCGCGCCCACCGGCGCCACCGGCTCAGCGCGCGCGGCGGGCGGGGTGACGGGGGCAGTCATCAACGCGGTCGGCATCGTCCATGACGCCGCCGGCGCAGCCGTCGGGGTCTCACCCGTCTCGAGGGCCAGGGCCTCGGCGCGCTCGACCACGTTCGCCGCGGTGGGCCGTTCGTCGGGATCGAAAGCGGTCATGGAGGTCAGCAGGGTCTGCCACTCGGAGCCGTACGACCCCGGAATCTCGGGCTGACGAGCGAGGCGAGCCAACAGTGTCTCTTGCAGCGTCCCTCCGCCGAAGGGGTGCAGGCGCGTGAGCGCCTCGATGGCGAGGAGCCCGAGCGCGTAGACGTCCGACGCGGCACGGGGCGCCTCCCCGCGTACCTGCTCCGGGGCCAGATAGGCGGCCGTCCCGATGACTGTTCCGGGCGTGGTCAGGCGTGTCGCCCCGATCAGACGCGCGACGCCGAAGTCCGCGAGCACGGCCTCGTGCGAACGCACCCCGCCTCGCATGGGCCGCAGCAGCACGTTGGACGGCTTGACGTCCCTGTGCACGATGCCCGCGTCGTGCACCATCGTGAGCGCCCCCGCGAGGTCGGCCACGATCCCCGCGACCTCGGCGGATGCGAGAGGGCCCTGCTCGATGCGCCGCTGCAGCGACGGGCCGTCGACGAGCTCCATCACGAGGTACACGTGGTCGTCCCCGGTGAGGCGAGCGTCGTACAGCGTGACGAGCGAGGGGTGCGCGAGGGCCGCGAGGGCGCGCGCCTCCGACATCCTGCGGAAGGGTTCGGGTTCGTCGGCGGCGTCGGCGTAGAAGATCTTGATGGCCACGTCGCGCGCGAGCACCTCGTCACGCGCGCGGAAGACGCGCCCCATCCCGCCGGCGCCGATCCGCTCGCGCAGGATGTAACGGCCGCCGAGGATGTCGCCCGCGTGGGGCATCGCGTGGTCGGACGAGTGGCTCATCGATTCCTTCGAGCAGGACCGCCTGACGGCGAGAGGGAGGGATGCCGGGACGCATCCGTCGCGTCGGACACTATGCCCGCGCGGCCCCTGGTAACCGGGGGTGGCGGGGGCCTGCTCCGACGCGCATAATGGTGGCTCGGTTCGGGGGCAGGCTCTGCGTTCCCCGTCCCGAGCGAATGCGCGAGGGGTCTGTGCCTCCGCCCCGTGGGAGCGGTTCCACTAGGCTCTTTCCGGCCGCCGACGCCGGCCCGAGAGGATCCGACGTGCCCGCCCCCGCCTCTCGTGTGCGTCGCGACCTGCAGGGGCTCCGCGCCATCGCCGTCGTCGCTGTCGTCGCCACGCACCTGACGGGGTGGCCCCGTGGTGGTTTCGTGGGCGTCGACGTGTTCTTCGTCCTCTCGGGGTTCCTCGTCACGGGAATCCTCCTCTCCGACCTGGACCGCGAGGGCACGGTTCGACTCGGAGCCTTCTTCGCGCGACGGGTGAAGCGGCTGCTCCCCGCCGCGCTGGTCGTCCTCACGGCCGTTGTCGGCGCCGCCTTCCTGGTCTTCTCGCCCGTGCGGGCCGAAAGCACCCTGACCGATGCCCTGTCTGCGGCGGGTCTCGTCTCCAACTGGCACTTCGGCCTCGAGGGCCGCGACTACTTCGCCGCAACGGATGTCTCGCCCCTCCAGCATTTCTGGTCGCTGTCGGTCGAAGAGCAGTTCTCTGTGGTCTGGCCCTTGCTCGTCCTCCTCGCCGTCGCCGCTCTTCCGGCCGCTGCGCGCCGCGCACGAAGGGGACGCGTGGCGGTGGGACTCCTCGCCGGGGCGGTGGTCGTGGCATCCGGGATCGTCGCCGTCGTCCAGACGCCGGTCGATCCGAGCCTGGCGTACTTCTCCACGCTCACCCGGGCGGGTGAACTCGCCACGGGTGCCGTCATCGCGTCCGCCGCTCCCGTGCTCGCGCGCATCCCGGCGGCGGCCCGCGGCCTGCTCGCCTGGGTCGGGGTGGCCGTGATCCTCGCCGCGTTCTTCGTGATCGACCCCGCGGGCCCCTTCCCGGCGCCCGCCGCCGCGCTCCCGGTGATCGGTGCGGCGCTCGTGATCGGCGGGGGGATCGGCGGCGACCCCCACCACCGGCACCTCTTCGTGCTCACGAACCCCCTCGCCGTCACCCTCGGCGACCTCTCGTACTCGCTCTACCTCTGGCATCTGCCGGTGATCGTCTTCGCGGGCGTCCTGCTCGCGCCCAGGCCCGCCGCGACGGCCATCACGATCCTGGCCCTGCTCGTCCTGACGGTCGCGACCTACCTCGGCGTCGAGCAGCCGTTCCACCGTTCGCCGTGGGCCGCCCCGCGCGCCGCGGAGCCGACGTCTCCGGCCCCGGCGGCCCCCGAAGCGCTTCCGGCGTCGCGCCGTCCGAACGCGCTCGCCTCGCGACCCGCCGGGTACGTTCCCGGTCAGCGGTACTACCCCGGATCCCGCGCCGCTGCGGCCCCGGTCGAACCCGCCCCCGCAACGGTCGTCGCCCCTGCACCGCTCCCGGCGCCGGAAGAAGAGCGGATGCCGGCACCCGCGGCATCCCTCCCCACCGAGGCCGCACCCGCGTGGGCCGCCTGGCGCGCGCGCTTCGCCCCGCGCGTGGCGATGGCCGGCGCCACCCTCGCAATCGGCTCCGGCGCCACCGCCCTCGCCGTGATGTTGGCGTACGGAGCCCCGACACTCCCGGGACTGCCGGTGGCAGCCCCCGCCACGGTCGACGTCGCCGCCCAGGCGGGTGACGCCCTCAGCGCGCTGCAGGCGGAACTCGCGGCCGCGGCCACCGCCACCTCGTGGCCCGACCTGCACCCCTCGCTCGACGAGGTGCAGCGCGCTTCATCATCGGCGAACCGCGCGCACGACTGCTTCACCCCGGGGGTCGCTCTCGACGCCGGCCGGTGCACGTGGGGCTCCGCCGACGCCCCGCGACACCTGTACCTCGTGGGCGACTCGAGCGCGATGGCGTACGCGCCCGCGTTCGCGAAGCTCGCCGACGACAGCGGGGGAGCGTGGCGCGTCACGACGGTCGGAATGTACGGATGCCGTTTCACCGATGTGCTCGTCGAGAGCCGCGATCCGTCGGTCATGGCCGGCTGCGCCCAGCGCAAAGCCGACGTCGCGGCGATGATCGCCGCCTCGCCCGCCGACCTGCTCGTGGTGTCCAACGCGTTCACGCTGGGGCGTTCGGTCGATGGACGCGACCTGAGTGCCGGTGATCTGGCATCCGCCATCGCCTCCGAGGTCACGGGATGGGCGCCCGCGGGCCACACCGTCTACCTCGCGCCTCCGCCCCACGGCGTCGACCTCGGCCGCTGCGTCTCTCCGCTCACCGGCCCGTCGGCGTGCCTTGCCGGCGTGGACGATGTGTGGACGCAGATGGAGGCCGCGACCGAGGCCCATGCCGCGACCACGGGTGACGCGGCGATCAGCTCGCTTGCCTTCAGCTGCTGGCACGGCATCTGCCCCGCGTTCGCGGGCGACACCCCCGTGCGGTACGACGACACCCACCTGACCCCGGCGTTCGCGGAACGATTGACGCCGATTCTGCGGGGCGAGCTCGCGGCGCGCGGACTGTACTGACGGGAGCGGCCCCGGTCCCGCGCGGAACTGCGAGGCTGGGGGAGTGATCTCGCCTCCCGACGCCCCGACCGCCGACCTCGACGCATTGCGGTCACGCCTACTTCCGGAGCGCGGGGGACAGGTCGACGACAGCATCCCGCAGCTGGCCGACGCCGACCCCGACTTCTGCGCCCTCGCCCTCGTCCTGCCCGACGGCTCGGTGCGATCGAGTCGACAGGCGGACGTTTCGTTCAGCGTGCAGTCCGCGGTCAAGCCGTTCCTGTTCGCGCTGGCGCTGCTCGACACCGACGGCGCGGCGCTGGATCGCGTGGGCATCGAACCCACCGGCGAGTCGTTCGACGCCCTCAAACTCGAGAGCGGCACCGGCCGGCCGCCGAACCCCATGGTCAACGCCGGGGCGCTGCTCACGGCCTCGCTGGTCGAGGGTGCCGATGCCGAGGCGCGCATGGTCCGCATCGCGCGCGGGCTCGCCGCCTTCGCCGGACGCGAGCTCGACGTCGATGAGGACGTGGCGCACAACGAACATCTCCTCGGCGATCGCAACCACGCCCTCGCCCACCTCATGCGCGCGGAGGGCACCCTCGAACCGACGGCCGACGACGCTGTCGCGGTGTACGCCCGCGCCTGCGCGACCCTGGTGGATGCCGAGACCCTCGCCGTGATGGGCGCCACTCTCGCGCTCGGCGGAGTCAATCCCCGAACGGGGGAGCGCGCCGTGCCTGAGCGCGTCGCGCGCGACGTCATCTCGGTCATGGCGACCTGCGGCGTCTACGACGGATCAGGACGGTGGATGCGAGCGGTCGGCATCCCGGCCAAGTCGAGCGTCTCGGGTGCGATCGTGCTCTCGATTCCCGGGCGTCTCGGCGGCGCCGTCGTGAGCCCGCCGCTCGACGAGCAGGGCACGAGTGTGCGGGGGCGTCTCGCGAGCGAAGCCCTCAGCGACGACCTCGCGCTGCACTCCTTCGGGGCGGGCTGACGACACCCGCCGAGGGATGTGTCGAGCGCGACCCCCACACGCCTAGGCTGACGCTATGGGGGCACGGGGGATCTATGTCGCGACGACCATCCGCGCGACGCTTGACCAGGTGTGGGCGGCGACGCAGGACCCCTCGCAGCACGTGCGGTGGGACGTGCGCTTCTCGCGCATCACACCCACCACGAGCGACGCGGACGGCGCCGCGCGCTTCGTTTACGAGAGACGCACACCCGTCCACACCGTCCGCGGCGACGGCATCAGCATCGGCGAGAGCTCACGCCCCGACGGCAGCCGTACCTCCGCTCTGCGGTTCACCACGGCCGACCGCCTGTCGCCCTTGCGCGACGGTCGCGGCTACTGGCGGTACGAGCCGATGGACGGCGGCATCCGGTTCTCCACGGGCTATGACTACGCGGCGGGGTGGGGCCCGCTCGACGTGATCATCCGGCCCCTCGTGGGCTGGGCCACCGCGTGGAGCTTCGACCGCCTGCGCCTGTGGCTCGAAACGGGTGTCGAACCGGAGCACTGGTCGCTCGTGCATGCCGTCGCCTTCTGGCGGAGAGATCGCCCCCGCGCGTCGCGCTGCGAGAGGATCCCCCCGCACCGACGGCGTGCGCTCGACGACGCACCCGCCACGCTCGCCGCACTGCCCGCGCCGGGAGGCCGACGATGACCTCGATCTTCGCGCGGGCAATGGGCTCTGACTTCCACCGCCTTCACCCGATGATGCAGCGGCGCTTCGGCGTCGGACTCGACGACGGTGAGGCGTGCGTCGGCCGCGGTGTCATGAGCGAGATCCGGCGCGGACCCTGGTGGACGGTCCCGTTCCTGCAGTTCGGAAAACTGCGGAACATCCTCGTCCCGGCGGTCGGCGACAACGTGCCCTTCACCATCTGGAACAGCCCGTACCTCGACCCCTTCGGTCGTGAGACCGTGACCTTCGTCCGGGAGTACGAGGTGGGCGGACGCTCCGCGCGGTTCGACGCGACGATGATCCTGCACGAGGGCCGGGTCATCGACTACCTCGGCACGCATCAGCATCTCGCCGTCGACCTCGACCTGAAAGTAGACGACGACGGCGGACTGCTCCTGCGCTCGGGGGAGCAGCGCTTCTACGAGGGGCCGGTCGGCTTCCGGTTCCCGATGCTCTTCAGCGGCCGCGCCACCCTGCGCGAAAGTTTCGACGACACCGACGGCCGGTTCCGCGTCGACATGCGGGTCGACAACGACCGCTTCGGTTTCCTCTTCGGCTACCGCGGCAGCTTCACGTGCGAATGGATGCCGGCCTCCGGCGCCCCGCCCCACGTTTTCCCGCGGCGCCACGAATCCCGCGTCTGAGATCGCCCGCACGCGGGTGTGAGAACATCGGCGCAGTGTCGCCGGATCGACATCTCCGAAGGAGTCCCCTCATGCAGCCAGTCGTGCGTCGTCGCGCGTCGCGCACCGTCACCGTCGGCGTCGTCGCCGCCCTCGCCGCCACCCTCACCGGGTGCGGGCAGGGGACGAACGTCTCGGACGACTACGCCCAGATCTGCCGGGACAATTCTACCGAGAAGCGACTTCCCGACGACGATTGCAACAACCACGGCGGCAGTGCGCACTGGTACTACCTGCCGCTCGGCTCCAGCAGCCGGACGGTTCCCGCGGTGGGGCAGCCGGCCACCGGTGGTTCCGACAGCCTTCCTTCGGGCAAGACCGCTGCCCGCGGCATCTCAAGCGACGGAGACAGCGTCTCGCGCGGCGGCTTCGGCGGCTCGGGCTCCGACGGAAGCCACGGCAGCTGATGCGGCGCATCGAGCTCGCCCCGCGTCCCGACTGGGAGCGCACCATCAAGCAGTCCGGCCTGATCTATTCGCACTCCGTCCACGACGACGGGACGGCGGTGGAGTACTGGAACGACGGCGCCGCCTACGTGTTCACCCTCCCCGAGGTCGAAAAGCTCGAGAAGCAGACCGAGGAACTGCACCGCATGAGCCTTGAGGCGGCCCGGTACATGGCATCCGGCGCACTCGGTCATCTCGGGCTCAACCCGAAGGCGTTCGAACTCGCGCAGTGGTCGCTCGAGCAGGACGAACCCGACGTCTACGCCCGCTTCGACCTCGCCTATGCCGGCGACGGCTCACCCGCCAAGATGCTCGAGTACAACGGCGACACCCCCACCGGTCTCATCGAGGCGTCGGTCACGCAGTGGTTCTGGTTGCAGGACCGGATCAAGAGCGGGGCGCTGCCTGCCGACACCGACCAATGGAACGGGCTGCACGAGGCCCTGGTGGAGCGCTGGCGAACCCTGCTGCACCGCTCTTTGAACGAGGGGGAGGGCGGCCGACTGTTCGTCGCCCACTCGGATGCCGACACCTACGGCGAAGACTGGGACACCGTCGCCTACATGCGGGACGTCGCCGGCGAAGCCGGGTGGGAACACACCGGCATCGAGATGAAAGAGATCGGCTGGCACCATGGTGCGCGGCAGTTCGTCGGCGTCCCGGAGCCCTGGGGCTCGTCGCGGAGCATCGCGGCGCTGCCCGGCGACACCCCGGGCACGCAGTATCCCGTGATCCGCAATCTCTTCAAGCTGTACCCGTGGGAAGACCTCGTCTCGGGGGAGGACCGCGTCGTCGGCGACCAGGAGTTCGGGGCCCTGCTCATCGCCGGTCGCGGACTCTTCGGCCGGTGGTACGAGCCGGCGTGGAAGATGTTCCTCTCGAACAAGCTCCTGCTCGTCGCCCTCTGGCGATTGTTCCCCGGCCACCCGAACCTGCTGCCGGCCTATGCCGACGGCCCCAACGGCATGACCGACTTCGTCGTCAAACCCGTTTTCGGTCGAGAGGGCGACGGCATCCAGGTGCATCGCCGTGACGGCAGCGTGACCTCGAACGGGCAGGAGTACCGCCGTGAGGGCGCGGGTCGCGAGCGCGTCTGGCAGCAGTACCACGAGCTGCCCGACTTCCCGGGGGCGCAGGGGAGCAATCATCCCGTGCTCGGGTCGTGGGTGATCAACCAGGAAGCGTTCGGCGTCGGCATCCGCGAATCCGACGGACCGATCACCGACTACTTCTGCCGGTTCGCTCCGAACATCATCGAGAGCTGACGGCGCCGCCCCGCGGCTCGCCGTTCACGCGTCGATGTCGTCGACGCCCGGCATCCACGAGATGCCCGGCTTGCCCCACTTGCGCTTCTTCGCGATCTTGGCCGCCACCCGGCTGTCCTCCTCGTCGAGACGATCCACATACAGGATGCCGTCGAGGTGATCGAACTCGTGCTGGAGGATGCGCGCACGCCAGCCCGTGACCTCGATGCGGACCGCGTGACCGTCGAGATCCGTGCCGGTGAGCAGCGCCGCCTCCGACCGCCGCAGCGGGAAGCGTTCGCCGGGGAACGAGAGGCATCCCTCGCTCTCTTCTTCGGGGTCGGGGTAGCCGGGCTCCATCGGACGGATCCACAAGTCGGGGTTGATCACCACGCCCCGCCAGGGTCGACCCTCGTCGTCCTCGTACGTGTACGTGAAGATGCGCAGGCCCACTCCCACCTGCGGGGCGGCGAGACCCACGCCGGGGGCGGTGTCCATCGTCTCGAACATGTCGGCGACGAGCGTGCGCACCTCATCGGTGATCTCGTCGACACGGGCAGCGGGAGCGTGCAGCACGGGATCACCCATGATGCGAATTGGGAGTACGGCCACGTCACCAGCCTAACCAGCGGACGGCGGGCTATCGTCGGAGGGTGATCCCGCTCGATGCCACCCTCAGCGACGGAATCGACCAACTCGTCGGTGTCTTCCGCGATCCCCGTATCCTCCTCGGCATCCCGCTGGCGCTCCTCGGCGCGGTGTTCATGTCATTCGGCGCGCAGTACCAGCACCGCGGGGTGCAGAAGGTCGAGCGCCTCTCGGGCAAGACCACCGGGGGCCTCTCGCGCAAGCAGCTCACGTCTCTGCTGACACGCCCCTCGTGGGTCGCGGGCACCGTCATGCTCGGACTGGCGATCGTGTGCCAGCTCTCGGCGCTGTCGGTCGCGCCGCTCATCCTCGTTCAGCCCCTCGGCGCGATCGCGCTCGTGATCACGACGGTGTTGAACGCCCGCGTCTCGGGGCAGAAGCCGACGCGGCAATCCCTGATCGCGATTGCCCTGTGCGTGGGCGGCATCTTCATCTTCGTGACGATCGCCGCGTTCTTCGCCACCGAGCACGTGGTCACCGAGCGCGAACTGTGGATCATCCTCGGCATCCTCGCCGTCGTGGTCATCGTCTTCGGCGTGTTCTGGGTGCTCGTGCGTCGCCGGGCGCAGGCACTCTTCTACATCATGGCCGCGGGGGTGATCTACGGCTTCGTCGCGACCCTCGCGAAGGTCGTCATCAGCCGCGCGCAGGCCGGCAACTTCGAGTGGCTCACGATGCTGTGCCTCGTCGCTCTGCTGGCCGCGGTGGCAGTGGGCGCGTACTTCGTGCAGACCGCGTACTCGGTCGGTCCGCCCGACCTCGTCATCGCGGGGCTCACCGTGATCGACCCGATCGTCGCGGTGTTGATCGGTCTTCTCGTCCTCGGCGAGGCGTCGACGGCCCCCGCGTGGGCGCTCATCGGCTTCGTCATCGCGGGCGCGATCGCCACCTGGGGCGTGATCCAGCTGACCAAGCATCACCCTCAGGTCACCGCGGACGGAAAGCCGGCGAAGCCTCGGGTGAAGTAGGCCATTCTTCTGGTCGCTCCGTTGACAGCGAATACCTGTCGCGGAGGATCCGCCGCACCGCCCGGGCAGTTAGTGAAGGTCTCGATGCCTCTATCGTCCGCATTGGACCGCCTCGGCGACCTCTTGATCCAACGACGGCGCCTCGAGGGGCCGATGCAGATCACCGATTCGCGAGAGACTCGAGTCGTTCGCCGGTGAGAGAGAGTGACTGGCCGTTGACGGCTTCAGCGATGCCGAGGTCCTCCGCCGCCGTTTCCAGCCCAATGTGGATTCCCCCTTCTCCCTCCGCGTAGAAACCGACTCCGCCGACTCTCATGTCTTCTGCGCTTCGGGCAACAACGCCCAGGATCGGGCCGAGAGTCTTGGCAGACACCGAGTATGCGGGCTGCAGCGCGTCTGGCTCCAGGATCACCGACACGGTGAGGTCGCCCGAGAACGACGAGAGGTAGATGGCTTCCGCGCTGTGCACGCCGAGCCCTCCGTTTTCGAGCTGCCTCGCAAGGTCATCGGCACGCTCTTGCCCGGTCGGTCCACCTATGGAGCAGCCGCCGATCGTGATGGCGAGAACGAGGCTCGACACCGCCAGCGCCGCCCCACGTTTTCGGATGTTCATCGTAAACCCACCGCCCGCTGGACTGTCGGGTCACGCCTGAGCGATGCAGAACTGGTCACCACTCCCGGCACACGTCGAGGGAATCCGTTGTGGTGGCTTCTGGCGCCGGCATGCTCGAAGCGCCGCAACACGCTGCCTGCGGCGCGATCGGTGTAAATACCACCGTGGCAGCGCCGGCCATGTTCATTAATCACGCGCCGCATTTAAAACGGCACTGGTGCGCGCCACACGGGCGAGCGCGGATCACTGTTCAGCAAGAGAATCAAGCCGCTCTCCGGTTAGGTGGAGCGAATTCCCGTTGATCGCCTCACTGATGCCGAGCTCGCGCGCCGCCCCGACTATTGAAACGTCGATCCCGCCCTCTTCTTCAGTGTAGATAACAACAGCGGGCACGCCCATTTCTACGGCGCTTCGCGCAACGGTGCCCAGAATCGGAGCCAAAGTTTCCGCCGAAACCGTGTAACCGGGCTGCACCGCGTCGGGTTCCACCACCACCGTCAAAGAAAGGTCCCCCGAAAACGAGGACAGATAGATGGCATCCGCCTTACTCACTCCGAGGCCTCCCTTTTCGAGCTGGTTGGCGAGCTCGTCGGCACGCTCCTGTCCCGTTGGCCCGCCGATGGAACAACCACCGAGCAAAGTTGCGAGGAAGAAGCCAGCAATTGCAGTACTTACTCTGCGCTTGCCGCCGTTCATCGAGAGCCCAAGGCCCGCACGCCACGGGCGCTACGCGCCTCAGCCAGTGCGCGAAGTGTTTCAGGGGCCTGGCGCAAGCGAAGGCCTCGGCGGGCGATTTCATCCGATATGTTCTGACCTGACTTCAATGCCAGACCCCGCGTAGTGGCCATCGCGACCACAGCCAGTCCACGTGCTCGTAATCGCATCATCTTCCTTGGCTCGCGGTCACTTCCCGGCGTAGGAGGTCCATTCCTCCGCGACAAGCGTTAGCGAATCGCCATTGAGTGACTTCTGAAGCCCCAGCTCGGTCGCGGCATCTCGGAACGACAGGTCTTTCCCGGATTCGTCATCCGCGTAGAGATACAGACTTGTCACTTTCATGTCTGCAGCGTTGTCTGCCGTGACCGCGAGGATGCGTGTCAGGGTCGCGGCGGCGACCTCGCGGCCGCCCGGCTCCAAACCATCGGAGGAGAGCTTCACTGTGACGGTCAACCCTCCCGCGGCAGAGGGAGTCGTAACCACTTTCGCGCCCACGACACCGCTGCCCGCGGCTTCGAGTGCCGCTGTCAGCCGCGCCTCCTTGTCGCCGGCGCTGGGCCCGCCAAAGCAGGCGGTCAGTCCGAACAAGAGCGTCACCGCCAGAAGGGTTAAGCCCGCACGAACTGAGTTGACGCCCATCATTCCCCCAAAGCTCGTGCGCCAGCGAGGTCGCACGATTCGTAAACGTCCGCGAGAGTGCGGATCGTCGCCGCGTTCCGACTGAGGCGAGCTGCACGAGCGCGGGTCTCAATCATCGCCCGCGTACTCGATGAAACTGCGGCATCCGTGGCTTCACCGCTGGTCTGCGCGTTCAACGCCGCAATGGCCGTCTGAAGCTGGGTCGCCACCGATTCCAGTTGGGCCGCCTGCGCATCGAGGTTCTGCGCGTGGTCCACGAGCGAACCGAGTTGGACGTCGATTCGACCGCTCACTGAGCCGCACCCCGTTCATCTGAGCCCTTTCGAATCTCAGAAACGAGCGGGAAAGATTCGCCGAACATTGTCGACGCGCGATCCGCAGCCTCGGACCGTGCCGCTGCCTGCGCGCGGGAGATGGTTTCGGTGAGGACCGATGAGAGTCGGGCATCAGTACGAAAGCCGCTGGCGAGCGTCACATCTAGGATCTTTCCGTCTGCAGCGGATGTGACGGTGCATTCCCCACCCTCGCTTCGAATGGTCTTCGACACGGACCGCAGCTCTTCCATGGCGCCAGCGGCACGTTCCCTGGCAACAGCAGCAGCAGCGAACTGCGCTTCTAGACGGGCACGCGCTGCTTCAACCCGTTCGTCAACACTAGAGTCCATATCTTT
The DNA here is from genome assembly GCF_041079455.1 of Microbacterium sp. 16-032. Classification (NCBI taxonomy): domain Bacteria; kingdom Bacillati; phylum Actinomycetota; class Actinomycetes; order Micrococcales; family Microbacteriaceae; genus Microbacterium; species Microbacterium sp. 16-032. The sequence continues at coordinate 54,262 of NZ_JBFYGQ010000003.1, read as the reverse complement.
ACTCTCCAGACTTTCCGACGTAAACCTCTTCTACCGTGCCATTGAGGAAGGTCCAGTCGTTTTTCAAATTCCCGCCGTTTGAGAGGTAATTCCTGAAGTCAGAGGTGTACGTGTCGGCGTTGTGCGTCTTGTTGGGGTCGATGGAACCGTCCGGATCAGACAAGACAACCCAGTCGATGTTCTTGGGCACGGTTCCGGTGACCGCCACGCTCGGCCCTAGCGGACCATTGACGACACCTGCTTTCCAGTCGACAGGTGCTCGCCCATCGAGCTTCGGGACAGGGTCCGAGACGTGTTCAACCTGCAGTACGGGAATATGACTCGGAATGTCGTATTGCTCCGTGGGGGAGCCATTCGTCACGACCCCGATCGTGTTGTAGGGCGAAGATGAGTCGGCACCAAGATTTCCGGCCATGATGCCCCCTTGGCTAAACCCGGACCACACTACGTCCGACCCCGGGGGTACCCCTGCATCTTCCATCATCTTCTGCACCGCGCGCTCATACTGCGTGCGGATGATGGGGTTATCCATCAGAACAAGTGCGATGTTGCTGTCCAGGTCGTTGAGTGGGGCGTAGTCCTTCAACGCGTCCGCCATGGGATCGTCGCCAAGGATGCCCTTCAAAATCCCCCAGTCGAGGGTCGAGGGCAAGTTGACCAACGTGTAAGTAGACCCGTCAGGCCTTCGGACCGTCGAGATGCTGACCGCTGTCTGGTCTTTACCGCTGATGCGATCGATCAATCCATTGCCCTCAATGAGATCACCGGGCGACGAGATCGAACCGCGCTTCATGAGTTGTTCGTACGCCTGATCGTCACTAGCGGCGCTCGGATCAAGCTCGCCCACCGGCGGGTCCGCTTTAAGCATGTCGCCAAGCCCTGTTCCGAGGAGGTACCCAACCGGGCCCCCAACGAACGCGGCAATGCCGGGCAGCATGCGACCTAGCAAATCTTGAAGGACGACCAAGCCCTCACCGACGATGGGCCCCAGTTCCCCGAGCAGACGCCCCAACTGCCCGAGCGCCGTGAGGAGCTGTTCGATCAGGTCCCGCGCCAAGACGATGATGTCCCACGCCGCGTCCGCGAACTCGCGGATGGCGTCGAGCTTGTCGAACGGGTTCAGGGTGAAGCTGGTCAACGAGTCCGCCAAACGCGCCAGGGCGTTCAACAGGCCGCAGATCGCGTCGCGGCAGGCGGTGACGAGAGTCGACGCGAGGGCCAGCGCAGACGACGCGGCACCCGCCCAGTCCTGCACGTCCGTCAACACCCTCGAGACGTCTTCGTACCGCTGGCGAAGGGCGCGCACCGTTCGGCCATCGAGGTCGTCGAGAGCGCGCGCGGCGGACGCGAGGTCGAGCGTCAACTCCGACACCGACGACTCGACCGTGCGCCATTCCGACGAACGCATCGCAACGGCGCCCGGGTCGCCCTGCAACTCGTCCATCCATTGGGGCAGCGGCTGCACGTAGGTGATCAACCAGCCGACGAAACCGGGGATGCCATCGCAACCCCCGCCCGAAGAGCGAGATGCGCCCGCAGCCCACGACTCGCTGCGCAACTGGGCAGCGACGGCGGCAGCGCCGCTCATGACTCGAACTCCTGCATGACCGCGACGGCCTGCTCTTCGACGTCGTCGAAGGATTCGCGCGCGACCTGGACGCCCTTCTGCATCGTGGCGACGAGTTCACGCGCGCTCGCCAGCAGTTGCGCGGTGTTGCTCGCGAGGCCGTTCGCTGCTCCCACGACGATTTCCGACGCCAGGACGCCGAACGCCGACCCGGGAAGTGGTGCGCCGGCGGCGGCAGCCGCGGCATCCAGGGAATCGCTCACGCGTCCCAGTGTCGACGCCTGTTCCGCCAGGACGTCGGTGTCCATGATGATGTGCGTTCTTCCCGCCACGTGGCCCCCGCTCGTGTCAGCTTTTCCCACACCATAGCGAAAGCCCTCGCGGCCACGCACGGCCCCCTACGGATTGTGGATAACCGGATGCCGGTAGGCTCGATGTCGCTGGGGGCGGTGGCCAAGCTGGTGAAGGCAGCGGGCTCATAACCCGACGATCGTGGGTTCAAGTCCCACCCGCCCTACGACAGACAAGCATTGCGGCGCCGCCGTGCTCGCAGCCGCCGGGCCCGCGCAGCCCCCACCACCCTCGCAAGATCGGCGGAACGAGCGGGAGGGCCGTTCGACGCTCCCGTCGCTTCCTGGCCGGATCAGCCGGTGCTCATCGCGGATTCGTAGACCGCGATGATCGGGTCGACCCGTTGCTCGATCTGAGCGCGTCCCCGGATCATGGCCGCGCTTGCCGCCGTGATCATGTGGGGTTCCCTCCGGATTTTCGCCACGAGAGCGCTGATCCCCGCGGCATCCGGTGTATCGGTGAGGAAGCCACCGCCCGGCGGCACCACCTCGCCGAGATCCGGGTCGCAGAACAGCACGGGAAGACCGGATGCCGCTGCCTCGAGCATCACCATGGGCTGGTTGTCGAAGTCGTACGAGCTCGACACCAGCAGGTGGCTCGCCCGCATCGCATCGAGCACCTCCTGCTGGGAAACCGACCCGTGCAGGGCCAGCCGGGTACCCCTTCTCTCGATCGACCGCCGCGAGAGACCGTCGCCGTAGACGTCCACCGCGACGTCGCGCGCGAAGGTGCGCGCGGCGTCGGCGAGCACCGCGGGACGTTTCTCCGGCGACAGTCGCCCGACCCACACGAGACGGAGGGTCTCCCCGGGGGAGAGTCGACGCTCGAGTGGTGCGCCGATGCGGTCGAGCACGCTCGGTTCGAGCCCGTTCGGCACGACCGAGATGGGCGTCTGAACCCCCTGCTGGGTGAGCTTGCGGGCGAAATGCGTCGACGGGACGATCACGTGGTCGCTCGCGCGGGACTGAGCGAGCATGAGTCGCCACATGCTCCTTGCCGCCGGGGTGGCGGTATAGGGGGAGTCGGGGCGCACGCGCAGGCCGCGGTGGCTGATGTGGCGGGCGTGCAGGGCGGCCAGCAGGGGAACGGTGACGCGGGGAAGAGGGAGGACACTCGTCGTGTACACGTCCACCCTTCCGTGCATGGTGTGAACGATCGGGAGACCTAGATCGCGCGCCGCACGCACTCCCGCGAGGGTGGCGAACATCTCGGAATGCGTGTGCACCACGTCGATCCGGCGCTCGATGAACTCTCGACGCATCAGCGCCGCTGCGTCACGCGGTGGCCAGGTGAACGGATAGCCGTCGGGACGAAACGCCCGGGAGGTGGACAGCGCGACGATCGACGGATCAGCACTCGGCTGAGCCAGGGGGCAGAACACCGCCACCTCGTGCCCGGCTCGGGTAACCGCTTCGCGGAGCGACTTGACCGCGGTCTGCACGCCGCCGAGCGTGGGCAGGTAGTAGTCCGTCACCAAGGCGATGCGCATATCCCGAAGCATAGGGACCGGCGGCTCTAGACTCTGCCGGATGAGGGAACGGGCAACAGAGGGCGGCACTCCCGGCGTCGCGCCCCGCGGGGAAACGGCGCTCGTTACCGGCGCGAGCGGGTTCCTGGGCGGGTACGTCGTCCGCGACTTGCGCGCCCACGGGTACGACGTGATCGCGTCGGGTCGGAACGCGGCCGCTCTGCCCGCGGGGCAGACCTTCGTCGGCGACCTCGACGAGCTCGCGCGGGTCGACCTCGGCCGGACGGTGGACGTGGTCGTGCACTGCGCGGCGCTGTCCTCGCCGTGGGGTCGCTGGGCCGAGTTCGAGCACGCCAACGTGACCGGCACCGCGCGAGCGCTGGAGTTCGCGCGACGCGCCGGAGCACGCCGGCTCGTCCACATCTCGTCCCCGGGAATCTATGCCGCCCCCCGCGACCGGATCGGCATCCGCGAGGGCGACGTCGATCCGCGGCACCCGATGAATGGTTACATCCGGTCGAAGCTCGAGGCGGAAGCCCTTCTGCAACGCGCGGCCGCGGAGGGGTCGGCGCCGGATATCGTCATCCTCCGCCCCCGCGGAATCATCGGTCACGGCGACCCCAGCCTCGTCCCCCGGATCCTCCGCGTGCGCGAGCGGTTCGGCATTCCTCTGATGCGCGGCGGCCGAACCCTCGTCGATCTCACCGCTGTCGAGAACGTCGCTCTGGCCGTGCGGCTCGCGGCCGAGGCGCCCGGCGTGCACGGCCAGGCGTTCAACATCACGAACGGGGATCCTCGTCCCTTCCGCTCAGTGCTCGAACAACTGCTCGAGGGGCTCGGGCTCGAGCCGCGGTACCGGCGCGTGCCGACCGCGGCCGCATACCGGGTCGCGGCGCTGCTCGAGGCCGTGTGCGGAGTTCTGCCCGGACATCCCGAGCCACCCGTCACCCGGTACACCGTGACGACGATCGCTCATTCGCAGACGCTCGACATCTCACGCGCTCGGGACCTGCTCGGCTATCGACCCCAGACGTCGCTCGACCAGAGTCTCGCGAGTTACGCGCGTGCCTGAGCTCACGTACTTCGCGTGCGGCGCGACCTCCCACGAGATGAGCCGGTTGCTGCGCGGTACCGCTCGGGAGTGGCGTCTCTTCCCGGCCGGAGCTTTCCTGTACCGCTCGGGCGCTCGGCGCGTGCTCTTCGACACCGGCTACGCTCCCGAGCCGTGGCGCGCCGGACTCGGGGCATGGGCGTACCGGAGGATGCTTCCCCCTCGCGTCGAACCGGGTGACACGATCGCCGAGCAGATCGACCCCGCCACGATCACGCACGTCGTCCTCTCCCACCTGCACCCGGACCACATCGGCGGCGTTCGGTTCTTCCCGAACGCCGCTTTCGTCCTCAGCGACGGGGCGCGTCGCACCCTCGAGCGATCGCGACTCCGCGACGGGCTGCTCCGCAGACTGCTGCCCACGTGGTTCCCAGCGGCGACGGTGCTGCCCGCTCCCGTGTTCACGTCCGGTCCGCACGGGTTGCGTACCGCGGACCTGTTCGGCGACGGGTCCTACCTCCTCGTCGATCTGCCGGGTCACGCCCGAGGTCACCTCGGTGCCCTCGTCGAGCAGAAGGTGCTCCTCGCCGGAGACGCCGCCTGGGGGCGCGATCTGCTCGGCGCCGAGCACCGTATCCGGCGCCTCCCGCGACTGGTCAGTCACGACATGACCCGGCAGCGCCACACCGCGCGGATGCTCTTGTCAGCGGAGCAAGACGGCCTGCGTCTCCTCTTCAGCCATGATCACCATCCGACCGGGCAGAACCTGCTGTGACCATGAGGAGGACAGGGATGCCGCAACATCGACCTACCGGACGGAGCCCTCAGCTTCGGCCGTGCCGGCTGGCGGGATGGGGAACGTACCTCCCGGATCGGGTGGTCACGTTCGGAGAACAGAAACGTCACCGCATCCCCGATGGCATGTCGCAGCTCGACATGCTCGCCGCGGCAGCCGAGGACGCCCTCCGACGAGCCGGGCTTCGTGCTGACGACATCGACTGCATCATCGCGGCCTGTGCGGCGGGCGTGCAGCCGATCCCCTGCACGGCGGCGCTCGTGATGGAGCGCGTCGCCCCTCACGCCGGCGCCGCCGCCTTCGATGTCAATTCGACCTGCACGAGCTTCATCACGGCGGTGGACATCGCGTCGCGGTACCTCGCCGCCGGCGACTACGAGCGGGTGCTCATCGTGTCGGGCGACGTCGGGACCCGCTTCCTCGACGCCGGCCAGCGAGAGAGCTTCGAGCTCTTCTCCGATGCGGCCGCCGCTGTCGTGCTGACGCGTGGAGTTGACGGAGAGAGCGATGCCGCTGCGCCCGGAGTGCTCGGTAGCCTGCAGCAGACGTGGCCCGAGCACGCGCACGACACGGAGCTTCGCGGCGGGTTGTCGCTGCACCCGGCCCAGTCCTACGCCGACGGCGACCCCTCCGACTACGTGTTCGCCATGGACGGGCGGCGGGCACTCCTCGGCATGTTGGCTATGCTGCCGGATTTCTTCGCCCGGTTCTTCGAACGAGTGAACCTCCGTCTCGACGAGATCGACCTGGTCGTGCCGCATCAGGCGAGCAGGGCCCTCAGCATCGCGATGCGTCGGATCGGCATCCCGAGGGACGCGTACATCGACCGCGTCGCCGAGTTCGGGAACATGGTGTCGTCGTCGGTGCCGTTCATGCTGGCGACCAGTCTCGACGAGGGGCGGATCGGCCCCGGAGACACCGTCGTCCTGTGTGGCACCGCCGCGGGCTTGACCGCGAACGCCCTCGCGCTCAGGCTCTAGCGAGCCACGCTGGCAATGTGCATCGGAGGGATGCCGAGGCCCCACCGTCGAAGCCGGGTCCCGTCGAGGCGGTGTCGCGGCTGGCCCTCCGCGCGTGGAGCGTCTTCACCCACGGATGAGGCGGCCACGCCGGTCGGGCAGCGGGCTCGAAACTCTACGACCGTGGGTAACCTCGCACCCGCTCTCCGCGAGACCCTCGAACGGCTCCGCCTGGTCGGGGGTCATTTGCATGCGGCGGGCAGCTCAGCTCGCGATCGGCGTCCGGATGAACAGGAACTGCGAGAAGAACAGGGTCGCCGTCGCGAGAATGATTCCGATCGCGAGGTAACCAACGACGAGTCCGACGACAGCCATTACGCGACCGACTCCGTAACGCTGGGCGGCGCGCAGTCCGAAGTGCCCGAGAATGATCGTCGCCACGGCGAGAGGGAACGCGGCGAACACGGCGACGAAGCCGATGAAAGGCAGCGGTACGAAGGCCGAGTTGAAGAGTGCGATCGGTCCCACGATCACCGAGGCGATCGCGGTGCCGTTGGTGCTGGGGTCAGCCCGCGGCGGCGACGGAGGAGCGAACGGCGGCTGGTGCGGCGACACGGCGGGCATCGTCATGCCCCCGACCCTAGTGGCAGGACGCGTCTCCGAAAGCCCAACGGATGCCGATGTCGGAGGTGCCGTCTACGGTCGCTGGCGTGGCGGAGAGAGTGCAGGCATGGTGGGCCCGGCGACAGTGGTCGAAGGGGCGGGAGGTGCCCTACGCCGTCGGCGCGTACCGAGACTCGTGGGCCGCCTTTCCGGCGCTCATCCGTCAGTACCACCCCGATCTGAACGCGGGGATCGCACTCAGTCAGGTGCCGCCGGCCGCTGACGTCCTCCTGCTCTGGCAGTGCGATTCAGGTCACCGTTTCGCGGCCACGCCCGAAGAGCAGCGACAGCGCCCCGGGAGGGAGCGCCGTCGCAGCGGCTGGTGCCCGGAGTGCAGCGAGCAGGCCAACCCGAAACGCGCGATCGCCCTGCCCATGCGCGAATCGGTCTCGGCGCCGCCGGTCGCCGGGAACGCGGTACTTCGGCCCCGCCGAGGTGCCACACGCACCCCGATCTGTCAGAAGACCCCGGACGTCCCCGTCGGCGCGGCCTTCCTCTCACCGTGCGCGCCGCAGCCCGCCTCGGCCGTGGAGGGCCGCGTTCGCGCCGACCTGCGGCAACGCCTCCTGCTGAGCGACGGATCCAACGCCATTCGGATTGCCAAACCGTTCTTCCACCACCTTGAGGTGTGGCCCGACATCGTGTTTCCCGAGCTGCGCATCGCTCTCGAATACGACTCGATCGGCCGTCACGGCCTCGAACACGTGGGAAAGCGTGAGGCGGCCGACCGCCGGAAGGACAGGGCTCTGCGCACAGCCGGATGGGAAGTGGTGCGGTTGCGAACCGGGAAGCTCGAACCTCTCGGCCCGCACGACCTCCAGCTCGCGGCCTGGAATCCGGCCGCACTGGACCGGCTGGTCGAGGCATTCCGCGGCATCCGGGGATCTCTGCTCGTGGACTCGTACCTGCGATGAGCCGCGCGCCTGGCGCCGGCTCCTTCTCGGAAGCCGACGACAAACGGGGCGCGATCCATGCACCGGGTCTATCGAAAAGCGACCCCGTGCACGGTCCGCGCCCCGGAACAACCTCCGAGATCGACGCCGCGCGGCTACGAGCCGTGCGCCTCCTCCGACACGGGCTGCCACTCGCGCCACGTTTGCAAGCGCGACTCGTAGTCGCGTTCGGCGATGCCGAGGGGCGCCTTGCCGAAGAAGATGCGCAACGGCGGGGTCGCGGCATCCACCACCTTCAAGATCGCCGCGCGAGTGGCCTCAGGCTTGCCGGGGTCGGCGGCGGAGGGGCGCTTCGCCGCCTGCTCGCGCACGTCGGCGTAGGCCTCGATCTCGTCGCTGCGCTGCGCCGAAGGGCCCGACCAATCGGTCGAGTACCCGCCGGGCTCGATGAGAGTGACGTGGATGCCGAACCCGGCGACCTCCTGCGCGAGCGACTGCGACAGGCCCTCCAGGGCCCACTTCGACGCGTGGTAGGCACCGACCGTGGGGAAGGCGCTGATCCCGCCGATGCTCGACACCTGGATGATGTGGCCCGAGCCCTGCGCGCGCAGGATCGGAAGAGCTGCCTGCGTCACCCAGAGCGCCCCGAAGAAGTTGGTCTCGAGCTGGGCGCGGACCTCGTCCTCAGTGAGTTCTTCGACCATGCCGAAATGCCCGTAGCCGGCGTTGTTGACGACCACATCGAGTCGTCCGAACTTCTCGTGCGCCTTCGCGACGGCGTTGAAGTCGGCCGAGCGGTCGGTCACGTCGAGGCTGAGGGGAAGGAACGTGTCGGGGTAGTTCTCGACGAGCTCCGAGACGTCGTCGACGTTGCGGGCTGTGCCGGCGACGTTGTCGCCGCGTTCGAGGGCCGCCTCGGCCCACTCGCGGCCGAAGCCCTTCGACGCGCCGGTGATGAACCAGGTCTTGCTCATGGGTGTCCTCCGAAGAGATGTGGGGGTGAACGCGAGCGACGGTACGCCGCGCTCCTTGGCCCGTTCGATGGCTTGACACTCGAACCCGCCGCGCGACTGCTCACCCGTGACGAACGCCTGCCGCATCGAGGCACGCTCGCGAGGAGCGCTCCCGAACGCGGCAGGCGTTCATCGCGAGATCAGGTCAGGCGGCAGACCCACCCTGTGCCGCGGCCAGCTCGCCCGGGCCCGGCAGAATCTCGCGCAGCAGGTCGTCGAGAGTCACGACACCGAGCAACTGCTCGCCCGCCACCACGGTGGCCAACTGCACGCGTCCGCGACGCATGCGAGCGAGCGCGTCGTAGGCCGAGGCACTCGGCTCGAGCACGAGCGGTTCGCGCGCGATCTCGAGCGCCGGGGTGTCGGGGTCGACGGTCAACGTGTCACGCACGTGCGCAACGCGAGAGTCCGCGCCCAAGCCCACGAGGATGCGCAGGTGCGTCGACGAGGCGGCGACAGCCTGGATCTCGGCGACCGTGGCATCCCTCGGCACCGACGTCGGGGAACGATCCGTTCGCACGATGTCTCCCACCGTGAGCGTGCCCAGGGCGATCGCCTGAGCGATCGGCTCCGAGTACTGCTTTTCGAGCGTGCCCGCCTGGCGCGAATGCGCGACGAGCTCGCGGATCGTGTCGGCGTCTTGCCCGCCGGCCGCTGCCTTTTCGACGGGCTCGACACCCGACGCCTTCACGAGCCGGTTCGCGATGTGGTTGATCCACAGCAGGAACGGTCGCAGCGGCCAGGTGAGGGCACGAGCCAGGATGCCGGTGGCCTTCGCCGCCGTCTCGGGATGAGCGATCGCCCAGGACTTCGGGGCCATCTCGCCGATCACGAGGTGCAGGAACGTCACCACGATCAGGGCGAGCATGAACGCGATGATGTCGGCGAGCACGTAGGGCAGACCCCACGCCTCGAACACGGGAGCGAGCGCGTAGTCGATCGCGGGCTTGGTGATGGCGCCGAGCAGGAAGGTGCACGCGGTGATGCCGAGCTGAGCGAACGCCAGCATGACGGTGAGCTCGTTCACACCGCGCAGGGCCGCACGCGCCGAGGCGCTCGTAGCGGCCTGCTCCTCGAGCCGGTGGCGGCGCGCGGCAAGCAGAGCGAACTCCACGATGACGAAGAACGCGCTCGCGATGATGAGCGCCGTGGTGATCAGGGCGACGGTCCAGCCGTTCATCGGGCCACCTCCTCGTCGATCGTCGAGACCCCGTCGGCAGGCTCGGCATCCCGGTCCACCTCGTGCAGATGCACAGCCAGCTGGGACGGCACGTGCCGATCGACCTCGACGACCTCGATGGCGAGCCAGCGCTCGATGTCGAGGCCCTGCACGGTCTCGGACGCACGCTCGGGAAGGTCGACGCGCACGACACTGCCGATGGCGGGCAGGTCACCGTGGGTCTCGATGACGAGACCCGCGACGGTTTCGACGTCGCTCTCGGCGAGGTCGTACCCGATCAGGCGCTCGAGCTCGTCGAGGTGCAGATCGCCGGGCACCGTCCAGGCGTCGTCTCCGTCCGCAGAGACCTCGGCGACCTCCACGTCGTGCTCGTCGGACAGCTCGCCGATGACCTCCTCGGTCAGGTCTTCGATCGTCAGGATGCCGTCGAAGTTGCCGTACTCGTCGACCACGCACGCGAGCTCGTTGCGCGAGCGACGCATGCGGTCGAGGGCGACAGGCAGGAGCATCGAGGTCGGGATGACGACGGCGGCGCGCATGACGGATGCGACGGGCGCATCGTCCGCGGGCCGCTCGCGCAGCACGTCGATCAGTTCGACGACACCGACGGGGGAGTCCTCGTCACCGATCACGGGGTAGCGGGTATGGCCGGTGGCCATGAGCGCGCGGACCTCGACGACCGTCGTGTCCGGGGTGACCGAGTCGATCTGCGACCGGGGGATCATCGCGTGTTCCACATCGCGCTGCGGGAAGTCCAGGATGCGGTCGATGATCATCGACAGATCGTCGGGGAGGTCTCCGCTCACGCGCGACTCCTCGATGATCGCCTCGAGGTCTCGCGCGGTGGCGCTTTCGTCGACGTCCTCGAGGGGCTCGATCCGCAGCAGTCGCAACAACGCGTTCGCCGCCACGTCGAACACGGTGATGAGCCACCCGAACAGCAGCAGGTAGATCCGTGTCGGAACAGCGAGAGCACGGGCGAGGGGCTCGGGACTCGCGATCGCGAGATTCTTCGGGTACAGCTCGCCGAAGATCATCGTGACGATGGTCGCCAGCAGCAACGCGCCGATGGTGCCGATCAGCACCGAGACGGTCGGGTCGATGCCGACGCCGCCGAGGAGGGTCCCCAGCGACTCACCGATCAGCGGTTCGGCGACGTATCCGATCAGGAGGCCCGTCACGGTGATTCCCAGTTGGGCGCCCGACAGCATGAACGACGTCCGCTTGGTGATCGCCAGCACCCGCTTGGCCTGCGCGTCGCCCTTCTCGGCCTTCGCCGCCATGCGCGAGCGATCGACCGACATGTAGGCGAACTCCTGCGCGACGAAGAATCCGCAGGCCGCGATGATCGCCAGAGTCACGATGATCCCCAACAGCAGTGTCAGGGCCGCAGCCAGCATCAGATCTCACCCCCTCTCGAGAAGAGGGGGCTCGAAGATCGGCCCTCCTGGTCGGTGGAGGTGCGGTGATGGCTCACGGGTTTTCTCTCTCGTGGGTCGGTGATCACTGATCCCCTCGACTGTATCCAGCGCGATTCCGCCCAGGCTGGGGATTCACCCCGACCGTGCGCTCACCCCGGTTGCGTGATCTTCTGATCGGTGTTCGTGTACACGATCGAGTCGGCCGTGGTGCCGACCAGGCCGAGGGTCACGCGCGCGAGCCCCGGTGCGATCCCGTCGGCTGGTGGGGGAGTGTCGGCCCCGAGGGTGAGGGTCTTGCCGTCGGCGGTGGTCGCTGACAGCGAGTTCAGGTAGACCGAGACGTGCCCCGACAGCGTCATGCGGTCGGCTGTCGTGACGAGGGCGGGACCCGTCGCCCGCCGCACGGTGAGGGCGAACCCGTCGATGGTGATCTCATCGGCCGTCATCTTCAGCACGGTGATGCGCGTGCCGTCGGCGAGCGGCACGGTGACCACGCTGACGAGAGGGATCCCCCGGAACGACAGGGACTGGGCGCCCAACTGGGCCGACGGTTGCGTGAAGACCGGTGAGTTCTCATCGACCACGGCGGCCTGCGCAGGCGGGGTGGTGGAGTCCTGCGGAGGCGGGGTGGGCGCCGGCGACGTCGGGGTGGCGGGCGTCGGATCCGGCGCCGGGACCACCGGGACGCCCGGCAGCGTCGGCAGAACGGATCCCGCCGTGGGTGTGGGGCTGGGCGTGGGCGACGGAGACGGGTCGCTGCACGGGAGCAGGATCGGGATGCACAGTCGCGCCGGCCGCGTGCCGTCGTCCGCCCACGCGGCTCCGGCGCCTGTCGCACCGCCCAGCAGGAGCATCGCCGCGGTCAGCGCTGCCGCCGCTCGCGCGCGCTTCATCGCCCGGCTCCCGTGATCGCGCTCTCCGCCTCCTCGGCCGTCGGCGCCGGATCGTCCTGTGAGCGGGGCGGCGCCCACGACACCGCGATGATGCCACCCACCGTGCTCAACAGCATCCCGAGCAGGAAACCTCCGAGGTTCACCCCGACGAGCGAATAGACGGCCACGGCGAGGGCGATGACCCCGTAGAAGATCCGGTGCGCGGGCATCGAGATGAGCAGGATGCCGAGGAGCACCAGGACGAGGGGGATCACCGTCGCCTGGAGGCCTTCGATTCCGAGCTGGATGTGCAGCTGACCGATGTCGAGTTGGCCCGAGAAGAACATCTCGATGCCGCCGAGAGCGACGAGCAGTCCGCCCACGAGGGGGCGACGGCGGCGCCATGCGCGAAAGCGCGCCCGCGCGGTGAGGTCGGGGGAGGTCATGGCGGCGCCGATCAGAAGCACGTCTTCGAGCCGTCGGTCAGCTCGAGCTTCATGCCGGTGAGAGTGAAGACCGACGCCTGCGTGCTCCACGCGGTCTGCTTGAGGTTCGCGATCGAGATGGTGTCGGCATCCTGCGCGAAGTCACCCGCGGTGCCCTTCGCGGACGTGTTGACGGTCGAGGCGTCCACGCCGATGCGGATGTTGCCGAACGAGGAATCGCCCTGCAGGCCCGTCATGCCGATCTGCAGGTCGGAGGCCGACGCGGGGGAGCCCCCGCCGCCCGCGGTGATGAGGACGCCGACCTTGCCGAGCGGGGTCTCGCTGACGACCGATTGGCAGAGGTCGGCGAGCGTCGCCGACGTGATGTTCGCGATGGCGACGTTGTGCTCCCCGCCGGCGGTGTCGTTGGTGACGCCGGCGTACTGCGAGAAGCCGGTGCCCTCGAGCTGCGAAGCACTGATCTGGAATTGGCTGCCCGAGACGGAGAACGACACGGGCACGGCGCCCTGGGCGACACCGGTGAGAAGAAGGCTCGCCACGGCGGCGACGGGGACGGTGGCGAGGGCCACACGGCCGGTACGGGAGCGGGTCAGGTCACGGAACTTCATCGATCCTCCTGCGGAAGCGGGCCCGGCGACGGCGCCGAGCGACCTCAGGCTACGCCTCATTGACAGAGTGTCAATAGATCGCGGGCGCATCGCTTCGTTAGAGTCTCCTCATGTCGAGCGACCGGCGAACGCGCCTCACTCCCGATCAGCGGCGCGCCCAGCTCGTCGCCTCGGGCGTGGCGTTCCTCGTCGAGAAGCCGCTCGACGACCTCACGATGGAGGTGCTGTCCGAGCGCGTCGGGGTCTCGCGGGGCCTGCTCTTCCACTACTTCGGATCACGTCAAGGACTCCATCGCGAGGTGGTGGGCACCGCCGCGGCGGCACTGCTCGCGGCATCCGTCCCGTGTGAGGATCTCGCTGCCCGGGAGCGGCTCGACGACACGCTGGCGCGCATCGTGAGCTTCGTCCGCGAGCACCGCGGCACGTTCTTCTCGCTCGTGCGCGGCGTCGCGTCGGGCGACACCGAGGTGCGGCACGAGGTGGATCGCGCGCGCGACGTGACCGCCGGATGGGTCACCGACGGGTTCCTCGAGCTCGGCGCCGAGGACTCGCCCCTGTTGCGCGTCGCGCTGCGTTCCTGGGTGAACTTCGCCGAAGAGGTTCTCGTCGAACTTGCCCTCGGCACCGAGATGCCCGCGGTCGACATCGTCTCGTTCCTCTCGCGCTCGGCCTTCGGCGTCGTCGACTCGGTCGGAGCGGATGCCGAGCAGGCTCCCCGCACCTGAACGCCCGTGCACGTCCTCCCGGAAACTGCCCCCGAGGCGGGGCCGGGTGGCACAATGAAGAGGCCCCCATTGCTGCGCCCCAGCGCGGTCCCCACGAAACACGGTTCGATTCGTCGAGCCAGAAAAGGACCTGTGATGGGACGTCTCATCTATCGTGACCGCGCGTCGTTCGACATCGACGACCGCATCCTCGCCCACCTCCGCATCGTCGTGATGAACAAGCTCCGGCGCAACGAGGGCTTCATGCTGCAACTGCCCGTCAACGAAGGCGTGCGCCAGGCCAGCCTCTGGATCCACGCCTCGAACGCGCTGGTCCTGCAGTTCTACGGTGGCCGGGAGCCGGCGATCGACCGCGCCCTGGTCGACCAGATGATGCACGACGCCAGTGGCGCCGACGGGCTCACGCTCACCGCCGCGGGAATCGCGCCGGCGACCACGGCGCCGCCGCGGCAGCCGGTGGGCGGTCGCTCGGCCTGAGTTCCGGAGTCACCCTGCTGCTCGCTGCTCGAGCGGCAGGGTGACCTCGAAGCGCGCACCGCGATCGCTGTCGACGCATCGCACGTCGCCGCCGTGCGCCCGCGCGATGCCGCGCGCGATCGGCAGCCCCAGGCCCACCCCTCCGAAGGCCGCGCGCGCATCGTCGAGGCGGACGAGACGCTCGAAGATGCGCTCGCGGTCCGCCGGTGGCACGCCCGGCCCGTCATCGGTGACGGCCACGACCGCGGTGGACCCCCGCCGTTCGACGGCGATCGTGACCCGTCCGGTGCGATCCGTGGCACGAGCGGCGTTCTCGATGAGATTCGAGAGCACCTGCGCGACGCGGTCGGGGTCCGCGTGGACGGGAACCGTGGCATCCGGGATCTCCGTCCGGATGCGCAACGAGGGGTGCACGAGAGGAACGCGCTCCGCCTCTGCGGTGACGAGGGAACGCAGATCGAGGTCGGTACGCGAGAGCTCGAGGCCGCGGTCGACGCGCGCCATGGTGAGCAGGTCGTCGACGAGACGCGACGCACGCGCGGCCTCGCGGGCGACGTGCGCGGCGAGCACCTCGCGTTCGGGTCCGGCGAGGTCGGCGCGGACGAGGGTGTCGGCGGCGGCACGGATGCCGGCGACCGGCGTGCGCAGTTCGTGCGCGGCGTCGGAAAGGAAGGCACGCAGCCGCTGCTCCGCGTCGACGGCCGCCTGCTCGGCCCCCACGACGTCGTCGAGCATGTCGTCGAGGGCGGCCGCGACGCGCCCGATCTCGGTGTCGGGTCGCGTGGGGTGCAGGCGCCTCTCGCGCTCTCCGGAACCGATGGCGCGCGCCACCCGCGACACCTGGTCGAGGGGGCGCAGGCTCCGGCGCACCACCAGGGTGACTGCCCCCGCGGCGAGAACGAGAACCCCGATGGACGACAGGGCCATGATCCACCGCACCTGCACGAGCGTGTCGTCGATCCCCGCCGCCGATGCCGTCAGCGTCAACGTCGAGCCGTCGCTGAGGGTCGAGCGGAGCGTGACCAGGTCGCTGTCTCCCGTCACCTCCGAGGCGACGACGCTGACGTCGCTCGAGCCGGTGGGCTGCGGAGTGGACCGGGCACCCGGCCCTCCGCCTGGACCGCCGGGGCCGCCCGGAGGGCCGTCGCGCAACTGCTCGGGGCTGGGTCCGGCGACGACGGAGTCCCCGCTCGCGCCGTCGATGCGCACGGCGAGTCCCTGGTCGGACAGTCGCTCGGCGAGGTCGGAGTCGTCGACGGTGCCCACGAGGGATGCCGCCGCGGCGGCGCGATCGCGAAGACGGTCTTCGATCTGACCGCGCAGGCGCGCACCCAGCGCCACGTCGACGACGATCGCGAGCACGACGAGCAGGAGCGCGACCAGGGCGACCACCGCGACGATCGTGCGGCGACGCAGCGACCCCGATCTGAGCGGGGGAGAGATGCTCATCGTTCCTCGCTCAAGCGATAGCCGAGCCCGCGGACGGTGTGGATCAGCCGGGGGCCGCGCTGCTCCATCTTGCGCCGGAGGGCGCTCAGGTGCACCTCGACGAGATTGGGGTCGTAGTCCTCGTAGCCCCACACTTGCGTGAGGATCTGCGCTTTCGAGAGCGTGCGTCCGCGGCTCTCGGCGAGAAGCTGCAGCAGCCGGAACTCGGTGGCCGTCAGCTCGAGCGACACCCCGCCGCGATGCGCCGTCGCCGCGTCGGGATCGACGACGAGATCGCCCACCGACACGGTCTGCGGCAACCGCCCGCGACGGCGGAGGACCGCGCCGCTGCGCGCGACGAGCTCGGCCATCGTGAACGGCTTGACGACGTAGTCGTCGGCCCCTTCCGCGAACCCGCGCAGGCGATCGTCGACCTCGTCCCGAGCGGTCAGCATGATCACCGCCGTGTCACAGGCGGCTCTCACGAGCGGAAGCAGACGGATGCCACTCGGCCCGGGCATCATCCAGTCGATGATCACGAGGTCGGGGCGGAACGAGGCGAGACGGTCGCTGAGATCGGTCCCGTCGGGCGCCGCCTCGGTGAGGAAACCGTCGGCGCGCAGGGCCGTGGTGACGGCGATGCGGATCGTCTCGTCGTCGTCGAGGACGAGCACGCGGGCAGCGAAGGACATCCGGGCGACGATACGGACGCGGGCTGAACGCCGGTTATGGCTTACCTATGCGAAGCAGGCGGGTGCGCGGGCTTCAGGTTCGCTTCAGTCCCGGCTCGAAGTCTGGTCTCAGAGCCGGTGACCGACACCGGACGGGAAGAGAATCATGAACGACGACAACCCCACGCTGCCGCTGCCACGACAGCACGAGACCCCCGAACCCCGCCGCCGCTCGTGGCGCGGACCGGCGCTGATCGCTGGCGCCGTGATCGTGGCCGCCGGCCTCACCGGCGGAACCGCCGCCCTCGCGGCGCAGAGCAACGGCGCGGGGTCCCTCGCCGCCTCGTCGACCTCGGCGCCCAGCGCCGACGGCGGATCCACCGGACCGGGTAGCACCCCCGGTACCACCCCGACCCCGGGGGCCTCGCCCACGACCCCGGCCGACGGCACGGCTCCGACGCCTCCCGCGGACGCAACCGCTCCGGCGGCACCCGCCGACGGCAAGGAACCCGGCGCGTGCGGACCTACCGGCCCCGGTGGGCCCGGCGCCCCGAAGGGCGACGCTGCCAAGCCCGCACCGCCCGCCGACGGCACGGCGCCCACCCCTCCCGCCGACGGGCAGAAGCTCACGCCTCCCGCGCCTCCGGCCGATGGCACCGCTCCGACTCCTCCCGCAACGCCGGGCAGTTGAGCAGCGCCCCGCGCTGACCGCCGCGCCCCGCCCTGCGCGTGCAGCGAGCGGTCAGCGCGGTGGGGCACGATCGTTCGGTGGCGAGTACTCGGACGCGCCGACGGCGGACGCCCCGGCAACGGCTGATCCGGCGACGACGCATGACGTTCGCTGCGGTCGCCGTGATCCTCGTGGGCCTGATCGCTCTGGCGGTCATCCCCCTCGTCTCCCTCACCGCCGCGTGGAACAACGAGGCACGGCGCGAGGCCATCGACCTCACCTCGTTCGATCCCGGCCATCTCATCGACGACGAGCAGTTCTACGACGGCGACGCCATGACGGCCGACCAGATCCAGTCCTTCCTCGACGACGAGGTGGGGGAGTGCCGCAACGACTCCTGTCTCTCGGTTCTGCGGTCTGACCTGCCCGCGCGGGGACCGATCGTGTCGGATGCCACGGGCCGCACGATCTGCGAGGGCTACGACGGGGGAGAACTCACCGCCGCCCAGATCATCGATCGCCTGCAACGCGCGTGCGGGATCTCGGCCAAGGTGCTGCTCGTTACCCTCCAGAAGGAGCAGAGCCTCGTGTCCGGCCGAACGGCGCGCGCCCCGTCACCTGAGCAGCTCGGTGCGGCGATGGGGGCGAGATGCCCCGACACCGCCCCGTGCGACGCCGGTGCCGCCGGGTTCGGCGCCCAGGTCGCCCAGGCCGCCACCGATCTGAAGTCGTACAGCGCCTCGGACTTCATGCGGCAGCCGGGAACGCACTACCTCGCCTATTCACCGGATCCCTCGTGTGGGGGTTCAGACGTGACGATCGCGAACGCGGCCACCGCGGCGCTGTACAACTACACGCCGTATCAGCCGAACCCGGCGGCCCTCGCCGCGCGATGGGGGACGGGCGACGCCTGCTCGGCGTATGGCAACCGCAACTTCGCGCTCTACTGGGCGCTGTGGTTCGGCTGACACCCGCTGGGCCGATCGCGCGGCCGCCCCGCGGGACGCGCGGAGGAATCACAGTGTTGTGATTTCGTTATGCACGGGCGATAATGGCCGGACAACCGAACAATCGCCGGCACTCCATCACAGGTCGTAGGGGAAGACGTACCTGACGAAGGAGAAACCATGGCGATCACGTCTTCGCGCGGAGTGATCCTGATCCACTCCGCGCCCCGCGCGCTGTGCCCCCACCTCGAGTGGGCGGTCGGACGCGCTCTCGGCCGCGCCGTCAACTTCGACTGGGCCGAACAGCCCGTGTTGACGGGCAGCCGTCGCGCGGAGTTCTACTGGGAGGGCCCCGTCGGTTCCGGCGCAGCACTCGCGAGCGCCATCCGGGGGTGGGAACACCTGCGCTTCGAGGTGAGCGAGGATCCCACGCCGCGCAGCGACGGCGGACGCTGGATGCACACGCCGGGTCTCGGCATCCACTTCGCTCAAACCGATTCGGCCGGCAACGTCGTCATCGCCGAGGATCGCGTGCGCTACGCGATGGAGGTCGCGGCCGGCGACCCCTTCGAGCTGCAGCGCGAACTCGACGTCGCCCTGGGCTCGGCCTGGGACGAGGAGCTCGAGCCCTTCCGCCACGCCGGAGACGACCAGCAGATCGTGTGGCTGCATAAGGTCGGATGAGCCCGTCGAGTGGGGGAGGCGCCACTACCGGAGGTCGGTGAACACACCCGGCACCGGGACCGCGTATCCCTCGCTTGACGAGACGAGAGCCCCCTGGCATCCCCGATCGCAGTCGGGGGGATGCCAGGGGGCTCTCGTCGTGACGGGGAACGCGCTCAGACCGAGGCGATGGCGACGACGGCGTTGTGCCCGCCGAAGCCGAAGGAGTTGCTGATCGCGAGCTGGTCTCCCGCGCCGAGCTCGACGGGCGAGCCCGAGAGCGCGAACGGAACCTCGGGGTCCTGCTCGGTCAGGTTGATCGTGGGGGGCGCGACGCGGTTCTGCAGAGCGAGAACCGTGAAGATCGCCTCGAGGGCTCCGGTGCCGCCCAGAAGGTGGCCGGTGGACGCCTTCGTGGCCGAGACGGGGATATCGTCGACCCGACCGCCGAAGACGGCGCGCAGCGCCTTGTACTCGTTCGGGTCGCCGACCGGCGTCGAGGTGGCGTGCGCGTTGATGTGCGTGACGTCGTCGACCGACGCGCCCGCCATCTCGAGCGCCATGTGCACGGCGCGAGCGGCGCCATGACCCTCGGGGTCGTTCGCGGTGATGTGGTACGAGTCGGCGGTGACGCCACCGCCCATGATCGACGCGTAGATCTTGGCGCCGCGGGCCTTGGCGTGCTCCTCGGTCTCGAGGATCAGCACGCCGGCGCCCTCGCCCATGACGAAGCCGTCGCGGTCGATGCTGGCCGGACGCGAAGCGGTCTCGGGCGAGTCGTTGCGCTTCGACAGCGCCTGCATCGACGCGAACGAGGCGATCGTGATCGGGTGAATGGCCGATTCGGTTCCACCCGCGATGACGACGTCGGCGAGGCCGTCGCGGATGTGCTGCACCGCGTTGACGATCGACTCGGTGCTCGAGGCGCACGCCGATGCCACGGTGCGCGCGAAGGCGCGGGCGTTGAAGTGCAGCGAGAGGTTACCGGCGGCCGCGTTCGGCATGAGCATGGGAACCGTCATCGGCATGACCCGACGCGGGCCCTTCTCGCGCAGGGTGTCCCACGCGTCGAGGAGGGTCCAGACGCCGCCGATGCCCGTGGCGAAGTCGACGCCGAGGCGGTCCGGGTCGATGTCGGGGGCGCCGGCGTCTTCCCACGCTTCTTTGGCCGCGACCATGGCGAGCTGCGACGAGGGGTCGAGCCGCTTGGCGACGGGTCGCTCGAGCACGGTCTCGGGACGCACGAGCGCCTCGGCGGCGAAGGTGACGGGCAGGTTGTACTGCTCGACCCACTCGTGCTCGAGGGAACGGGCGCCGGAGGTTCCGGCGAGCAGGGCGGACCAGCTCTCGGGTGCCGTTCCGCCGATGGGCGAGGTGGCTCCGATGCCGGTGACGACGATGCGGGGTGTGCTCATGAGCGAAGAATCCTTGGTGCGGCCGACAGGTCGTGACCGGTGGGGGCCGAAGCCCCCACCGGGAGGTGTCAGGACTGGTTCGACGTGATGAAGGTCACGGCGTCGCCGACGGTCTTGAGGTTCTTGACCTCGTCGTCGGGGATGGTGACGCCGAACTTCTCCTCGGCGTTGACGACGATCGTCATCATCGAGATGGAGTCGATGTCGAGGTCGTCGGTGAACGACTTCTCGAGCGCGACCTCGTCGGCCGAGATACCCGTCTCGTCGGTGATGAGCTCGGCAAGGCCGGCGAGAACCTCGTCGTTGGTGAATGCCATGATGTCTCCTGTTTCTTGGGGGCGGGCCTGTCAGGCCCCGATCAGTCTAGGGTTCGGTGTCGCCGCGTCAGGGCAGCACGACGACCTGCGCGCCGAACACCAGTCCGGCGCCGAAGCCGATCTGCAGCGCGAGGCCGCCGCTCAGCTCGGGGTGTTCCTCGAGCAGGCGGTGGGTGGCGAGGGGGATGGATGCCGCGGAGGTGTTGCCCGTAGTCTCGATGTCGCGACCGATGACGACGGTCTCGGGCAGTCCCAGCTGCTTGGCGAACTCGTCGATGATGCGCATGTTCGCCTGGTGCGGCACGAAGGCGGCGAGGTCGGCGGGCTCGATGCCGGCGGCCTCGATCGCCTGGCGCGCGACCTTGACCATCTCCCAGACGGCCCAGCGGAACACGGTCGGACCCTCCTGGCGGAGGGTGGGCCACGCAGCGACGCCGTCGCGGAAGTCGGTGAGCGTGGCGTTCATGCCCACGGCATCCGCCTTCGATCCGTCCGAGCCCCAGATGGTGGGGCCGATGCCGGGGGTGTCGCTCGGTCCGACCACGACGGCGCCCGCGCCGTCGCCGAGCAGGAACGAGATGCTGCGGTCGGTGGGGTCGACGACGTCGCTGAGCTTCTCGGCGCCGACGACGACGACATGCTTCGCCAGACCCGCCCGCACGAGGGCGTCGGCCTGACCGACGCCGTAGGCGAAGCCGGCGCACGCGGCGTTCAGGTCGTAGGCGGCCGCGGGGTTCGCCCCGATGCGGTCGGCGACGATGGCCGAGGCCGAGGGGGTCTGCTTGGGGTTGCTGATGGTCGCGACGATCACGGCGTCGATCTGGTCGGGGGCGATGCCCGACTTCTCGACGGCTTCGCGCGCGGCCTCGGTGGCCAGATCGATGGCATCCGTGTCCTTGTTCGCGCGGACGCGCGTGACGATGCCGGTGCGCTGGCGGATCCACTCGTCGCTGGAGTCGATGGGCCCCACGAGGTCGTCGTTGGGCACGAAGTTCTCACCGCGCGCGGCACCGTAGGCGTAGATGCGCGTGTGAGCGGCTCCCTGCAGCTGACGGAGGGTGGGGGTGCTCATGCCTGGTCTTCTTTCAGGAGTGAGACGGCCGCGTCGAGGTCGTCGGGGGACTTGACTGCCACGGTGGGGGTGCCGCGCAGTGCTCGCTTCGCAAGGCCCGTGAGGGCACCGGCGGGCGAGAGTTCGATGATGCCGGTCACGCCCCGCTCGCCGAACGAGGCCATGCAGCGGTCCCAGCGGACGGGCGACGAGACCTGGGCGACGACGAGGTCGAGGGCGCGGCGACCTTCGGTGACGACGGAGCCGTCGGAGTTGGTCCACAGCGTCGTGGCGGGGTCGGACACCTGGACGTCTGCTGCGGCGGCGCGCAGCGTCTCGACGGCGGGCTCCATGAAGCGGGTGTGGAAGGCGCCCGCGACCTGCAGGGGGATCACGCGGGTTCCGCGCGGCGCCTCGGCGGCGAGCTCGGCCAGGGCGGGTAGTTCGCCGGCGGCCACGATCTGTCCGCCGCCGTTGTAGTTGGCGGGGGTGAGTCCGAGCGCCTCGAGGCGCTCGAGCACGGCGGTCTCGTCTCCGCCCACTACGGCGCTCATGCCGGTCTCGACGGTGGCGGCGGCCTCGGCCATCGCGCGGCCGCGGAGCCCGACCAGGCGCAGCGCGTCCTGGTCGGAGAGCACTCCGGATGCCGCCAACGCGGCGATCTCGCCCACCGAGTGCCCCGCGACACCGGCGACGGAGGTCGTGGCTCGCTCGTTCAGCGCAGACCACGACAGCAGGCTCGCCGCGACGATCAGCGGCTGGGCGACGGCGGTGTCGCGGATCTGATCGGCATCCCATTCGGTGCCGGCGGCGACGAGGTCGACGCCCGCCTGCTCCGAGAAGGTCTCGAGACGCTCGCGCGCTCCGTCGAGTTCGAGCCACGGCGAGAGGAACCCGGGGGTCTGAGAGCCCTGCCCGGGGAAGACGGCGATGATCACCGTTCCATCCTGCCAACGATCGAGCCCACGCTTATGGAGATATCGACACAGATATACGGCGTGTCTTTGTGCGCGCCGTGCATCAGCGCGCCAGGGGCGACCGTCGACCCACGGGTCCGCGACGGCGCGTGGCATCCGTTCCGATCGATCCCAGGATCAGCGCGGTCTGCAGGATGAGCGCCTCCCGGGGGCCCGTGGCATCCCATCCGATGACCTCCGACACGCGCTTCAGGCGATAGCGGACCGTGTTGGGGTGCACGTACAACTCGCGCGCCGTCGCCTCGAGCGAGCGCCCGTTGTCGAGGTAGCTCCACAGCGTCGCCACCAGATCGGCGCTGTGCGCCTGCAGCGGCTGGTAGACGCGATCCACCAGCGTCTGCTTCGCAACGGCGTCGCCAGCGAGGGCGCGCTCGGGCAGAAGATCATCGGCCTCCACCGGCCGCGGGGCATGACGCCACGCGCGGGCGACGGCGAAGCCGGCGAGGGCGGCACGAGCGCTCTGCCCGGCGTCGACCAACGCGGGGACCGCCGGTCCGAGGACGAGATGGCCCGACCCGAAACCGGGCTCAAGACGCTTGGCGATCTCGGGGAAGGGCAGTTCGGCGGAATCCTCTCCACCGCGCGCCGGCAGGTCGGCACGACCGACCACCAGCACCAGGCGCGAGCCCTGCACGCCGATGAGCACGTCGACGCCGAGCTTGCGCGCGGTGCGACGCACCTGGTCGACGTCGAGTTGCGGGGGAGTGGTGCCCACGAGCACCGCGACCTCTCCGTGGCCGTGCCAGCCGAGCGCGGCGATGCGGCTGGGGAGTTCGTCGTCGGCCTCGCCGGTGAGGATCGAGTCGACCACGAGCGCTTCGAGGCGAGCGTCCCAGAGGCCCCGGGCCTCGGCGGCGCGTGCGTAGACGTCGGCCGCGGCGAAGGCGACTTCGCGCGAGTACGACAGCATCGCCTCGCGCACCTTCTCGCTGCGTCCGGCGACGCGCTCTTCCATCACCTCGACGGTGACGCGCACGAGCTGCAGGGTCTGCGTCAGGCTGACGCTGCGCAGAAGCTCACGAGGGGCCGCGGCGAAGATGTCGGCGGCGATCGCCGGAGTGGATGCCGGCTCCTCGAACCACTGCAGGAACGAGGTGATGCCGGCCTGGGCGACGAGCCCGACGGCGGACCGCCGGGCTGGCGGCATCTCGGCGTACCAGGGAAGTGTCTCTTCGAGGCGCTGGATGGTCGCCGTCGCGAGATCGCCCGAGATGCGCCGCAGCCAGGTGAGGGTGTCGGCCTTCTCCTGCGCGGCGGCCGCGACCGCGCCCGCAGACCGGTCGGGCCCGGCCCCGCCCATGGAGGCGGAACCGGACCCGTCGGTGGTGCTCGTCACGCGCTCAGGCCTCGCCACCCGCGTTGCCGCTGGTACCGGCGTTGACGTCGTGCAGGCGGTACTTCTCGATGGCCTGACCCACGACCGCGCCGTCGACCTTGCCCTCGGCGGCCAGCGCCTGCAGGGCACGGACGGCGAGCGACGGACCATCGATCTTGAAGAAACGACGGGCCGCGGCACGCGTGTCCGAGAAGCCGAAGCCGTCGGCGCCGAGGGTCCAGTAGTTCTGGGGGACCCACTGGCGGATCTGGTCCTGCACCGCGTGCATCCAGTCGCTGACGGCGACCACGGGGCCGTCGGCTTCCTTCAGCTTGTCGGTGAGGTAGGCCACGCGGGGCTCTTCCTCGGGGTGCAGGAAGTTGTGCTCGTCAGCGGCGAGACCGTCGCGGCGCAGCTCGCTCCACGAGGTGACCGACCAGACGTCGGCCGTCACGCCCCAGTCGTCCTTCAGCAGACGCTGGGCCTCGAAGGCCCACGGCACACCGACGCCCGAAGCGAGCAGCTGCGTCCGGGGACCATCACCCTCGCCCGCCGAGATGTGGTGGATGCCGCGGACGATGCCGTCGACGTCGACACCCTCGGGCTCGGCCGGCTGCACGTACGGCTCGTTGTAGACCGTCATGTAGTACATGACGTTGGGGTCGGGGTGGTTGCCGCCGTACATGCGCTCGATGCCCGAGCGAACGATGTGCGAGATCTCGTAACCGTAGGCCGGGTCGTACGACACGGTCGCCGGGTTCGTCGAGGCGAGCAGCTGCGAGTGGCCGTCGGCGTGCTGCAGGCCCTCACCGGTCAGGGTGGTGCGACCGGCCGTGGCGCCGATGATGAAGCCGCGAGCCATCTGGTCGCCGGCCGCCCACTGGGCGTCGCCCGTGCGCTGGAAGCCGAACATCGAGTAGAAGACGTAGACCGGGATCAGCGGCTCGCCGTGGGTCGAGTACGCCGTGCCCGCCGCGGTGAACGCCGCGAGGGCGCCCGCCTCGTTGATGCCGACGTGGATGATCTGACCCTGCGGGCTCTCCTTGTACGCCAGCAGCAGCTCGCGGTCGACGGAGGTGTAGTGCTGACCCTTGGGGTTGTAGATCTTCGCCGTCGGGAAGTACGCGTCCATACCGAACGTGCGCGCTTCGTCGGGGATGATCGGCACGATGCGGTGACCGAAGTCCTTGACCCGCAGCAGGTCCTTCAGCAGACGCACGAACGCCATGGTCGTGGCGATCTCCTGCGTCCCCGATCCCTTCTTGGGCAGCGCGTACGCGGCGTCACCGGGCAGCTCGAAACCGACGTGCGTGGTGCGGCGCTCGGGCAGGAACCCGCCGAGCGCGCGACGACGCTCGAGCATGTACTTGATCGTCTCGTCCTGCTCACCGGGGTTGTAGTACGGCGGCTGGTACGGGTTCTCATCGAGCTGCGCGTCGGTGACGGGGATGTCCATCGCGTCGCGGAACGACTTGAGGTCGTCGAGTGTCAGCTTCTTCATCTGGTGGGTCGCGTTGCGACCCTCGAAGTGCGGACCGAGGCCGTAGCCCTTGATCGTCTTCGCCAGGATGACGGTGGGCTGACCCTTGTGCTCCTTGGCCGCCTTGAACGCCGCGAACACCTTGCGGTAGTCGTGGCCACCGCGCTTGAGGCCCCAGACCTGCTCGTCGGTGTAGTCCTTGACGAGCTCGAGGGCACGCGGGTCGCGACCGAAGAAGTTCTCGCGCACGTAGGCGCCGTTCTCGGCCTTGTAGGTCTGATAGTCGCCGTCGGGGGTGCTGTTCATGAGGTTGAGCAGCGCGCCCTCGGTGTCGCGGGCGAGCAGGTCGTCCCACTCGCGGCCCCAGACGACCTTGATGACGTTCCAGCCGGCACCACGGAAGAAGCTCTCGAGCTCCTGGATGATCTTGCCGTTACCGCGCACCGGGCCGTCGAGGCGCTGGAGGTTGCAGTTGACGATGAAGGTCAGGTTGTCGAGGCCCTCGTTCGCCGCGACCTGCAGCTGACCGCGGCTCTCGACCTCGTCCATCTCGCCGTCGCCGAGGTAGGCCCAGACGTGCGAGTCGCTGACGTCTTTGATGCCGCGGTTCGACAGGTACTTGTTCGACATCGCCTGGTAGATCGCGTTGATCGGGCCGAGGCCCATCGACACGGTAGGGAACTGCCAGAACTCCGGCATGAGGCGCGGGTGCGGGTACGACGGGATGCCGTTGGGCGCCTGCGACTTCTCCTGACGGAAGCCGTCGAGCTGCGCCTCGGTGAGACGGCCCTCGAGGTAGGCACGGGCGTAGGCGCCGGGGGAGGCGTGGCCCTGGATGAAGATCTGGTCGCCACCCGACGGGTCGTCGAGGCCGCGGAAGAAGTGGTTGAAGCCCACTTCGTAGAGCGCCGCCGACGAGGCGTAGGTGGAGATGTGGCCGCCGACGCCGATGCCGGGACGCTGGGCGCGGTGCACGGTGACCGCGGCGTTCCAGCGGATCCACTTGCGGTAGCGGCGCTCGAGCTCCTCGTCACCGGGGAACTCGGGCTCGTTTTTCTGCGAGATCGTGTTGATGTAGTCGGTGGTCGGAACCATCGGCACGTTCAGGTGCAGTTCTTTCGAGCCCTTGAGCAGGCTCAGCATGATCTCGCGAGCGCGAGCCGGACCCTTCGCCTGGACCAGCTGGCGCAGGGATTCCTGCCACTCCCCGGTCTCTTCCGGGTCGCTGTCCTGCGGCCCCTGCGAATACGGATCCTGGTCGTGAACAGTCACGGAAGACCTTTCGTCGTCTGGCAGGTCATGCCAGAGAATCGCCATACGAGTGCGGCAACCCTTGTTCGCTCCGCACAATCAACCAGCGTCCAGCCTAGCGAGTCGGAGCGGGATCGGATGCGCGGCGGGCGCGAGCGATCCTCGCCCTGCGCGCATACGGTTCGATGTCGAGACGAGTGGATGCCCGTCGAGAACGCCTGCAGCCCCCGCGCCGCGACAGGGCGCTCGAGGACGCAGGTCTACCCTGAGCCCGTGAGCACCCATGAGCGCGAGGGCTTCCGCACCCGGCCGGAGCATCGCTGGCCGGTCCTGATCGCCCTGGCCGTCGGTACGGGGCTGTACGCGGTGCTGCCGAATGAGGCGTCCGGCGTGCTCCGCTACGTCGTCGTCATCGCCGGCGTGCTGTGCGCCATCCCCATGGTCGTGACCAACCCCTCCCGACTGTCGCGCGAGTCGGCGGTCGGGAGGGGGTTCGCGCTGGCATTCACCGCCGTGCTGCTCGTGGCGA
This sequence comes from Microbacterium sp. 16-032, assembly GCF_041079455.1. NCBI lineage: Bacteria > Bacillati > Actinomycetota > Actinomycetes > Micrococcales > Microbacteriaceae > Microbacterium > Microbacterium sp. 16-032. The sequence continues at coordinate 27,058 of NZ_JBFYGQ010000003.1, read as the reverse complement.
ACCAGGTCGCGTTCTTCCTGCTCATCCAGCAGCTGCTGCGCGGGGAGGGAAGCGGGGCCGGCACCCTGCTGGGGGCTGCGCAGGTATGGGCGATCAACGTCATCGGCTACGCCGTCGTCTACTGGGAGATGGACCGCGGAGGGCCCATCGCTCGCCGTCGCGACGCACGCGACGAGCTTCCGCCCGCGGACTTCCAATTCCCGCAGGACTCCGACCGCGACGCGGTGAGCGAGGTTGCCCGCCGTTCGTCCGACACCGAGGACTGGGCGCCCGGGTACGTCGACTACCTGTACTTCTCGGCATCCAACGCCATGGCCTTCAGCCCCACCGACGTCATGCCCCTCAGCACGCGCGCGAAGCTGTTCATGATGGTGCAGGCGGTGTCGGGGTTCATCCTTCTCGCGCTGGTGATCTCGCGCAGCGTGAACATCCTGAACTAACGCGACGCCGTCAGCCAGGTCGGGGCGCCCATCAGGTCCTCGAGCTCGGTGACCAGTCGGGCCGCGTGGAATCCGTCTGCGACCGCGTGGTGGAGCTGCAGGGAGAGGGGCATGAACAGGCGCTCGCCGCGCTCGACGTACTTCCCGATGGTGACGATGGGGGCGAGGTGCGACGCGCCGTTCTCGATGTTGAGGGTGAAGCCCGTGAAGCTCGTCCACGGCACGCTCGATACGTCGAAGGTGTTGCGGGGCGGCTCACCCTGCGGGAAGAAGTCGAGACTGTTCGCGTGCGCGGCGATGGTCTGTTCGGCGCTCGCGTGGAAGGCCGCGAAGTCCGAGTCGTACGGCACCCAGAGACAGGCGAACGTCTCCCGCTCCGCGTGGAAGACCGTGAAGGCCGGGTGGACGACGTTCCAGACGGCGGGCGCGCCCGCTTCGTCGACGCGCATTCGGAATTCCGGATGCCGGTTCACGATCGACGCGATGGCCCAGATCTGCGCGATGGAGGTGCGGCACCCCGATGCGCGCCGAACCGCCACGAAGTCGGTGACGTCGATCTCGACGGTCATCGCGTAGGTGCAGGGCGACGAGCGCAGGTAGTGCTCGAAGTGCTGACGTCGGGGCCACGTCTCGAGGTCGATCGGAGTGAGCTGGTCCATCCGCCCATGATCCCAGGAGAGAAAAAGACAGTGCGATTGAAAGGGGTGGGCCCTGCCGGGATCGAACCGACGACATCCACGGTGTAAACGTGGCGCTCTACCAGCTGAGCTAAAGGCCCTGGTCCGTCCGATCCTAATCGGCCCCGTCGATCCACCGAGACGGGAACCTTGTAATATGGCACGTAATACATATTGGAGGGCACGTGACGACCGCGACACCGCTGCTTCGCGCCGCTCGCAAGAGCCGCAATCTCACGCAGAAGGCCATCGCCGATCGGCTTCACGTCGATCAGGGGCGCATTTCGCGCGCCGAGAGTGCGGGCGAGCTCGAGTATGGAACGGTCGAGCGCATTCTCGGCGCGACCGGCCACCGGTTGTACTCTGCCCCCACTCGTCGCGACGATGTCGCGACTGCCGCGTCGTCCATTCGCTCGCATCTGCGGCGCGGCGATCGACACCGCGCGCTTCGCGCGTTCATCCAACTCAGCGACGACCTTCAGGCCGAACGCGGGCTCATCCGTGGAGTGCTGGTGGTGGCCGAGCCGGAGCCCACCGGGGAAGCCGTGTGGGACTCCGCGCTCGCCGCGCTCGTCTCTCTTCGCCTCAATGAAGAGAATCTGCCGCATCCGGAATGGACCAAGACACCGAACCGGCACCTCACGTCACCGAGGACACTGGAGGTAGACCCCGCCGACCCGCGCCCTGGCCCCGGCGATGTACCGGAAGAATTCCTCGAGCACGGTGTCCTCATCTGGAGCGACACCCTCGCGAGCGTCTGAGGTGCCCATCCTCGGGCGGGACGACATCGTCGCAGCATTGCGCGATCTCGTCGAAGAACTCGTCGCCAGCGGGGATCGCGTCGGCATCCGCCTCGTCGGGGGCGCCGCAATTGCGCTCCGCCATTTCGAACGGGAATCCACAAACGACCTGGATGCAACAGGGGTGACGAGCCAGGACGATCATGCCGTCGCCGAGGCGGCAGCGCGCGTCGCCGAGCGACGCGGATGGCCGAAGGCTTGGTTGAATTTCGAGGTCGACCAGCTCGGAGCAACTCCCTGGATCGGTCGCCCTGCCGAATAGGAGAAGCTCTACGACGCCGATGGTGTGGTCATCGAGGTCGCTTCGGCGGAGACGCTGCTGGCGATGAAACTTCGAGCAGGACGCCCCGGTCGCGATGTCAATGACATACGTCGGCTGCTTCATCTCTGTGAAGTCGGCACCATCGATGCGGCGGAGGACCTTTATGAGGGGTACTACCCCGGCGACAGCATGAGCGCACGGACGCGGGGGATAGTTGAGCGGATCCTCGAAGAAGCCTCGCCACCACCGCTCCACCCGGTCGACCCGATTCGGTGGTGACCGCGCACCAGGTACGCGTACCGCGGATGTCCGAGGCCCGGGGTAGCGTGGGGGACGTGAATGCCGATCCCGCCGACCAGCGCAAACTGCTCGACCTCGCCGACCTCGACGCGCGTATCCACCGTGACGAGAAGGTCGCCGGCAACCCACCGCAGGCCGAGCGCGTGCGCGAGTTGATCGCGCGGCGGGCGACGCTCACCCAAGAGCTCTCGACGCGCGCCAACTCCCGCGACGACATCAACGCCGAACTGAAGCGCCTCGAGTCCGACGTCGCCGTGGTCGACGCCCGCATCGCCCGCGACACCGAGCGACTTGCCGCGTCGTCGAACCCCAAGCAGGCCCAGGGCTTCGAGAGCGAGCTGACCTCGCTCAAGCGGCGCAAGAGCGACCTCGAAGACATGGAGATCGCCCTCATGGAGCGCCTCGAGGCAGCCGATGCCGCTGTCGCCGAGCAAGAGGCCGTGATCGCCGACACCAACGCGCAGGGCGCTCAGCTCAGCGCCGAGGCCAAGACCACCGTCACCGACGCGACCACGCGACTCGAGGGCGCGCGCCGCGACCGTGACGCCGTGGCCGCTTCGGTTCCCGCCGACCTGCTCGGGCTCTATGAGCGCCTGGCATCGCGCGGCAACGGTGCCGGACTCCTGCGTGCCGGGGCGTGCGAAGCGTGCCGCATGGTGCTCCCGCCGAGCGATCTCGCCGTCGTCCGTCGCGCGCAGACCGACGAGGTCGTGTTCTGCCCCGAGTGCGGCGCGATCCTCGTCCGCACCGAAGAGTCCCGATGACCCGAGACGGCCGTGGCCTCTGACACGGTCGTCGTCGCCCGCGCGGCATCCGGTTCCCCCGTCCTGATCGAGCTCGACGCCGACGCGAACCCGCTTCGCTCGACCGAGGTCGACGAGCTCGTCGCGGCCGTCCGCGCGCGCGAGCACGCGGGCGACGTGCGCTGGGTCTGGCCCGACACCACCACCGCCTACCCAGAGCTGCTCAATGCAGGCGTTCGCGTCGCACGAGCGTGGGACCTTCGGCTGGTGCACGCGATCCTGCGCGACGCCGTGGCCGTCACCGACGACGCCGGGCTCCGCCGCGCGACCGCCTGGGATGCCGCATCCATCCCACCCGACGCGGGCGACGCCCTCTTCGACCTGGGGGAATCGGCATCCGGAGTCCCCGAATCCGCCGACGAAGCGGTCGCCGAATACCGGCGCCAGCATAGCGCCATCGCCGCCGCAGCGACACCCGGCGCCCTGCGGCTGCTGGCCGCCGCCGAGTCGGCCGGTGCGCTCATCGCCGTCGAACTGCACGCGGCGGGCGTGCCGTGGAGTGTCGAGGCGCACGAGCGCCTGCTGGAGACCGAGCTCGGGCCGCGGCGCGGCGGCGGGCTCCCGGAGCGCATCGAGCAGACCGCCGCCGTCGTCCGCGACGCGCTCGGCGACCCGAAAGCCTCGCTCGACTCGCAGCCGCGACTGCTGCGCTCCCTGCACCGCGCCGGCCTGCTCGTGCAATCGACGAGCCGCTGGGAGCTGTCCGAGCACGACCACCCCGCCGTCGCCCCACTGATCGCCTATAAAAAGCAGATGCGCCTCTACACCGCGAACGGCTGGGCGTGGCTGGCCGAGTGGGTGCGCGACGGTCGGTTCCGTCCCGTCTACGTGCCGGCCGGCGTCGTCACCGGGCGGTGGGCCTCGTCGGGCGGGGGAGCCCTGCAGATCCCACGCGCCCTGCGGACCGCGGTGCGGGCCGACCCCGGCTGGACGCTCGTCACCGCCGACGTGGCCCAGCTCGAACCCCGCGTCCTCGCCGCGATGGCACGTGACACGGCGTTGGCCGAGGCGGCATCCGGTCGCGATCTCTATGCCGGCATCGTCGAGCGCGGTGCCGTCGCCACCCGCGCCGAAGCGAAGCTCGCGATGCTCGGGGCGATGTACGGCGCCACCACCGGAGAGAGCGGACGGCTTCTCCCGCGGCTGCGGAGCACGTTCCCCTGCGCGATGCAACTGGTCGACGACGCGGCGCGCACGGGAGAGGACGGCGGGGTCGTTCACACCTGGCTCGGTCGGACGTCCCCCACTGCTGGGGAGTCCTGGCGCGCGCTGCAATCTCGGGCGAGCGACGCTGCGGCATCCGGGATCGACGAAACACGCGCGCGCCGATCCGCGCGCGACCGCGGACGCTTCACACGCAATTTCGTGGTCCAGGGCACGGCAGCCGAGTGGGCGCTGGCATGGCTGGCCGACCTCCGCTCACGTCTCGCGAGGTTCCCCGAGGTGGATGTCGCCCACGCGGCGCCTGCGTCGGGACCGGTGTTCCACCGGGCGCCGCACCTCGCCTTCTTCCTGCACGACGAAATCGTGGTGCACACCCCTCTTGCGCACGCGGATGCCGTGGCCGACGCGGTGCGGGAGGCGGCGGCATTCGCCGGGCGCTTGCTCTTCGGAGCGTTCCCCATCGACTTCCCCCTCGACCTCCGCGTCGGCACGACCGCAGACAAGGGCTGACGGGCGCTCGGTACGCTCGAGGGGTGATCGAGCTGCCGCCGTACCCGCGACGCGCCTCGAATGCCGCGGTGAGGGACGCCGATCCGCTCGCCTACCGCCTGGCCGCGTCGGGCGTGGGCACACTCGCCCTCGGAGTCCTGCTCCTGGTCGGGTGGGCGCTCGTGCAGTTCGAGGTCGTCAGAGCCGCATGGCTCGACACGCTCGCGGGACTGGTCGCTGTCGTCCTACTGTGGGCGGGTGTCCTCGGGCTGGCGCTCGGGGCCGCACTGGTCGCCTATCCGGCCGGAGTGCGGCGCGAACTCGCCCTGCACCGCTTCGCGCGTTCTGTGGGGTTGTCGTACGCGCGATTCGGCTCACCTCTCGAGATGGGCGGAGTCTTCTTCGCCGAGCGGGCCCCCGGTGCCGATCCCTCGTACGGGAGCGCCTTCGAGCTGTATCGGCCACCTTTCGACGATGCCCCGCTTCGCCTGGGCGTCGCCACGTTCGAGGGGGGACGGGATGCCGCGCGCGGGCCGCGCCACGCTTTTCGTTTCCTCGCTCTCCGGCTGCCCCGCCCGATGCCGCACATCATGATCGACTCGGTGCGCAACGGACGCCTCCGAGCCGAGCTACCGGGCGCGCAACGGGTGTCCCTCGAGGGCGAGATGGATCGCCACTTCGCGGTCTACGCTCCTCTCGGCTACGCGCGCGACGCTCTCCAAGTCCTCACACCCGACGTCCTCGTCTGCCTCCTCGAGCACGGACGGAACTGGGACGTCGAAGTCGTCGACGACCTCCTGCTCGTGGCATCCACCCGATTCCGGCGGGGCCGGGATGCCACGGAAATGCCCGCTCTGCTGCGCTTCGCGACCCTCCTGGGTGCCGAAGTCCGTACGCAGGTCGTGCCGTACACCGACCCCCGCGCTGTGTTCCCCCGCACGCAGGTCGCCGCCGCGGGGAGACGTCTGCGGCGGCGTTCGGTCTGGTGCGACATCGCCATTCTGCTCGGGCTCGTCATCGGAGTGCCCGCGGCGATCCTCGGTGGCGTTTTGCTCGTCGCCCGGTGACGGTGTCGGCGCGGCACGGCCCCGTAGACTAGCGAGCGCGAATGGGTCGGCTGGACGGTCGCGTCACGGGTTCGCCCGTGCCGAGGAACGTCCGGGCTCCACAGGGCAGGACGGTGGGTAACGCCCACCCGGAGCAATCCGCGAGACAGTGCCACAGAGAGCAGACCGCCCCGTCCCCTCGGGGTGCGGGGTAAGGGTGAAAGGGTGGTGTAAGAGACCACCGGGGTCGTGGTGACACGACCCGCGAGGTAAACCTCGTCCGGAGCAAGGCCAGACAGGGGATGACGACGCGGCTCGCCGAGTCCCCGGGTAGGCCGCTGGAGCGGCACGGCAACGTGTCGCCGAGAGAGATGACCGTCCACGGGGTTTCGACCCCCGGACAGAACCCGGCGTACAGGCCGGCCCATTCGCCCCTCGGGATCGCACGCCGAAAACCAGTACTCCGGTCGACATCTGAGCGCGGCCCGGCTCCGAAGACCTGTCGTGGCACAAGACGACGCACGGGACTTCCTGGTCAACCTCATCGATCGGGCGGACGCGACAGGACGACCCTTCTGGGACGCGACCGCCGACGAGCGGGCGATCGTGCGTGCGCGCTTCGGCACGCCCGCGGCCGCGCTGCAGACGACGCGCAGCCGCGACGGCGATTCGGGGGCCGTCGGCGCGGCCGATCTGTTCCTCGGCACGGCGATCCTCGTCGAGGTCGCGGCGGAGCTCCTGCAGGCGCCGAGCAATGGGCGCACGCGCCAGCAGGCCGCCGCCGCCATGCGCGAGCGGGTGAATCTGCTGCTCGGCTAGACGCGCTCGCGGGTCAACCCCGATGCCGAGTGTCGGACATATGTTCTACACTCGACCACGGCCGGGGAAGGGGTCCGGTGCATGGGTTCGACGAGAGTCAGCGACGAGATGGTCGCTCGGGTATTGGCATCCATCGCCCCCTGCACGCTGCAGCCCGAGACCTGGGGAGCGCGACCCATCGAGTGGTACGCGCAGAAGCGCCCCGTATGGGCGTGGGTGACCTGGCCCAACCGGGCCGCCACCCGCGAACCCGCGTGGGCGACGGGTGGCAACGACCGCGTGGTCATGCTCGAGGTGCCGTGCGAGGGCGGCCACTGGGCACCCGTCGTGTGGCGCAACGCGGTCAGCCTGCGTCGGGCAGACGCCGCCTGAAAGGTTTCCGGATGCCACGGCACCGGCCCCGGATCTACTTGACCGCGGGCAGCGCCTCGGGCACCGGCACCGCGAGCGACGCGGCGCCGATGATGCCGGCGTTGTTGCGGTGCTTCGCCGGGACGATGGGAGCACGCAGCTTCAGCAGGGGGAGGAAGTTCTCGGAGTGCTTCGACACGCCCCCGCCGACGACGATGAGGTCGGGGCTGAAGAGGAACTCGACGTAGTCGTAGTACCACTGCAGGCGCTTCGCCCACTTGTCCCACGACAGTTCCTCGCGCTCCATGGCCGAGTAGGCCGCGAAGTGCTCGGCGTCCTTCTTGTGCCCGGCGCGCTGCAGGTGACCGAGCTCGCTGTTGGGAACGAGCACGCCGTCGTAGATCATCGCCGACCCGATGCCCGTGCCGAGCGTCGTGAGGATGACGAGACCGTTCACGCCCTTGGCCGCGCCGTAGCGCACCTCGGCGATACCGGCGACGTCGGCGTCGTTGGCGAAGTGGATGTCGCGCGACAGGCCCTGCTCGAAGAACTTCTCGGCCTCGAAACCGATCCACGACTTCGAGACGTTCGCGGCCGAAAGGGTGCGGCCGCCCTTCACGATCGCGGGGAACGCGACGCCCAGGGGAAGATCCGCGGGGGCCTCCAGAGTCTCGAGCACCTGCTTCACCGCCGCGAGGACGTCGGCCGGCTCTGCACCCTCGGGCGTCGCGACCTTCACCCGGTCGCTGATCAGCTCACCGGCATCCAGATCCACGATCCCGGCCTTGATGCCGGTTCCGCCGATGTCCACTCCGACCGCACGAGACGCATTCGTTGCCATACCCCTCAGCCTATCCAGCCGCACGGTCGGGATCAGTAGGATCGGGGGAGCACCGGCGGTTCGCGCCGAGACGCGAGATCCACGTGAGGAGCGATCGTGAGCGACGATGACAAGAAGTACTGGTACAACCTCGAGACCGGCAAGGTCGAGCAGGGATACGAGTCGCCCGCGGTGGATCGCGCCGGCCCCTTCGACACCGCCGAAGAGGCGGCCAACGCGCCGCAGCTCATGAAGGAGCGCTCGAAGCAGTGGGCCGAAGAAGACGCCCGCGACGACTGGGGCTCCGGCTCCACCCGCTGAACGCCCACCGAAACGAGGGATGACGATGGACAAGCAGCGCGATTTCGTCTTGCGCACGATCGAGGAGCGGGGCGTCAAGTTCGTCCGCCTCTGGTTCACCGACGTGGTCGGCACGCTCAAGTCGGTGGCGATCGCCCCGGCCGAGGTCGAGGGCGCCTTCACCGAGGGGCTGGGCTTCGACGGCTCCGCGATCGAGGGACTGACGCGGTCGTACGAGTCCGACCTGCTCGCGCACCCCGACCCCACGACCTTCCAGATCCTGCCGTGGCGCGGTGAGATCGACCCGACCGCGCGCATGTTCTGCGACATCACGACGCCCGACGGGCAGCCGGCCGTCGCCGACCCGCGTCACGTGCTCAAGCGCACGCTCGCAAAGGCGGCCGACGCCGGGTTCACGTTCTACACGCACCCCGAGATCGAGTTCTACCTGTTGAAGTCCTCGCAGCTGGGTGCCGACGGTCGCCCGCAGCCGGTCGACTCGGCCGGGTACTTCGACAACGTCCCCGGCGGCACGGCGCACGACTTCCGTCGCCGGTCGGTGCGCATGCTCGAAGACCTCGGCATCTCGGTCGAGTTCAGCCACCACGAGGGCGGACCCGGCCAGAACGAGATCGACCTGCGCTACGCCGATGCGCTGACCACCGCCGACAACATCATGACGTTCCGCACGGTCGTGAAAGAGGTCGCGATCGAGCAGGGCGTGTACGCCACCTTCATGCCGAAGCCGATCAGCGGCCAGCCCGGCAGCGGTATGCACACGCACCTGTCGCTGTTCGAGGGCGACATGAACGCGTTCTACGAAGAGGGCGCGCAGTACCAGCTGTCGAAGGTGGGCCGTCACTTCATCGCGGGCCTGCTGCGTCACGCGAACGAGATCTCGGCCGTGACCAACCAGTTCGTCAACTCGTACAAGCGCCTGTGGGGCGGCGACGAGGCTCCCAGCTTCATCTGCTGGGGCCACAACAACCGCTCCGCTCTCGTGCGCGTGCCGCTGTACAAGCCGAACAAGGGCCAGTCGACGCGGGTCGAGTACCGCGCGCTCGACTCCGCCGCCAACCCGTACCTGTCGTACGCACTCATGCTCGCGGCGGGCCTCAAGGGCATCGAGCAGGAATACGAGCTCCCGGCCGAGGCCGAGGACAACGTCTGGTCGCTCAGCGACGCGGAGCGCCGCGCGCTCGGCTACGCACCGCTGCCGGCCAGCCTCGACCACGCCCTCGAATACCTCGAGGAGTCCGAGCTGGTCGCCGAGACGCTCGGCGAGACGGTCTTCAAGTACGTGCTGCTCAACAAGCGTCGCGAATGGCAGCAGTACCGCGCTCAGGTGACGCCGTTCGAGCTCGCGAGCAACCTCGAAGCGCTCTGACAGTCGTTCCATGACCTCGGGCGATCGTTCCACTGCGCTCACCGCCCTCGCCCGCACCGGCTTCTCACGGCTCGCCGAAGCAGACACGCTGCTCTCCGAGCTCGAGGAGTCGGTGGGGGTGGAGCGGGCGGATGCCATGCAGCTCGCGCAGCGCGTGGCCGACCCCGACCGTGCCCTGCTGTCGATCCTGCAGGTCACCCGCCGTGATCGCGAAGCGGTTCGCGCGGCGGCGGCGGACGCGGGAGCGTGGCGCGCCCTGTGGGACATCGTGGGCGCCTCCGACGGCTTCGCGGAGTTCTACCTGCGCCACCCCGATGAGCTCGCGCATCTCTCGGGTGCGGGCCTGACCCTGCCGGACGAGCCCTTCATGCGCGCCGAGCTCCTGGCATCCGTCGGCGATGTCGAGGGCTTCTCGTCGGATGCCTCGGATGCCGCGTGGGTGGCGTTGCGCGTGCGCTATCGGCGACTGCTGGCCCGGATCGCGGCCTACGACCTCGGGCAGGACGACCCCGCGGGCGCGATTCCCGCCGTGGCCTCGTCGTTGGCCGACTTGGCGGGAGCGGCCCTCGAGGCGGCTCTCAGCGTGGCGAGGGCGCGGGTCAGCGGGCCCGGGCCGGGATCGTTCCCTCGTGAACAGGTGGAGGCGACCCGGTTCGCAATCATCGCGATGGGCAAGACGGGCGCGCGTGAGCTGAACTACGTCAGCGACGTCGACGTGATCTTCGTGGGGGGATCGGCCGATGAGGACGCCGTCACCGAGGCGCGCGCGATCGACATCGGCACGCGGCTCGCCGTGCAGACGATGCGCGGCATCTCGGGTCCCGAGATCGAGCCGCCCCTGTGGGAGGTCGACCCGAACCTGCGCCCCGAGGGCAAGCAGGGCGCGCTCGTCCGCAGCCTCGCCTCGCACGAGCAGTACTACGCGCGGTGGGCGAAGAGTTGGGAGTTCCAAGCCCTGCTGAAGGCCCGGGCGATCGCCGGGGACCCGACGTTGGGGGCCGAGTACGTCGCCGCCGTCCAGCCCCTGGTGTGGCACAGCGCCGCGCGAGAGAACTTCGTCGAGGGCGTCCAGCGCATGCGCGAACGCGTCACCGATCACATTCCGTCCGCGGAGGTCAATCGACAGCTCAAGCTCGGGCCCGGCGGCATCCGAGATGTCGAGTTCACCGTGCAGCTCCTGCAGCTGGTCCACGGTCTGACCGATGAACGGATCCGCCAGCGCGGCACGCTCGAGGCGCTCGACGCGCTGGTCGCCGAGGGGTACATCGGGCGGTCCGAGGCCGAGGCGTTCGGTCGCGACTATCGCCTCCTGCGTCTGCTCGAGCACCGCCTCCAGCTTCGCGGTCTCCGCCGCACGGCGCTGCTGCCCGAGAAGGACGACGACCTGCGGGTCCTCGCGCGAGCGTCGCGACTGGCCGACTCGGCATCCGGGGTGCAGGCCGTGTGGGAGGGCATCAAGCGCGAGGTGCGCGACATCCACGTGCGCCTGTTCTACCGCCCCCTGCTGTCGGCCGTGGCCGCCCTTCCCGAGGGGGAGCGCACCCTGTCGACCGAGCAGGCGCGCGATCGCCTCGCCGCGATCGGCTTCCGCGACCCGGCCGGAGCGCTCCGCCACATCGCCGCGCTGACCAGCGGCTTGAGCCGCAAGGCGACGATCCAACGGCACCTCATGCCGATCATGATCCGGTGGTTCGCCGACGGCGTGGATCCCGATTACGGCCTGCTCGTCTTCCGCCGCATCAGCGAGCGGCTCGGCAACACCCCCTGGTTCCTGCGGATGCTGCGCGACTCGGCCGGGGCCGCCGAGAGCCTCACGCGGGTGCTCTCGGGCTCGCGGTACATCGGTGAGCTCATGGAATGGATCCCCGAGTCGGTGGCCTGGCTCGACGACGACGCGCTGCTGCGCCCCCGTTCGGGAAAGGCGCTCGAAGAAGAGGCGCGCGCCATTCAGACCCGCTGGCAGAACATCGACGACGCGATGCGTTCGGTGCGGGCGCTGCGCCGGCGCGAGATGCTGCGTGTCGCGATGGCCGCGGTTCTCGGAACGGTCTCGCTCGAGGAGCTCTCCGACGCCCTCAGCACCATCACCGAGGTCACCATCCAGGCCACCCTGCGCGCCGTGCGCCGTGTCGTCGTCCCGCCCGAGGACGACGATCTCGACTTCGCGGTCATCGCGATGGGACGCTTCGGCGGACGCGAGATCGGTTTCGGATCGGATGCCGACGTGATGTACGTCTATCGCGCGAACGGAATCGACCCGCAGCGGGCCAGTCAGCTCGCGCTGAAGCTCGTCGCCGGCCTGCGCGAGCAGTCGGAGGACCACCGTCTGCCGCTCGACCTCGATGCGGAGCTCCGACCCGAGGGGCGAAGCGGTCCTCTCGCCCGCTCCCTCGACGCCTACGCCGAGTACTACCGGCGGTGGTCGTTGTCGTGGGAGGCGCAGGCGCTCCTGCGCGCCCGTGGCGTGGCCGGCAGTGTCAAGCTCATCGGGGCGTTCCTCGAGCTCGCCGACGAGGTGCGGTATCCGGTGTCGGCCGATCAGAACGGGCTCCGCGAGATCCGGCGCATCAAGGCGCGCGTCGAGAACGAGCGTCTGCCGCAGGGCGCCGACCCCGCTCGGCACCTCAAGCTCGGCCCCGGTTCGATCAGCGACGTGGAGTGGCTCGTGCAATTGCTGCAGCTCCAGCACGCGCGCGCGATCCCCGCGATGCGGACGACGTCGACGCTCGAGGCGTTGGATGCCGCTGTCGACGAGGGGGTCATCGAGGCCGACGCGGCCGAGAAGCTCGCCGCGGCTTGGCATCTCGCGAGCCGTCTTCGTTCGGCGAACACGCTGTTGTCGGGCCAGACGAGCGATGTGCTTCCCGTGGATCGCGCGAAGCTCGACGGCATTGGTCGCATCCTCGAATATGCTCCGCGCTCGGCCACGCAGGTCGAAGAGGACTACCTGGGCACCACGCGCCGCGCGCGCCGCGTCTTCGACAAGCTGTTTTACGGATGACCGTGAGCGGAAGGGATGCCGCCCGCTCGCGGCATCCCTTCTGCACAGCTCACGACATGAGACGTTCGCGCACCTCGCGTCGCTGGACCTTCCCGATGAGGGAGCGGGGCAGGTCGTCGACCACGACGACACGACGCGGCACTTTGTAGGCCGCGAGGCGCGCCTTGCAGAAGTCGCGGATCGCGTCGGGTTCGACGTGGACGCCGTCGCGCAGCACGATCGCCGCCGCGACGTCTTCTCCGCCGCTCGACTTGGGGAGGGCGACGACGGCCGCTCCGGCAATGTCGGGGTGCGAGGTCAGGACGTCTTCGACCTCGCTGGGCGACACGTTGAACCCGCCCGTGATGATGATCTCTTTGAGACGGTCGACGATGGTGACGAAGCCGTCCGGTGAGACCGAGGCGATGTCGCCCGTGCGCAGCCATCCGCCGTCGAGCAGTGTCGCCGCCGTGTCGGAGGGGCGGTTCCAGTACCCCTGGAAGACCTGGGGACCGCGCAGGAGGAGCTCACCGGGCTCGCCGAGGGGCCGGTCGACGGTCGGGTCCTCGGGGTCGACGACGCGGATGTCGGTGCTCGGAAAAGGCACGCCCACCGTTCCGGGGCGGCGGGACGGGCCGATGGGGTTGCCGAGGGCGACCGGCGACGACTCGGTCATTCCGTACCCCTCGACGAGAAGACCCCCGGTGGCGGCCTCCCACCGATCGACGGTGGCGACGGGCAGGCTCATCGCCCCCGAGATCGCGAAGCGCACGGTGCTCAGGTCGAGCGTGCCCCGGGCTGCGGCGCGCGCGAGCTGGTCGTAGATGGGGGGAACGGCGGGAAGGAAGGTGGGCGGGCTCTTCTTCGCCGCCGCCGCGACCAGCTCGAGGTCATACTTCGGGAAGAGCACGAGCTTTGCCCCGATGCTCATGGCGAATGTCAGGCAGAGCGTGAGCCCGTAGGCGTGGAACAGGGGGAGGACCCCGTAGAACGACTCTTCACCGTCGCGAAGGCCCGGTACCCACGCGCGGCCCTGCATCGCGTTGGCCCGCAGGTTCGAGTGGGTGAGGACGGCGCCCTTGGGGCTGCCCGTGGTGCCGCTCGTGTACTGCAGCAGTGCGATGTCGTCGAGAACGGGGCCGGGGTGCTTTCGAGACAACGTGCCGTGCGTGAGGAGCTTCTCCCACGCCTGCGGACGCTTGGACCGCGGCGCGCTGGTGAGCTGCTCGCGCGCGGCCTTGGCTTTCGCCACCGGGAGGCGCAGCGCGAGGCGCTTCGCGAAGGGGAGGGCGGTCGTGATGTCGACGCTGATGATCTTCTCGAGCGCCAGGTCGGCCGGGAACTCGGCGACGGTGTCGGCCAGCTTGTCCCACACGATGGCGAACCGGGCGCCGTGGTCCTCGAACTGATGACGCAGTTCGCGGGGCGTGTACAGCGGGTTGTGCTCGATGACGATCGCGCCGAGGCGCAGCGCGGCATAGAACGCGACGACGTGCTGCGGCGAGTTCGGCAGGACGAGGGCGACGCGGTCGCCGGCCCGAACCCCCAGTCGACGCAGGCCCTCTGCCGCGCGGGAGACCTGGTCGCCGAGCTCGCGATAGGTGGTCGGCGCACCGAAGAACTCGAGGGCGGTCTTCTTTCCGTACCGCGCGACCGAGGCCGCCAGCAACTCGGGCAGTGTCTGCGAGGGCTCGTCGATCTCGAGGGGCACCCCCTCGGCGTAGGAGGTGGACCACGGACGCGACGCGTATGGGGACTCGGCCATGCTCCCATCCTCCCGTGCCCCTCCGACATCGCGGCGGAGGTTCACCTGAAGGGATGCCGGGAAGCTGGCGACGAGGCGAAAAACTGACGACCCTCGCAACCGGCGGCCGATCGGCCTAACCTGGCCCGCATGTGCCGCAATATCGTTCCCCTGCACAACTTCACGCCTCCGGCGACGGATGCCGAGTGCCACGACGCGGCGCTCCAGTTCGTCCGCAAGATCGTGGGGACGACGACGCCATCGCGGGCCAACCAGGACGTCTTCGATCGCGCCGTGGACGAGATCGCGGCATCCGTCCGGAATCTGCTCGACGACCTGGTGACGAAAGCCCCGCCGAAGGTGCGCGAGGTCGAGGCGGCGAAGCGGCAGGCCCGCTCGGCCGAGCGCTACGAAGCCATCCGCGTCTTCCAGGAGCAGAAGCGAGCGTCACGCGCCGGATGATCCGCAGGCGAACGACGATGCCCGCCCCCGCGAAACGGCGGGGACGGGCGTCGACGTGGATGATCGGGCGATCAGACCCCGAAGTACAGCTCGTACTCGAAGGGGTGCGGGCGCTGGGCGATCGGCTGGATCTCGTTCTCGATCTTGTACTCGATCCAGGTGTCGATGAGCTCCTGCGTGAACACGCCGCCGGCGAGCAGGAACTCGTGGTCGGCGCGCAGAGCCTCGAGCGAGTCGAGCAGCGAGTTCGGAACCTGCGGGATGTTCTTGGCCTCTTCGGCGGGGAGCTCGTAGAGGTCCTTGTCGACGGGCTCGTGCGGCTCGATGCGGTTCTTGATGCCGTCGATACCGGCCATGAGCTGAGCCGCGAACGCGAGGTACGGGTTGCCCGAGGCGTCGGGAGCGCGGAACTCGATGCGCTTTGCCTTGGGGTTGGTACCCGTGATCGGGATACGGATGGCCGCGGAGCGGTTACCGGCCGAGTACACCAGGTTGACCGGAGCCTCGAAGCCCTTCACCAGGCGGTGGTAGCTGTTGAGGGTCGGGTTGGTGAACGCGAGGACCGCGGGGGCGTGCGCCAGCAGACCGCCGATGTACCAGCGGGCGACGTCGGAGAGTCCGCCGTAGCCGGTCTCGTCGTAGAACAGCGGCTTGCCGTCGTTCCACAGCGACTGGTGCGTGTGCATGCCGGAGCCGTTGTCACCGAAGAGCGGCTTGGGCATGAAGGTCGCGACCTTGCCCCACTGCTCGCAGGTGTTCTTGACGATGTACTTGAACTTCAGGATGTCGTCGGCCGCGTGCAACATCGTGTCGAAGCGGTAGTTGATCTCCTGCTGACCACCGGTGCCGACCTCGTGGTGCGAACGCTCGAGCGCGAAGCCCGCCTCGATCAGCTTGAGGGTGATGTCGTCGCGCAGGTCGGCCGTCTTGTCGACCGGCGAGACGGGGAAGTATCCACCCTTGTAGGGGGTCTTGTTGGCGAGGTTTCCGCCCTCCTCTTCGCGTCCGGTGTTCCAGGCGCCCTCTTCGGAGTCCACCGAGTAGAAGCTCGAGTTCTGCTTCACCTCGTAGCGGACGTCATCGAAGATGTAGAACTCGGCCTCGGGGGCGAAGAACGCGGTGTCGGCGATGCCGGTGGAGGCGAGGTACTTCTCGGCCTTCTTGGCGACCTGACGCGGGTCCTTGCCGTAGATCTCACCATTACGCGGGTTGTAGATGTCGAAGATCATGACGAGGGTCTTGGCCTCGCGGAACTGATCGACGTACGCGGTGGTCACGTCGGGGATCAGCTGCATGTCCGACTCGTGAATGTTCGCGAACCCGCGGATCGACGAGCCATCGAACAGCTGTCCGACGGTGAAGAACTCCTCGTCGACGGTCGAGGCGGGGATGTTGAAGTGCTGCTGCACACCAGGAAGATCCGTGAAACGGATGTCGAGGAACTTGACGTCCTCGTCCTGGATGAACTTGAGCACCTCGGACGAATCTTTGAACATGAAGACTCCAGAGGTAGAACATTCGGGATCATGCCGGCCTCGGCCAGCCTCCTCGACCCTACCCAGAACCGGTGTCCCGGTCATATCTCGCATGTTTCGGGGATGTTACGCGGCGCCGATTACGCTGGATGCCGTGAGCGTCCCCGCCGAGAACGAGTATCCGGGCCAGCGGCTCGGCCTTCCCCGCGAGGGTCGCGGCTCCATCGCCCGTCCAGGACGCCGCATCGCGGCCCTGCTCATCGACGTCGCGAGCGCCGGCCTCATCGGCTACGCGTTCTTCTCCGCACCCGACCCGGTGACGGGCGTGCCGTTCGCGAATCCGATCGCGACGAACCTGATCTTCTTCGCCGTCCAGATCCTCTTCATCCCCCTCCTCGGCGGCAGCCCCGGACACCGGATCCTGGGGATGCGCCTGGAGCTGGCATCCGGGGGCTGGGTGGGCCTTTGGCGCCCGATCGTGAGAACCGTCCTCCTCGCCCTCATCATCCCCGCGGTCGTGTGGGACGCCGACCAGCGCGGCCTGCACGACAAAGTCGTCGGAACGGTCCTCGTGCGTTCCTGAATCCCCGATCCATGGAAAAGGCCCCCGCCGGAGCGGGGGCCTTTCTCATGAGATCAGCGGGGACGCGGGGAGCGCATCTTCGTCGGGTCGACGCCCTTCGGGATCGGCAGCGACGACAGGCCCTGCGACACCGAGGACACGCGCTTAATGACGGCGGCCATCGTCGAGCGGTCGACCTTCTTCGGGAGCGCCTTGATCGTCGAGGCGAGCTTGGCGATCGGCACCTCGTCGTCGCCGTGTCCGACGTAGAGAACGGTGACGGGCACGCCGGCGGCGACGCGCGTCACACGGGAGCGCTCCTCGCCGACGAGACGCGTCAGACGGCTGCGGTTACCCTCGCCGATGAGGACGACACCGCCGCGGCCGATGGCCCGGTAGACGGCCTCCTGCGTGCGCGGGTTGACGCCGATCGGAGCCTCGGAGGCCTGCCAGTTGCGCCCGAGCGACGACGACAGCACGTGACCGGTGGCGCCGGGCATGCCGTCGATCTTCTTGTACATCGCGGTCGTCGACAGACGCGTCATCGTGATCATCGACGCCAGGATGCCGGCCAGCAGGCCCGTGACACCCCAGAGGATGATGCTCCAGGCCGCCAGCGGCGGGATCAGGAAACCGATGAGCACACCGAGGGCGATGCCCACCATCACGATTCCGGCCAGCAGGAACGGCAACCACCGGTACTCCTTCTGGGTGAAGGTGTACAGGGTTTTGATCTGCGAGAAGAAGCCCGGACGCTTCTCGGGCGTGGTGGTGCGAGCGGCCATGAGAATGATTCTATCTTCGCCGCGAGTCCTTCCTCCCCAGGCGGCGGATCCCTCGTTCGCTCCCCACTTCAGGGGCGACGCGCCCTCGAGGGGCGGCGGGTTCGGCCACCATCGCGGAATGAGCAGCTCCACGGCATCCGTTCTCGCCGAACCCCTCGACGCGTACCTCAGACGTCGAGCGCGCAGCACCCTTCCCCTGACGCCGGGGGAGGCCGTCACGGCAGCCGTCGGCCTCCTTCGCGGATGCCGCGCATCCACCACCGCGGCGGACGGGAAGACCTGGTGGCTCACCGCGACCGGGTGCCCCGTGGCGATCGACGACCCGGACGGACCCGACGCGATCGCAGCGACCGCCGAGACGCTCGCGCACCTCGCTAACATCGCCGACGACACGCCCACGCGCGAGATCGTCAGTCGCGCACGAGAAAGCGTGTTGACGCGCCCTCCACGCGATTGGGAGGCGGTCGAGAGGCGTCTGTTCGCGCACGCGACGCCCGTTCCGCTCGTGCTCGGCCCGTTGTTCCCGGCAGCGGAACCCGTCGCGGATCCGCCGACGCGCGAGCAGGGCGGCCCGGCGATCCGGGTGCTCGACCTCGTCGATGCCGACCTCGCCGACGCGACCCGACAAGCGCTCGAGCGTGTCCGCGGACACTGGCGTCGGTCTCGCGTCTTCCGCATGTCCACGTTGAGCGCGAGCATCGGGGTGATCGCCGTGCTGGCCTTCTGCCTGATCCCCGAAGACCGCGCAACGCCGCAGCCTTCTACCGGCCAAACCGTCGTCGATCCCGCGCCGACCTCGACGACGCCGTGGCTGTCGGACCCGCTGCCGGTGGACGAGCGCCGTCCGCTGTCCGACGACGTGGAACAGATCGCCCGCACACTGTTCACGGAGCTGCAGGGATGCCGAGGCGACGCGGCCTGCGTGTCCAGGTACGAAGAGAACTCCGCCTTCCCACGGGAACCTGTGGCGGCTGGGGCGGCGGCAGGAAAGATCACCGTCGTCGACGACTTCGGGGGAGTGACCGTCGTGCGGGTCGATGCGGCAGAAGCGACGCAGTACGTCACCCTCGTGCGCCAGAACGAGCGATGGCTGGTCCGCGCCGTCAGAACGGTAGCGGACCAGCCATCATGAGCCGGTGCTCGGTGGGATCAGATTCCGAGGTCACCCTCGAACTGCGCCGCCTCGAGGCGAGCCTTGACCGTGCCGAGGAAGCGAGCGGCGTCGGCTCCATCGATGATGCGGTGGTCGTACGACAGCGCGAGGTAGACGTACGAGCGGACCGAGATCGCGTCCTTGCCGTCGACCGAGACCACACCGGGCTTCTTCACCACGGCACCGAGGCCGAGGATCGCCGACTGCGGCAGGAACACGATGGGCGTGTCGAAGAGCGCGCCGCGCGAACCGGTGTTGGTCAGCGTGAACGTGCCGCCGGCGAGCTCGTCGGGCTTCAGCTTGTTGTCGCGCGTGCGGGCGGCGAGATCGGCGATCTCGCGCGCCAGCTGCGCGATGTTCTTGTCGCCGGCGTCCTTGACGACCGGGGTGAGCAGGCCGCGCTCGGTGTCGACGGCGATCGACACGTTCTCGTGAGCGGGGTAGACGATCTCGTCACCCTCGACCGTGGAATTGATGATCGGGTACGCCTTGAGACCCTCGATGGCCGCGATGGCGAAGAACGGCAGGAACGAGAGCTTGTCGCCCGTCTTCTGCTGGAACTCGCCCTTCATGCGGTCACGCAGAGCCGCGAGCTTGGTCACGTCGACCTCGACCACCGTCGTCAGCTGAGCCGTGGCCTGCATCGACGCGACGGCGCGCTCGGCGATGACCTTGCGCAGGCGCGACATCTTCTGCGTGGTACCGCGCAGGGGCGAGACCTCGACCGGCGCGGGGGCGGCCGCCGGGGTCGACGCGGCAGCGGGAGCCGCAGCGGCGGGAGCGGACTTGGCTGCCTCGGCGGCCTTGAGCACGTCTTCCTTGCGGATGCGTCCACCGACGCCGCTGCCCTTGACCGAAGCCAGGTCGACGCCCTGCTGCTGCGCAAGGCGGCGCACGAGCGGGGTGACGTAGGTCACGTCGTCGTTGGACGAGGCGGCCGGAGCCGCGGCGGGAGCGGGCTGCTCGGCCGGCTTCTGCTCGGCGGCGGGAGCGGGCTGCTCGGCGGGCTTCTCCTCCGCCGCGGGGGCGGGCTGCTCGGCCGGCTTCTCTTCGGCGGCCGGGGCGGCGGGCGCCTCGGGCTGCGCGGCCGGGGCGGCACCACTGCCGATGCGCGCGAGGGCGGCACCGACGTTGACCGTCTCGTCTTCCTGAACCAGGATCTCCTGCAGCGTGCCGGCGACCGGCGAAGGAATCTCGGTGTCGACCTTGTCGGTCGAGATCTCGAGAAGCGGCTCGTCGACCGCGACGTCGTCGCCGACGGCCTTCAGCCAGCGGGTGACGGTGCCCTCGGTGACGCTCTCGCCGAGCTCGGGGAGCTTCACCTCGGTGGAGTCGCCACTCGCGGCGGGCGCGGACTCGGCAGCGGGCTGCTCGGCGGCGGGCTGCTCGGGAGCGGCCTCGGCGGGGGCCGCCTCTTCGGCCGGAGCGGACTGCTCCTCGGCCGGGGCGGCCTGCGGGGCGTCGTCGGACGAGGCGGCGCCGGAGCCGTCACCGATCTTCGCGAGGACCGCTCCGACCTCGACGGTCTCGTCTTCCTGGACCAGGATCTCCTCGATCACGCCCGAGACGGGCGAGGGGATCTCGGTGTCGACCTTGTCGGTCGAGATCTCCAGCAGACCCTCGTCCTCCTGGACGGTGTCACCGACCTGCTTGAGCCAGCGGGTGACCGTTCCCTCGGTGACGCTCTCGCCGAGAGCGGGGAGGACGACGGAAGTGCTCATGGATATGTCTCCTTCGTACCGGATGCGGTACCTAGCTTAGTGACCGGTTTGCGGTCAGAGTGCGTGCAGGGGCTTGCCGGCGAGAGCCAGGAAGGCTTCGCCGAGCGCCTCGCTCTGGGTGGGGTGTGCGTGGACGAACGGCGCGATGTCTTCGGGGTGGGCTTCCCACCCCACGGCGAGCTGCGCCTCCGAGATCAGTTCACCGACGCGATCGCCCACGAGGTGGGCGCCGACGACGGGGCCGTCGACACGTCGGACGATCTTCACGATGCCCGAGGTGCCGATGATCTCGCTGCGGCCGTTTCCGGCCAGGTTGTACTCGTACGCCTTCACGGCATCGGATCCGTAACGATCCTGCGCCTGCGCCTCGGTGAGCCCGACGGACGCGACCTCGGGGTGCGAGTAGGCGACGCGGGGGACGTCGACGTCGGGGACCAGCACGGGCGCCAGCCCGGCTATCTCCTCCGCCACGAAGATGCCCTGCTGGAAGCCGCGGTGCGCGAGCTGCAGGCCGGGGACGATGTCGCCCACCGCCCACACGTGGTCCGCGGCGGTGCGCAGACGCTCGTCGGTCTGGACGAAGCCGCGGTCGAGGACGACGCCGGCTTCTTCGTAGCCGAGTCCGGCGGTCACCGGGCCCCGGCCGACAGCGACCAGGACGTAATCGGCCACGAGCTCGGAGCCGTCGTCCAGGGTCACGGTCGCCGAGTCCGCGGACTGCGAGAGGGAGGCGAACCTCTTCCCGAGCTGGAGGGAGATCCCGCGCTTTCGGAACGCGCGCTCGAGCGCCTTGCTCGACGCCACGTCCTCGGCCGGCAGCAGGTGGGGGAGTGCCTCGACGATCGTGACCTCGACGCCGAACGAACGCCACACGCTCGCGAACTCGACACCGATCACGCCACCGCCCAGGACGACCACTCGCTCGGGGATCACATCGAGGTCGAGGGCCTGCCCGCTGGTGAGCACCCGCCCGCCGATCTCGAGGCCCGGCAGGCTCCGGCTGTACGAGCCGGTGGCGAGGATGACATCGGTTCCGCGGTACACGTCGTCGCCGACGCGAACCGTCGGCCCCGCCGCGAGCACCCCTTCGCCGTGGACGACACGGATGCCGCGAGCCGAGATCAGGCCCTCGAGTCCCTTGAACTTCTTCGCGACGATGCCTTCGCGGTACGCCCGCACGCGCGCCGGATCGATGCCCGAGAAGGTCACATCGACGCCGATGTCGGCCGCGCCACGGGCGGCATCGGCGACCTCGCCGGCGTGGAGGAGCGCCTTGGTCGGAATGCACCCCCGGTGCAGGCAGGTGCCGCCGAGCTTGTCCTTCTCGACGAGCACGACGTCTTTGCCCAGCTCGGCGAGGCGGAGGGCGGCGGCGTAGCCACCGCTTCCACCGCCGAGCACGACGACGTCGGCGGAGTACTCGGTCACCGTACGCCGTCCGTGGCCAGCATCTCGACGAGCGAGCGGACCGTCGCTCCCGTCACGCCCTTGTCGGTGTACCCGAAGGGCGCGGACTTGTTCATGCCCACACCGGCGATGTCGAGGTGCACCCAGGGGATACGCGGAGCATCGGCGTCCGACGAGACACGACCCACGAAGTGGCGCAGGAACAATCCGGCGAACAGCGAGCCGCCCGCGGGATCGCCGATCTTGGCGTTCTGCAGGTCGGCGATGGGGGAGTCGAGGTCGTCGACCATGTGGTCCGGGAGCGGCAACTGCCAGGCGAGCTCTGCCGTCCGCGAAGACGCGGCCAGGTACGTCGCGACCGCCTCGTCGTCTCCCATCACACCGGTGTGGCGGTTGCCGAGCGCGACGGTGATCGCCCCCGTCAGAGTGGCCACGTCGACGATGAGATCGGGGTTCTCGCGGCTGGCCGCGGCGAGGCCGTCGGCGAGCACGAGGCGACCTTCGGCATCGGTGTTCAGCACCTCGACGGTCGTGCCGTCGAGGGTGCGCAGTACGTCGCCCGGGCGCGTCGCGCGACCCGAGGGCATGTTGTCCGCGATGCAGAGCCAGGCGCTCACGTGCACGGGCAGACGCATCTCGGCCGCGGCCTTGAGGACGGCGAGCACTGTCGCGGCGCCGCACATGTCGTACTTCATACCGACCATCGATGCCGGCGGCTTGAGCGAGAGGCCACCGGTGTCGAACGTGATGCCCTTGCCGACGAGGGCGACGTGACGCTCCGCGTCGGCGGGCGCGTAGTCGAGGCGCACCATGCGCGGCGGGCGGTCGGATCCCTGCCCGACTCCGAGGATGCCGCCGTATCCGCCCTCGCGAAGGGCGTTCTCGTCGAGCACCTCGACCTCGACGGGCAGGCCCTCGACAGCCTTCACAGCGGCGTCGGCGAAGTCGGCGGGCCCGAGCCACTCGGCCGGGGTCGTCACCAGGTCCTTCACCAGCGCGACCGCACCGGCGACGGCCGCGACCGCAGCGGTGTCACTGTCGGTGGGCGCCTCATCGGCGACCACCGTCACGCGGGTCGCGCGCACCTTCGCCGCCTTCTTCTTGTAGTCGGCGAAGCGGTATCCGCCGAGAGCGGCACCCTCGGCGATCGGTCGCCACGGGGAAGCAACGAGCGACTGCACGGCGACGTGCTCGAAGCCGGTCAGCTGGCGGAGCCCCGTGCCCGCGGCGTCACGCAGAGCCGCGTCCGCCGGGTTCGAGCCCGCACCGGCCACGGCCACGGGGGTGGAGACGCCCGGGACGTGCACCCGCTGGAACGAGCCCGCCGCGCCGGTGAAACCGACGGCGGACAGCGACGCCATCAGTCCCTCCCAGCCGGCCGGATCCGGAGCCCCCTCCGAAACAGTGGGGACGATCAGAAGGATCGCGTCGGCGTCGGACTCGAGAACGGGGGCGTCGGTATACGCCACGGAGGGAAACGGCATGGCATCCATCCTAGGTTCGAGCGTGTTCGCTAGGAGCGGGACGCACCGCGGCCGACGCAACCGGCACGCTCGTAGAGTGGAGGTATGCGTTCCTCCGCCCCGCTGTACGACCGCGCCCCTGCGGCGCCCCCCGTGCCGTCGGGCCTGCCGCTCGTGATCGCCCTCACCGGTTTCACCGATGCCGGTGGCGCGGTGACCCGTCTCGTCGAGTACTTCCGAAACGACGTGCAGCCCAACGCCCTCTTCGTCTTCGACAACGACGCGCTGCTGGATTACCGCGCGCGCCGACCCGCGATCACGTTCGTCGAGGACCACCTCACGGACTACCGACCCGCGCGCCTCGAGCTGTCGCTCGCACACGACTCCCTCGGACAGCCCTTCCTGCTCCTCGCGGGATACGAGCCCGACTTCCTCTGGGAGGCCTTCGCCGAGACCGTCCTCGAGCTGTCGGCGGGACTGCAGGTCTCGTCGATCTCGTGGGTGCACGCGATCCCCATGCCGGTCCCGCACACGCGTCCCATCGGCACCACCGTAAGCGGAACGCGCCCCGACCTCGCCGAGGCTCACTCCGTCTGGCGCCCTCACACCCAGGTGCCCTCCACGGCGGGCCACCTTCTCGAGTACCGCTTCGCCGAAGCCGGCGCCAAGGTGGCAGGCTTCGCCCTGCTCGTTCCCCACTACCTGGGTGACACGGAGTACCCCGCCGCAGCCCTCGCCGCTCTCGACAGCTTGACCGTCGCGACCGGTCTGGTGTTCTCGGGAGAAGTGCTGCGCGAAGAGAACCGCGAGTTCCTCGAGAAGGTCACCGAGCAGGTCGAAGGCAGCGACGAGCTGACCCGCATGCTCGAGAACCTCGAGGAGCGTTACGACGCCTACATGGCGGGTTCGACCCAAGCCACGCCGATCATCCACACGGGCGATCTGCCGAGTGCCGACGAGCTCGCCGCCGAGCTCGAGCGCTTCCTCGCCTCGCGCCCCGGCGACGACGATCGTCGCGGCAAGCTCGGCTGACGGCATCCGACATCCGCGTCGACGGGATGCCGAGGAGTCGGCATCCCGGGAATGTCCCATCGGGCGCGAGCGTTGTCTACGCATAGATCCCCGGTCCACGTCAAGTCCCGGTCCGGGAATGTGAGACAATGAAGAACCTGACCCGTTGTCAACCGGACCAGGAGCCCCCGCTCCTCGGTTCGGGACTTGACAAGGGTCTTACTAGTGTCCGAGAACGACCGGTGGCCGTGCAGCGTGCGTTCCCGGTGAAAGGCGAAACGTGGCAGACACGACAACCAAGACCCGCTCCCGGAGTGCGAAGGACACCGAGCTCGAGAACTCCGAGGAGACCGTGACGGCGTCGAAGACGACGACCGCCAAGAAGGCCCCCGCGAAGAAGGCTCCGGCCAAGGCCAAGGCGACTCCCGCCAAGGCGAAGGCCAAGGCCAAGAAGGACGACGACCTCGAAGAGGACGACGAGGTCGAAGAAGGCGACGTCGAGATCGACGAGACCGACGACAGCGACGACTCCGACGACGCGGCCAAGACCGACGCGAAGAAGTCCGACGACGACGATGACGACGAGACACCGGCGGCGCCCGCCGAGGCACTTCCTACCGGCGCCATCGTCATCTCGTCGAGCGACGAGGACGACGTCCCCGTCTACTCGGCGCAGATCACCGGCGCCACCGCCGACCCGGTCAAGGACTACCTGAAGCAGATCGGCAAGGTCCCGCTCCTGAACGCGGCCGAAGAGGTCGAGCTCGCGATGCGCATCGAGGCCGGTCTGTTCGCCGAAGAGAAGCTGTCGAACATGTCGGCGGCCGAGAAGACGAGCCAGCTCGGACTCGACCTGCAGTGGGTCGCCCGTGACGGTCAGCGCGCCAAGAGCCACCTGCTCGGCGCCAACCTCCGCCTCGTCGTTTCGCTCGCCAAGCGCTACACCGGCCGTGGCATGCAGTTCCTCGACCTCATCCAGGAGGGCAACCTGGGCCTGATCCGTGCGGTCGAGAAGTTCGACTACACCAAGGGCTTCAAGTTCTCGACCTACGCCACCTGGTGGATCCGTCAGGCCATCACACGCGCGATGGCCGACCAGGCCCGCACCATCCGCATCCCGGTGCACATGGTCGAGGTCATCAACAAACTCGCGCGCGTCCAGCGTCAGATGCTGCAGGACCTCGGTCGCGAACCCACGCCCGAGGAGCTCAGCCGCGAGCTCGACATGACCCCCGAGAAGGTCATCGAGGTGCAGAAGTACGGCCGCGAGCCGATCTCGCTGCACACGCCTCTCGGTGAAGACGGAGACAGCGAGTTCGGTGACCTCATCGAGGACACCGAGGCCGTCGTCCCCGCCGACGCGGTGGGCTTCACCATGCTGCAGCGTCAGCTGGAGTCGCTCCTCGACTCGCTCAGCGAGCGCGAGGCGGGCGTGATCCGCATGCGCTTCGGCCTCGGCGACGGTCAGCCCAAGACCCTCGACCAGATCGGCGACACGTTCGGTGTCACGCGCGAGCGCATCCGCCAGATCGAGTCGAAGACCATGGCGAAGCTGCGTCACCCCAGCCGCTCGCAGTCGCTCCGGGACTACCTCGAATGAGCGGCGAGGCCAACGCCGGCAAGGCGCTCACCGTCACCGTCGAGGGCACGTCGTACGCCCGCATCCCGATCCGCACGCGAGTCGTCATGCCGGGCGACGACCTCGACGCGTTCATCCTCGAGTACGCGAAGGATGCCGTGCAGCCGGGCGACCTGCTGTTCGTCACCGAGAAGATCGTCGCGATCACGCAGGGCCGGTCGTTCAAGCTCGACACGATCAAGCCCCGCAAGCTCGCGCTCTTCCTGTCGAAGTACGTCACCCGCACGCCCTACGGCATCGGTCTCGGCATGCCCGAGACGATGGAGATGGCGCTGCGCGAGTGCGGAACGCCCCGCATCCTGTTCGCCGCGGCCGTCTCCGCCGTGACCAAGGCGTTCGGACGCAAGGGCGACTTCTACCGCATCGCCGGCGACAAGGCGCGCGCGATCGACGGCCCCACCAAGGGCACGATCCCGCCGTACAACCAGGCCGTGGTGCTCGGACCCGAGCGTCCCCGCGAGGTGGCCGCCCGCCTCAAGTCGCTGCTCGGCGGCGACCTGCAGGTGGCCGTGGTCGACATCAACGACCTGGGTGGCAACATCCTCGGCTCGACGATGGACAAGGCCGGCGAGAAGCGCCTCGTCGCGATCCTCAAGGACAACCCGCTCGGTCAGGGCCACGAGTCGACGCCGCTCGGCATCGTGCGCCACACCTGAGACACCTCGTCGAGAGGCCCGTCCCGTTCTCGGGGCGGGCCTCTCGCGTTCCCGGATGCCGCCTCCCAACCGCCCGCGCCCGTCACGCAGATGTCTCGCCCCGGTTGCGCGGCGACGGCCCCGCCGGGCGCCCACTTGCGGCAAACGAGCGGCTCGAGGCGCCAACGCACGGCGCACATGTGCCGCAAATGCACGCCACCGGCCACTCCAGGCGCCCATTTACGGCAAACGAACGGCCCGCGGCGCTCACGCAGCGCACGGCGCTCATGTGCCGCAAATGCACGCCACCGGCCACTCCAGGCGCCCATTTACGGCAAACGAACGGCCCGCGGCGCTCACGCA